>CAJCHW010000098.1 GCA_903970125.1 Chlamydiota bacterium
CGCGCCCGCCGTACTGCGAGCCGTTTTCGAAAGCGAAACTGCGGTAGCCGGCCAGCCTGCCGAAGCGTGCGTTCAGCCGGTAGTCGCACAATTTCGAGCCGTCGGTTTTGTCCGCGTCACACCAGCTGCCCGTGACTTCGCCATGCGGTATTTCAGATACTTCGCCGGCGGGAATATCGTAATAGAGGGTGAAGTCATAGCCGTCGCTGCCACCACCTGCAGCGTGCAGGTTGCCGTCGATCCAGACACCCTGTTTGGAGACGGTCAAAGGCTGCGCCTCGCCGCCCAGCGGCGCCACGTCTTCGATTTCGACATCCGATGCGTGGGTCTGCGCCGCGGCGAACAGCCGGCCTTGCGATCCCGAAGGCCCGAGTTCGACCGGCGTCCAGTCGAACTGGCCGGATTCGCCCTTGACCCGCTTGAACAGCATGATCCCGAGGCCGCTTTCGGGACTGGCCTGGCCGAGCAGCCACATGTTCTGCGGCGAGGAGCCCGCGATCCCCACGATCGTGAAGGCACCCGCGTAGCCCACTGGCAGCTGGATCGGCTCGCGCGTCCAGCTTTCGCCGTTCCAACGAGCTACAGCTTCGTCGCGAGCGCGCCCGAGCACGCCGAAGAAGGCTTCCGTGCGCGCTCCGTTTTCGACCGCCGCGTCGACCACGGCCCGTGAACCTTCGTCGGTCGCGATCACCTCAGGATCTGCTTCCCCGCCTTCGCCCGCTGCCATCAACACCCCGGTGGGCGGATTGGCCATTACGCCACCAACAGGCGGTTCAGGCACCATCTGGAAGCGACCGCTGGGGCCGGGGTTGCGCACCAGCACGACGACGCGCTCGCCCGGCTTGCGGGTCGAGTCCTCGCCGACCAACACGCCGCCGCCGCGGGCAGTGATGCGCGCCGAGAGGCGGTTCGGCTGCATGCCGCGATAAGGCTGCCCGCTTTCGCCCAGCGGCGTTTCGTAGATCGACCAATCGGGAGTGGCATCGGTGGCACGCTCGAAGACGAGCTGCCCGGATGTGCCGCTGCCGCTCGCGGTGGATGCAGAGGCCGGCACGTCAACGTCGTCCGGTAGGACCCGGTAAGCCCAGGATTCGCCGGGTTCCCCTGACGTCGCAGCACCCATCAACACCGTGCCCCGATCGGCGGTTCCAAGCACCGGTTGAGGGGTTACAGCCGACGCGCCGGCGGCGGTCGCGCTGGCGCCGCCGGCGGCCAGAGCGCCGCCGTGACCGCGGAGATGGAGTCCAAGCACGACGATGGCCCCGACGCCCACGGTCAGAGGCAGGAGCCGCACCGCCAGGCTCCTTGGCACGCGCGTGCGCATGATGGCAGCCATCATCCGGTCGCGATCGCGCCGTGGACGCCGGTCAGCCAGTGCGCGCTCGTGCTCACGACGTTGGGCCCCGTCGTCTTGCTTTCGCCCGATCCACCGGGGACAGGCACGGGCTTGGGCTTGGTCAACTCCTTGGTTTTGAAACCGAGTGCCGTGGGCCAGGAGGCACGGGAAAACGCCAGCTGCAGATCGTGGCGGCCGGGCTTAAGCCGCCGCCGAGCCGTGCGCGCAATGACCGTGCCGTGGCGCTTGGCGACCAGCTGCACGTCAGCCAAACGCGTCAGCTTGAAATTCACAATCACCGTCAGACCGCGGCGGACAACGGTGATGTGTTCCAACAGCGCCGGAATGACCTCCCGTTCGGGCGCTTGGGACACCGCTTTGGCGACAGGTTCGACTGCGACCGGTGGCGGTGCGAACAGTTCGGCGTCATCGGGCGGCGGTATATCCGGAACAAACTGGGCAACGGCCTCGTTGGGGCGAACCGTGATCGTGCCCGCCCAGTAGGGGTCGGTGTCTTCGGGGAGCACCGCGCCGTTGGTGTAGTGAAACACCCACCCGGCGGACGTCACCATCCATGCTTCTTCGGGTCCGGTGCTGGCGACCAGCTGCGCAGCGCCCCGTCCGGCTCCGCTCGCAGGCAGCGTGTAGAGGCGGGGCGCGGGCCTTTCGGAGCCCGCCCCAATCAACGCCACCCTCGCCTTGCCAGTAGTGCTTCCGGTTTCGCGCAGGGCCTGATCGGCAACCCATGCCGCTGCGCGCCCCGGCACGGGAGCGACGTCGACAAAGCGGTCTTCGGAGGAGAACGGCGACGGTTCTGTCGAAAGCTGGTTTTCGAGGTCGACGAGTTCGAATTCCGACGATTCGGGCTTGTTACGGAGAACAAGGGGCGGGCTTGGCACCGATTCCGGCTGCGAGCCTTCTGTGGGCGCCGTCGGTCCCGAAGCCGCGCCGCCACCGGAGAACCAGATTTCGGTGCCTTCGGAATGGGCTGAGAGCAGCTCATCCCCTGCTTCCGGCACACCCTCCTGTTCAAGGCCCGCGAAGACCGATGCGAAGTTCACGTCGGTGAAGGTTTCGCCTTCGAGGCGGTGGATCAGGACAGGCCCGCGGGACTCGGGGGTCGCCAGCGCAACCGGGTCGCTGCGGTCGCCGGCAGCCTGACCGACGAAGGTCGACTCGTAGAAGGTTCCGGGTTCGCCCCGGAGCGCTTCAGCGGGGGATCTGAAGAACGCGAGCGCACTCACGCCGCGACCCTGAGGTTGGTAGGAGGTGGTCAGGGTCTGACCGTTCCAGTGCAGGTGGAAGGCGCCGACGCGCTGCCCGGAAGGATCTTGGCTGCCAACGCCGGCAAACCAGCAATCGTTCGGTCCGTCACAGGCCGCGGCGTCCATGTGCTGAAAGGGATCGGAGGACTCGTAGGGGGTCGAGTAGGAGCCGACGACTTCGCCGTCCTTGAAGTGGCACAGGGCAACCCCCGCACCGACCCGCGGCTCGCTCGGAGACGTGATCACCCAGAACTCGTCCGGGCCCGCCCAGGCGATCCGCGAGACCCCCCCGGAGCCGCCACACACGGTCGAAAGCTCGTGCCAGACGCGACCGTTCCAGAAGAACAGGCCGGCGGGCAGCAGTCCGTTGCCCTCGACGCTCATGAGGCCCTCGTTGGGAGCGTAGAACTCGAGGTCGTCAACCTTGCCGAGGGGCGCATTGAAGACCGACCCCGCGGGCGGTGGCGGCTGTTCCAACCGCCACTGCGCTGCGGCTGAAGCCGCCTCAGGCTCGATCAATGCGGCGCCCTGCGCGAGCAGCAAGGCGAGCGCGACCAGCAAGCCCACCGCAACCGCCGGGCGCGCCGACGTCAGGGTCGCCCACCAAGACAAGGGCAGATGCATCACTCCCGGGATCCAGACCCGTGCGCTCACCGGCGTGCACGCGCGCGCGCCCTCTCTCGTGGCCCGCTGCACATGCCCATCAGGACTCAACCTCGGGATCTGGATCGGCGGCACCGTGCCGGATATCCCGTAGATCATCGAGCGTCATCTCCTCCACCGTCGACAGCACCGCATCAAGCGCGACGCCCGCGAGCGTCTCCTGCTCCAACAGCGTGCTGGCCGTCTCCTCAACCGCCTGCCAGTTGCGATCGAGGACTGCGACGGCACGTTGTTCGGCGTCCCCGACCAGACGCTCAACCTCGCGGTCGATCAGGTCGAGCGTCGAGGGACCAACCGAGCCGAGGTCCTGGAGCGAGGCGCCGAGGAACACCTCCCCGCCGCGTTCGCCGATCGTCACCGGACCGAGCGCCTCGGACATGCCGTAGGAGGTCACCATCGAGCGTGCCAACGCAGTGGCCGCATGCAGGTCGTCGCTGACGCCTGTCGAGAAGTGGCCGAACGAAATCCGCTCACCGGCCGCGCCGGCCACCATCACGACCAGTTGGATCAGCAGATCGGGCTCGGAGGCAAGAACCTGATCGCGATCGACGAGCATGTGGGCGGCGGTGCCCAGGGTGCGCCCGCGCGCCACGATCGACAGCTTGCCCGTCGAGCTGGCCTGGCCGAGCGCCCTGGCAACGACCGCGTGGGCAGACTCGTGGACCGCGATGCGCATGCGCTCGTCGTGGCTGAGCACGTGCCGCTTGGCCGGGCCGGCGACGACCCGGTCGATCGCCTCCTCAAGCGAGGCCTGGTCGATTGTGATCTCGCCGGCACGCACGCTCAGCAGCGCCGCCTCGTTGATCACGTTGGCAAGCTCGGCACCGCTGAAACCTGGCGTCTGGCGTGCGATCTCCTCAAGCGACGCATCGGGTGCCAGCGGCCGCTTGGCGCCGTGCAGCCGCAGGATCTCCAGCCGCCCGTGCAGGTCGGGGTTGTCGATGGTCACCTGGCGGTCGAACCGTCCCGGGCGCAACAGGGCGGGATCGAGGATGTCGGGACGGTTGGTGGCTCCCATCACCACCAGACCACCGTCGCCGGAGAACCCGTCCATCTCGACGAGAATCTGGTTGAGCGTCTGCTCGCGCTCGTCGTTGCCCTGACCGATGCCGGCACCGCGCTTACGTCCGGCCGCATCGAGCTCGTCGATGAACACGATCGCGGGGGCCGCTTTGCGGGCCTTGCGAAAGAGGTCGCGCACGCGGGCAGCGCCAACCCCGACGAGCGACTCGACAAAGTCCGACCCCGACAGCGAGAAGAACGCAGCGTCGGCCTCGCCGGCCACGGCCTTGGCGATCAAAGTCTTGCCGGTGCCGGGCGGCCCGACCAGCAGCACGCCCTTCGGCGCCGCCGCCCCCACCGCCAGATAGCGCGTGGGATCTGCGAGGTAGTCGCGTATCTCGCGCAGCTCGGCCACGGCCTCGCCGACGCCGGCCACGTCGCCGAAGGTAACCCGGTCCGCGGTGCCCGCACCGCCGCGGCGCCCGCGGCCGGTGAACTTGGAGAACGCCGCGATCCCGCCGGCACCGCCATCGGCGCCGGCGCGCATGAACAGCGCGAACAGGCACACCAGCAGCAGGATCGGGATCAAGAACTGCACCACGATCTCGCGTGTGGGCTTGTAGCTCTGCTGGTCAACGGCGACGACCGCACCATGGCTCTCAAGCGTGGTCAAGAGCTGCTGGGTCTGCGCACCCGAGCTCGGGTAGGCGGCCCAGTACTTGGTACCAGCCGTCAGCGTGCTTCCAGCGATGGCGCCCGCGGGCGCCACACCACCGGTCGCTTCCCTGCTTTCGCCAGCTGTCGTCAGGGGCTTGACCACAAGCTGTACGCGGTCGTCGTGATCGAGCAGCGTGGCGCTCAAGACCTCCCGGTGTTCGGCCAGAACCAGTACGCGGCTGAACGGGAGTTCTGTGCCTTCGCTGGACGGACCGATCGAGCCGAGCAGCGTAAAGAAGGCAATCGCCAAGGCGATTGCACCCACGGCAAGCAGCGTCGAGAGCAAGTCCTTCAGCAGCAGGCGGCGTAAGAAGCCACCGAGCTCGATCAGAAACGCCCGGGTCGGATTGCGCTTGCGCGCGAGGCCCGAGCTGACCTGCGGTTCGGCGGCGGCAGCGCCGCGCCGACGGCGCGGAACCTGCGGCCGATTGCCTGGCGCGGTACCGGGCACTAGCGCTTCTTGTGGCGAGCGTGCTTGCGCTTTTTCTTGCCCTGCGCGACGCTTGCCTTGGTGAGCGTCAGCGTGACGGTCTTCTCAGCGGCCGTACCGCCGGTCGGCGTATAGGTGATCGTGATCGTGACCTTGAGCTTGCCGCTCTTGCTCTTGGTGACCTTCTTGGAGGCCGCCGCCGAGATCGGCAAATTCACCGTACCCTGGCCACCGGCAACGCTCGACGTCACGCTCGACACCGTCAGCGAACCGCTTGTTGCCTTGATCGCGATCTCTCCAGCTTGCGGCAGCACCACGGACATCACGATGTCGCCGCCCTTGACCTTGGCGCTTGCGACCGTAAAAACGTTACTCGGCTGTACCGTCGAGGTCTGAGCGGAGGTGCTGGTGGACACGGTGGTCGTCGTGGTGTGGTGTTCTTCGGAACCTCCTCCTCCTCCACCACCACCACCGGTGGGCTTGCCTTCCTTGTCCCACCCGATCGCCGCGACCCCCTTGCGCGCGATTGCCTGCAACGTCGGCGACAGGTCGCCGTAGTTGGCAGCCAGAATATTTTCCTGTCCTTCGATGGAGGTGACAGCCGTGAGGTAGTCCTTGACCGTACGAGCCTTGCCTTCTTCTGCCTCGCTGTCTCCGTACACGGTCGCGTCGTCATCCCACGCTAGGTCGTACGTAATACCGCACGCGGGGTATGTGACATCGTTGAGGCTACCCGTCGCATAGGCTTCAAACCAGTCGCCCAGCGTCGGGTCCGCCCCGGGGGGCGCGCCGCGATAGTCGGCCCCCTCACAGTTTGCTCCAGGTTCCTTGGTTTCCGAGGCGAGATTGAGCTTGGGATTCAGTGAGGGCTCGACGTAGTTTACACCCACGCCTTCCTTACCTTCTTGGACTTCATTCGGATTGATGGTCTGAAGCGGAACCCAGTAGTAGGACTGGTCCCTGCTGGGTTCAGTTTCAGCATTGGGGTTTGGTTCCAGCGCAAACGCTTCCTTGCGTGCCGTCGCCAGATCGACGTAGCCGATCGAACCGTCCGTTGCCTTCACCGCCTTTGCGACGAATTCGTTTCCATTGGCCAGACCCGTGCAGATGTGATTTGCCGAAGCGGCGATCGTGCATTCACTCTTCGCATTAACCGGCGGTGGCGTTTCGATCTGGCTTTCGGTCAACGGCCATTTGGTGTTGGTGCCAAACACGGGCGCTTCTTTCCAGATGTTCCCGGTGGTCTGCGCGCCCGGGAGCAGACTCAGGTACGCCTTGAAGTTGTAGGTCGTCCCGGAACCGTCAAAGCGGACGATTCGGCGCACAGGGACGTTCTTGCATTCGCTGATCCCTTCCGCGACCTCAAGCGGCGCCGTGGGCCTTTCTGCGCCGCCATCGTGCATATGAATGGTGCCACCGCTGGTTTCGACGACTTCCCCCCAGGTGGTCGGCTTTCCCCTCCAGATCCGCTCAAGCACAGCCGCGGGTATATGCACACGGAGCGTTCCTTCCTTGAAGGTGTCGTCCGTTTCCTTGCCTGTGGGATCGTTGGGACCACCGGTGGTTGTGTCACCGTTGCCACCGTGCTGTTCCGGGTTTTCCAACTCGCATCCTTCGGGGAAATGTACGACGACGGTGGCAGCGAAGGACGCCACCGGCAACACGTGCAACCTCCCCGGGTTGGGGCCGCCGGCGGCTTCCATCTCGTTCTCCTGAGTTTCGCTGGGCGGCGCGTCGGTTGCAGCAAACCGGGTCGTCGCGTTGCGCGCGCCGCCCGCTTCCTGTTCGGCCGGATTATAGGTACAACCCAGGTTGGTGCCTCCGGCTCCGAACGCGCCCAATCCACAGCTACTGCCGTCCGGGTCGTACGTCACGGTGGGCGCCGTCTGGCCTTCCCGTTCGCAGTAATTCTTAAAAGTCTGGGGGATCCAGACTTCTTGCTGAACGATCTTCTGCGCCGACGAGCCCTCGCCCCCGATGGCAGCACCGGTGCACGGCCTGCTGAGCGCTTCAGCGAATTCCGCGTGCGCCGCGGCGGGCGCACCGGCCAGCAGCACCAAAGCGGATGCCACCACAGCTAGGCCGAGCGCGAATGGCGTGACGACGCTGGGGCGGGTCAGGGATCGGGCGAGAAGCATGGAGAGGAGCGGTCCTTTCTTTCGTGTCCTTGAGCGACACGGATCGCTGCGCTGACGGGTCGCGGCCGGTCGATCGTTGCCGACCACGGTCGCGTCTGACGGCCAAAGACCCTACACGCGCGAACGCCGCACGGGCACGAGTTCACAACTTCGCTACAAGTCCGTGACACCGCGGTAACAACGATGGGCTCGCGTCAGCGCGACGCCCGCTTGCCGGCGCGCTGCGAAGCTGCGTAAAACGTGACCGAGGCTTCGCTTGACAGCGCTTCGCCTCCACCACGCGGACTGAAGTCGACGACGACGTTGGCGGCAATGTGGTGGGAGCGTGCGAGGCCCTTCGCGTATTGGCCGCGGAGGTGCAGGACGACGGTCGTCGTGCCCTCAGCCTGTGCGGTCGTGCTTGCGCGCGCAAGTACGACCGGGCGCTTGGGCTTGGGCTTCGATCGCTTTCGCGACACCCTGGCGATCGTCGCTACGCGGCCGGTCGCGGTCGCGGTGATCGTCCCGGGACCGGGGGTTTCCACGAGCAAAAGTGCTTCTTTGGCCCGCCCGCGCTTGGTATGCACCCCGAGGTCCGCAGATGCCGCGCCGGCCAGTGAGAAGCTTGCCGGGGTGGAGTTGGTTCCGAGCGGGAGCGGCGCGGTTCCGGCGGGCGCCTGCAGGTCGGCCGTGAAGGCATCCAGAAAACCGGCGCTGTGGGCGTCGCCGAAGAACAGGTTAGGGGCGCCGGCGACGAACGCCACCATTTCGCCGTTGGCCGTCAGCGAGGGGTTGGCTCCCACCGGCCCATCCGGTTCGCCACCACCGTAGCCGAGCAGCGCGCGTTGGAGCGTGTGCCCGCGGAGGTTGATCACGTACAGTTCGCTGAGGTTCGGCTGCGGGCTGAACGTGCCGACCGGTACCGGTTCTGAGAGCACGAAGAGGTCGCGCGTGCTGGTAAACGCAATCGTGGACCCGTCGGAGGACAGCGCAAGCGATTCGACTGTGCCCAGCGAGCGACCCCCCGAGCCCTTCGCGGCAAGCGTCAGCTCAGAGGTCCCCGCTTTGCGCGAGACGCCGGGGCGCATCGAGGTGACGAAAACGTCCAGGCCATTGGGCTTGGCAATATCGGCGGGCCGCAAACCGCTGGAGGCGAGAAAGGCGACGGTGTAGCCGTCGGCGCTCAGTACCGGCGCCGAACCCGCGATCGACGCCGCCCGCGACTCCGGCTGGGTCAGCGGCCCGTAGCAAGGACCCGTCGCTGTCTCGCTGAGGACGTATTCCGCCTGCCTTTCGGTGGTGCATTCCGGATCATCCAGGTCCGCTATGCCCGTGATCCGCCTGGTGCCGGCGTCCGCTTCCTGCCAGCGCCGCCACAGGTAATACGGTTCTTCGGCCGTCGCGCGCTCGCCGGCGATGAAGCGGGTCTGTTGGGGTGCGTCCATGGAGACCCACGCGACCGTGGACCCATCGCCGCTGATACTCGCAGGGCCAAGCGCCGGGCCGGAGTCGCCTTGGGGGCTTTCCGCCGGCGCTTCGGTGCCTTCTCGCCGGCTGATGAGACTCGTGGTTTGGCTTTCGGTGTCACGGACGAACAGCTGGCCTGCCGGCGTCGTGACGCTGTTTGCGTCCCGCATGTCGGATTCAGCTTCCGTGCGGAAGAGCACGTAACGTCCGTTGGCCGATACCGACGTGTTGGGCCACAGCTGCGCGCCGGGGTTGCCGCTGGAGATCGGCGAATGGGGTGCGACAAAGCTCGCGGGTTCTTCGCGCCCGGAGGGCGATGAGACGATGCGGTAAGCGCCGTACTCGCTTGGCGACTTTTCCATGTCCCGGACGAAGACCTGCACGGCTGCTTCGTGTTCAGTCGCGGAATGCTCTGTCGGTTCGCCCGGCGCGCCGCCGGGCGCGAGTCGCTCCGCGCTTGAGAACGCCACGTAGCGTCCGTCTTCACTAATTGAGGGGTTGGCCGCGCCGCGTACGAGCACCTTGCCCTTCTCGGTCCCTTCACTGACCAGCAGGTTGCCGCCTGCGACCAGCTCCAATTGCCTTGTTTGCCGGTCGTAACGGAAGATCCCGCCTTCGCGGATCGTTCCCGGTGGTTCAGCGAGAACGCGTTCTGATTCGCTTTCGCCGTCATATTCGAAGAGGTTGGTCGCCTTGGTCTGGAAGACGACGTAGCGGCCGTCGGCTGAGATCGCGGCGTCGGTCGTTTCGGCGTTGGCCTGTTCGCCCCGCTGTTCGCCGCCGGGGCCGGAGGGTTCGTAATGGGCCGAGATCAGTTCCGCCCCGAGCCCACCACTGCCGGGCCCGTAGATCGCGTGCGCCGGGCTGGTCAACGACGCGAACGCGAAACCCAGCGCGAGCGCCACGCACGCGGCCGGCCCCAGCACGCGAGTCACGTGACCCGCTCCCGCACCCGCACCGTGCGTTTGTTTCCTGCTTTGTCGGCGGCGGTGACCGCGACCGTGTAGACCCCGGGCCGGGCGTAGCGGTGGCTGATCCGCACGCGCCCCCGCGCGCTGTGCCCATCGCCGAAGCTCACTCGCACCGAACCGTGCGCGACGCCAGGGCTTTCGCCGCTGGGAAGGTCCAGCACGCGGATGTCCACGCTCAAGCCGCGGCTGCTCACAACGATCTTCGGTGGCGTGCGCTCAACCTTCAACGTCGCTGGAGAGCTGTCCACCACCTGGCCGACAGCGTCCGTGGCCTCGATCTGAACCGTGTGGACGCCGTTGGGGACCTCGCTCGGCGTGAGCGTGTAGTCGGGCACCGTGATGCCTTCCGCCACCTGCTGGTCATCGACGAGTACTGAATAGGTCAATTCACCGGCCCCGGCAAGCGGTCTTTCCCATGCGATCGGGATACTCGCCGCGCTCGTCCAGGTCTGTGGTGCTTCGGCGACGAATTCGCCAGGCGGCGCACGCACCGCGAGCGCAACGACCTGCGTGCTGGCCCCCTCTCCTTGGAGGAAGCCGATCAGGGCATCGCCGCGGTGCGAGCCTGCGAGGTCGAGTGCGCCAACTGCGCCGCCACTGGGGCCGGAGACGAGCACGCGGCTCGACGTGCCGTCGGCGCGTCGTTCGAGCACGGCCACGGCACCTGCGCCGTGCTCTTCCACCGACCATGCCGCGGCCAGGGCACCGTCTTCGGCGCGGGTCAGCATCGGGTTGCCGGCGACCGTGCTCGCACCATCGTCGAGGCGCACAGGTTCACCGACCGACGTTTCGCTGCCGGGCATCTCGAGGCTCTCGTCGCCGGAGCCAAAGCCCACGTCGAAGGCGCCCTTGCCGTCGACGGCGACACTCAAGGGCCCGATTGGGCCCAGCGGGCCTTCCCCGCCTCCGTCCGCGAGGCGAGCCGTGCCGAAGTACTGGCCCTTGGGGTCAAAGGTGGTCGGGATCTCGTTGACGAACACCTGCGGCCGCGTGAAGCCGGAGCCCGGTGCGGGTTCTTGCAAAAAGGCCACCGCGCCCTCGCCAAATCCTCCGACGTCGAGCGCGAGCTCAGCGGCTGCGCCGTTGAGCGGATGACCGTCGAACGTGGGTGGGCTGACCGGCAGGATGTCGCCCGCGACTGTGCCGAAGAGCCGGCGCGCATAGATGCGGTTGATGAAACTGTCGTCGGGCTCCTGCCAGGCCACCAGGCCCTGGCCCGTGACGTCAATCGCTACACGGGGCGAGTTGGCCGCCGTCGGCGCTTCCATCGCCTGCGCAGGGTTGCGGTTGATCGGCGCGCCGAGCGACGTCCAGTATTCACCGTCAAAGTGCGCCATGCGGATTTCCGAGAGCACGTAGCCGTGCGGGATTTCAGGCCGCGACGGTCCGCTCACGGCGTTGACGACGCGGTAAACGACATACGCCGCTCCCGCCCCGTCCATCGCCACCGACGGGTAGGTGCCGGTCGCCTCGCCGATGTTCAGGTCGATCGGAACCGGTGACTGAAAGCCTGAGGAACCAGGCTCCAGCGCCGCCGAGAACAGCCCGTCCGTGTTACGCGAATAGTGGTTTACCCAGACCACGACAAGACGTCCGCCTTCTCCGGCCGCGATCGCGGGAAACGAGGAGTCAAACTGCTGACCGACGTCAACGCGTTGGGGCGGATACCAGCGATCGTTTGCGTATTGCGCGGCGAACACATGGACCCGGTGCACAACGGTCTCGCGGGTCTGACCTTCAACGCGTTCAGCGACCGTTTCTTCAACGCGCTTGAGATAGACGATGCCCCCGGTGCCATCGGCAGCCATCGCCACGCCTCCGAGCGCCGTTATTTCCGAGCTCGGCCCGTCTATCAGCGTGACTGGCGAGATCAAGCCGTCCGCCGGTGCGGCGGTGAGAAGGCCCGTGAACACGAGCGCCAGCGCCACCAGCCAGAACCGCGGCGCGCGAGCCGGCCGAGCGGCAATCACGCGCCGCGTCGTCACGCGCCGCGTCGGCTTTATGCGCGCGCCGGAGGCCTCTCCCATGCGGGCGACTGTACCGGCAGATTTCGCGCCGGCGTGCCGGTCGCGCGAGCGCCTTACACACACCGCTGCCATCTTCACGAGCTTTTTTCGTGATCATCACAGTTCGTTCACATCTGGAGCCTGGCCTCTGCCGAGACTGCTGCTCCCAGCACCTTCGTGGCTCCGCGGCGGGCGAATTCTCATGAGCAAATCACGCAACCTCGCACCGGCAACCACCAAGGCACACAAGCGTCCGACCAAGGCCCTTCGCAGCGCTCTGGCCGGATGCCTGCTCGCCGCCGTGGCGCTCGCCTCTCCCGCGAGCACCTTCGCCGGCGGGCGGGCAATCACGATCTCCGGCTCGACATCGATCTTTCCGCTGATGATCCAGCTCGCTGCGGCCTGGCACAAGGCCACGCACGAACCGACCCCGCACGTCGGCCAGGGCACCTCGGACGTCGGCATCAGCGAAGTTGCCGCCGGCCGCGTCGACATCGGTGATGTGTCACGCGATCCCGAACCAGGCGATCCCGAACACCTCGTCTTCACCAAGATCGCGCGGGACGGCATCTGCATGATCACAAACCCCAAGAACGATCTTGAAAACCTCTCCCAGGAACAGGTCCAGGCGATCTTCACCGGTCAGGTCCGTGAATGGGGCGAAGTGCCCGGAGCGGGCGTATCGGGCCCGATCGACCTCGTCGATCGCATCGCCTCGTCAGGTACGCAAGACGCGTTCCAGAACATCTTCCTCGGCCCAACCCTGAAGATCTCCCCAAGTGCCGAGGCCGAGGAAAGCAACGGCCTGGTCCGAACCAAGGTGGAGCACGACGAAGACGCCATCGGCTTTGTCTCGTTCGCATTCACGACGGGGGTGCACACGATCAACTACCAGGGGATCCAGTGCAACCTGCGCAATGCCAAGTCCGGCCAGTACCAGGGTGTGCGTAACTTCTGGATGGTCACCAAGGGGCCACCGAAGGGCGCCACCGCCAAGTTCATCAGCTGGATCACCAGCCCCCACAACGCCACTGCGCGCAAGATCATCTCGTCGCAGTGGATTCCGATCCACTAGGCCTTTGAGCAGGGCCTCGGTGGGCGGGGTGCGGCGGACGTGAGCCGGGGAGCGTCGGACTGGCGTGTGGAGTGGCTGCTGCGCGCAATCACGATCTCCGTGCTCGTGGTCATAGGCCTGATCGCAGCCGCGATCCTGATCGAAGCCTGGCCGTCGTTTGAGCACAACGGCATCCGCTGGTTTTTTCCGGGAGGCGATGTCGATCAGCAGCTGAAGGCAATGATCACGGGGCCGCAGGAACCGGCCCGCTACAACTGGCACTTTCGCGGCTGGCCGTTGATATGGGGGACCATCCTGACGTCGGGCTTTGCCGTGATCTTCGCCCTGCCGCTCGCGATCCTCGCCGCGATCTTTATCGTCGAGATCGCACCGGCGCGGGTGCGACGCGTGGTCGAGCCCGCGGTCTGGCTGCTCGCCGGCGTTCCCTCGGTGGTCTACGGGCTCGTCGGTCTGCTCGTGATCGTGCCGTGGGTCGAACACGACCTGATTTCAAAAGCACAGAAGCACTCCGTCGACTACGTCGTGCAGCTGACCGGCGAAAACGTCAGCGTGGCCACCGCGATCCTGACCGTGATGATCCTGCCGATCATGATTGCCCTGATCGTGCGCGCACTGCAGACGGTGCCGCGTACGTGGACGGAGGGCTCGGTGGCGCTTGGCGTCAACCGCTGGCGCACGATCCGGCGCGTGTCGCTGCGCGCGGCCCGTCCGGCCATCATCGCGGCTGCCGTGCTGGCGATGGGTCGCGCGCTGGGCGAGTCGATCATGCTCTCGATGGTGTCGGGCTCACGTGGCTTTGCCGCCAATCCGCTCGACGGGGCGACCTTCTTCTTTGAGCCCGTGCGGCCGCTGGCGGCCACGATCATCGACTACGCGGAGGGCATCTCGGTGGCGCCACTGCGGCACACGCTGTATGCGATGGGGGCTGTGCTGCTCGTGTCCACTGCTCTGTTCTCGCTTGCCGGTTGGGCCGTCAAGCAGCCGCTGAAGCGCTACGGGATCGGAACCTGAGCAGGCTGGCCGCCCGCTACATCAGCACAATGGAAGGCGCACTGAACGCAACGGATTCGTCCACGCTCGGGGTCTCCGGCGCGCGCAAACCGCCTGCAACGCTGCGGCGCTCGCAACGTCCGCGCGAGCGCCTGGCCGGCTGGCCGATCGCCGACCGCGTGGCGTGGGCGGCCTGCTGGGTGGTTGGCGTTGGAGTCAGTCTGGTCACCGCGGCGATCGTGCTCTTGATGGCCGTGAAAGGCATCGCGTACCTCCATCCGGCCCTGCTCTTTGAACACCCAAGCGCCGCGGTCGCACAGAGCCAATCCGGCGGATTCCTGGACCCAATCGAGGGAACGCTGCTGCTGACCGCGGTTGGCACCGCGATCGCGGCACCTCTGGGCGTCGCGATCGCCGTGTGGCTGCACGAGTACGGCCGGCCCGCAGGCCTTGCACGGGCTACGGAATCGGCGATTGAAATGACAGCGGGCGGGCCGAGTGTGCTGTTTGCGCTGTTCGGGCTGATTCTGTTCGCCCGTCCAGTGCTGGCCTTCCTCTCGCAGACGTCAGCCGGAGGATCGGTGTCGGGGAGGTCATTTCTCACCGCCGGTGCGGTGTCCTCGCTGCTCGCCCTACCGCTGGTAGTGGGGGCAACGCGCGAGGCCCTGGCGCAGCTTCCGGCGCGCCTGCGCGAGGCCTCACAGGCGCTGGGTAAGACAAGGGCGCGCACGATCCGCAAGGTCTTGCTGCCGTCAATCCGCCCGGGGATCGCAGCCGGCGTGGTGCTGGGTATGGGCCGGATCATCGGCGACACCGCAATCGTGATCTTCGTGTTGGGGGCAACGCTGCATCTGACCCCCGCAGGTGGTCTGCCCGGGCTGTCGGCGCTGCGCGGCGAAGGGACGACCCTCACAGCTTATGTCCGCTACAACTCGCCGGCGGGGGAAGGGCTGGCGCCGAACAAGGCCTACGCCGCCGCGTTTGTGCTCATGCTGATCGTGGTGGCACTGAACTTTGCCGTCGTGCGGCTGGGATCCGGAAGCCGGCGAAAGCGCCCGTTCGCGCGCTGGCGACCTGCCCGCGCCGGAAGCGCGCAGTGATGAACCAAGACCCACGTTTAGCGCCGCCGGTTCGCCGCATCATCCCGCGGCAGGCGGGCACGGTCGTCGAGCCCCGGTCGGAGCCCGCGCCGAGCGCTGCAGCGGCGGTGGCGTCCGCTGCGCAGCCGGCGGTGGAGCCGGGGGTGCAATCAGGAGCGTGGCAGGACCCGGTGGACATGCCCGCGCCGCCGCGGGCGCCCACAACTACCCACTCCAACGTGGTCGAGCGGATGCGACTTGAGTCGGTCTGGCTGGCGTACGGCGACCGCTGGGTCGTACGAGACGTCAGCCTGCCCGTGCGCCAGGGAGAGGTGCTCGCGCTCATCGGCGCATCGGGCTCCGGCAAGACCACCTTGCTGCGATCGCTCAACCGGCTCACCGAGATCACAGCGGGTGCGGCTCGGGCGGGACACATCACGCTCGACGGCGAGGAGATCGACGGCTTGGAGGCCAACGATCTGCGCAGACGCATCTCGATGGTTTTTCAACAGCCCAACCCGTTCCCGATGAGCGTCTTCGAGAACGTGGCGTATTCACTACGCGAGGAGCGCGCGGCGCGGCGACGCAGACGCCGTGCGGGACTACCGGGCCGCGGGCCGCGCGGTGATCAGTTGCGTGCGTCGGTCGTCGAGGCGCTCCGCCGCGCCGGCCTGTACGACGAGGTCGGCGACGACCTCGACCGGCCCGCACTGGGGCTCTCGGGCGGCCAGCAGCAGCGACTCTGTATCGCACGCTCGCTGGCGGCGGGACCCGAGGTGCTTCTGCTCGACGAGCCCTGCTCGGCTTTGGACCCGATCTCAACCGCCACGATCGAGGAGTTGATCGTGGGCCTGCGCGAGAGCGTTGCCGTGGTGATCGTCACGCACAACCTGCAGCAGGCCGTTCGCGTAGCCGATCACGTTGCCTTCATGCACCTGGGCGAGCTCGTCGAGTACGGCCCAAGCCAGCAGATCTTCGAGCACCCGCGACAGCAGCGCACGCGCGATTATGTCAGCGGGGCATTTGGGTGAGTGAGCACGGGACTCCGGGTCTTGTGGGGTCGCAGTGGTGCAAGCGCTTGGGCCGCGCAGCCAGGCGCGCGGGGGCTCACCATGCGTTGGTTGTCGCGGCGCTTGTGCCTGGACTGGCGGCGTGCGAGTCCACGCAGGAAAAGAGCGCGCAGCTGGAACGCGCAGCCAAGGCGCACCCCGCCGCCCTGGGCCACAGCGGCCTGTCGATCACAAAAGCCAGCCACGACGTCCAGGTGCTGGCCACAGCGCTCCTGGCCAATGCCGAAGCCACAGCCGCAGTGGTCATCCTGCGTGACGACTCACCGTATGCGCTGCGTGACGTTCCGATTGCCATCACCGTGCGCGACGCTCAGGGGCGCGTGCTGTACCAGAACACCGGCGCTGGACTTTCGCAGTCACTCACCTCGGCGGCCTTGCTTGAGCCCGGGCTCCAGTTCAACTGGGTCGACGATCAGGTGCAACTGCCCACAGGTGCGGGCAACGCATCATCCGGCGGCGGCGCCCAGGCGCGCGGCCTCTCAGTCCAAGCGCGCGTGGGCGAAGCGCCGGAGGTGCACGAACCAGCAGGCGCCCTGCCAAGGCTCGAAATCTCCCAGGTCCACTCGCTCGAAGATCAAGGCCTCGGCGAAGGTGCTGCGGGCACGCTGCGCAACGCTTCCAGCGTCAGCCAGACCAACGTCGTCGTCTACGGCGTTGCTCGCCGTGCCGGGCGCATCGTGGCGGCGGGCCGAGCCGAGCTGCCGATGCTTTCGGCAGACGCTTCTGCTCAGTTCGAACTGTTCCTTGTCGGTGACGCCAAGGGTGCGACGCTCGCCCTGAGCGCTCCGCCAAGCACGTTCGGCTAGTGGTGCTGCTTGAGTGTGATCCCCTCAAGGATGTGTGCCACGCGCTCGCAAGCATCGACGGCGGCCTCCAGCGACTCGAAGATGTCCTTCCAGCGGATGATCATCATCGGGTCGATGCCACCCGCAAACAGCGAAGCAACGGCGTCGCGCTGCAGGCGGTCGCCCTCGTTCTCAAGACGGTGGATCTCGACGAGGTGCGGGCCTAGATCCGTGCGCGTGCGCAGGCATCGCAGGGCACCCGCGATCTGCTCCGAAGCGCCGACGAGTACGTCGGCGAATCCCATCGCCTGCTCCATTGTCGCTTCCACGCGGTACAGGCCCATCTGCGTGCCTGCCTGCTCGGCATAGTCGACCACGTCGTCCAGGGCTGTCGCGAGCGCGTGTCCGTCGCCGCCGTCGAAGGGCGCATGAACCCGCCGGCCGGCTGCGAGGCGGTGAAAGATGTCATGGGCGATGCGGTCACCCTCCTGCTCGCAGACCTTCAGGTCGCGCTCCAAGCCCGCGTGCTCGGGGAAGTCGGTCAGCAGCTCGCGCAACACCAGGGCGGCGCGCTGGATGTTGCGCGCCGATTCCTCCAAGAGGTCGGCGAGTGTGCGGTCGATGGAACGGGAGATGATGGGCATCGACGCGCAGCCTATCGCCGCAGGTCCGCTGGGTCAGCAGAGGCACAGGCGCAGCCACCTCGCACGCCGAACAAGCGAGCGCCGCAGACGCCAAAACGCAAAGGCCAGGCCCCACGCTCAACGTGGGGCCTGGCCTTGATGGCGATCGCTTCTGTCTTGTCGTACTTGACCGAGCTACAGCGAGTTCAGCGTGCTCCGGTCGCCCTTCAAGACAACCTTCGGTAGCGGCGCAAAATCAAGTGCCGCGCCGAAACCCTGTCCGGGTCCGATTGCATATTCGATGAACTTGGTCAGTTCTTCCTTCACTGTCGTGTTCGTGGGAACAATGCAGTAGGTGAACGTCGAGATCGGGTAGGCGATCTTGTACTTCTTGGACGGGTCAACGATGTGCTCTTCGTTGTTCGCCGGCACCTTCTTGATCTGCGACGCGGCGTTTTCGATGTTCTTGATGTTGGGATACTCGAAGTTGCCCGCGCTGTTCTCGATCGCGGCAGCTCCAAGCTGGTGCGAGACCAGGTAGGAAGCGGCGACGTAGCCGATCGCACCGTTGGTTTCAAGGATCACGCTGGTGACGCCCGAGTTGCCCTTTGCGCCGACACCGGTGGGGAAGCTCACCGCAGTGGACGTTCCCACCTTCGTCGCCCATTCCTTGCTGATGTCCGAGAGGTAGTTGGTGAACGCGTAGGTATCCCCAGACCCATCGCTGCGGTAGACGACCGTGATCGGCGTGCTCGGCAGGCGTTCCTTGGGGTTGAGCTTCGCGATCGCGGGGTTGTTCCAGGTCGTGATCTGGCCGAGGTAGATCTCAGCGAGCACAGGACCCGACAGCCGCAGGTTGCGCACGCCTTGCAAATGGAAGCCGATGCCCGTGGCGGTCAACGCCCACGGGATCTCGTCACATCCGTTGCACGCGGTCTCCTGGGTCGAGGTCAGCGGCGCGTCGGAGGCGCCGAAATCGACGGCCCGTGCCGAGATCTGCGTGATCCCCGCGCCGGATCCGACGGAGGCATACGTGACTTCGTCGCCGGTCTTGATCTTGAATCCGCCTATCCAATAGCCTTCGAGCAAGGGCGCAATCAGTGTTGAGCCGGCGCCCGTGATCGGGGCGGCAGCGGCCACAGCCGCGCCGCTGAAGAGCCCGGCCACCAGGCATGCGACCAGGGCCGAGGCGGCGAGGAGTGGGTGAGCTTTTCGTAGCAAGGATCCTCCTTGGTGGGGTGATGTAGTCCAGCGGCGCGAGCATTCCACCAGGCCCCGGGTGCGCTGTGACAATTTTGTGAACGCGGGGATAACGCCTCGAACGCCCCGCCGTGGGCCTCACGTAGACGAGTTGTGAAAATGTTGTGAAAGGCGGCCGGGAGGGCGCCGGCACTGCTTAGACTCCCGGCCGGATGAGCGGCGGATCCGGATCTCTTTCCCCGGCGCTCGGGCCTGCCGCGGCCGCCCGCGGCCCCTGGTCGGCGGGTCGGGCTCGAGGAACCAAGACCGATCGCTTCGGCGACGCATTGCTGAAAAGCCTCTGCGCGGCGGCGTCACTACTCGCCGTCGTGATCCTCGGCGCGATCTTCTACCAGGTCCTCGATGGCGCGAGCGCCGCCTTCTCCCAGCTTGGTATCGGCTTCCTGGTCCACGAAGTCTGGCAGCCCAACTTTGGACACTTCGGCGCGGCCACATTCATCTACGGGACCGTGGTCGTTTCGCTCGTGACGATGGTGATCGCGGTTCCACTGGCGATCTCGATAGGCCTCTACCTGAGCACGACTGCGTCGGGCCGCGTGCGCAGCGTGGTCGGCCCGCTGGTCGAGATGCTGGCGGCGATCCCCAGCGTGATCCTCGGCTTCTGGGGGCTGATCGTGCTTGCGCCCTTCCTGCAAGCTCATGCCGAGCCGTTTCTACACAGCACGCTGGGCTTCTTGCCGCTTTTCGGCAAGGGCGAAACAACCGGCCTCGGCCTCTTTACTGCCAGCCTGATCCTGACGATCATGGTGGTCCCGATCGTCGCTGCGATCAGCCGCGATCTTTTTCTGACCGTGCCCAAGGATCTGCAGGACGGGGCGATCGCGCTCGGGGCCACGCGCTGGGAGGTGGTGCGCGGCGTGATCCTGCCCTCCGCGGCCTCCGGCGTAGTCGCTGCGGCGTTTCTGGGCCTGGGCCGTGCGCTCGGCGAGGCAATCGCGACTTTGCAGGTCATCGGCGGCGGCAACTTCATTCACGCCTCGCTGTTCGGGACTGGCGGCACCCTGGCCAGCCGGATCGCCGAAGATGCGCTTGGGACGCCCTACGCGCTGCAGCTGTCGGCGGTGTTCTACCTGGGGGCGATTCTGCTCGCCATGGAGCTTGTGTTGAACCTGGCAGCACAAGCGATCATGCGACGCTTTGACGCGTTCAGCGCCGTGGCCGCGCGATGACCGAGCTTCCCCATCCCCCGGCCTCGTCAGCGGCCCCGCTCCAGCCGGCGGCCGACGATGCTCCCCCATTCGACCTGCTTGCTGGTCGGAGTTTTGACCCATCCGGGCCGCTGGATCCGACCGGTCATTTGCGCGGGCGCCAGCGCCTCAGTCGGATCATGCAAGCGATTCAGACGGGCTCGGCGATAGTTGCTCTGGCGGTGCTCGCGATCGTGATCTACTCGGTCGCGGCACACGGGGCAGGCGCGCTGAGCGTGGGGTTTTTCACCCAGAGCCCTCCGGTGAACCCGGAAGGAGCGGGCGGGGGAATCGCGCCCGAGCTTGTGGGAACCGTGTTGTTGATGATCGTTGCCACCGCCATCGCGCTGCCCACGGGAATACTGATCGCGCTCTACTTGACTGAGTTTGCGCCGCCCAAGGTCGCAAGCGCGCTGCGCCTGATTCTCGATCTGCTCAACGGCGTCCCTACGATCCTGATCGGGCTCGTGCTGTTCGGTCTGCTGGTGGCCGGGCATGGGGAGACCGGCTTCTATGCCTCGCTGGCGCTTGCGATCATCATGCTGCCGCTGATAGCACGAGCCGCTCAGGAGATGCTGCTTTTGGTCCCCACGGGGATGCGCGAAGCTGCTGACGCGCTGGGGGTCACCCGCTGGCGCACCGTGCGCGGCGTGGTATTGCCAAGCGCGATCGGGGGCATCTTGACGGCGACCATACTCGCGGTCGCGCGTGCAGCAGGAGAGACCGCGCCGCTGATTCTGCTTTCCGATGTATTCGGTCGCGCGGTGACGTTCGGGATTTTTGGGCAGGCCCTGCCCAACATCCCGGTCTACATCCTTGAGGCCTCCGAGCAGGCCTCACGCTACGGCTTCGCCCGTGCTTGGGGCGCGGCGTTCGTGCTGCTGGCGTTCATCGCGCTGGCCAGCCTGGGCGGACGGGTGCTGATGGCGCGAAGTCGTGCAAAGCTTGTGCAATGAATCCGAACGTGACGCCACCATCGCAAAGCGCTTTCGGCGCCGTCGAGGCAGAGTTCGATGCGCTCACGTCGGGCGTCGCGGCGCTCAGTGCCAATGCTGAGACCGCAACGCCGCCCGAGACCGCGTCGGCTGACGCCACACAGACCCAGCCGCACCCGAGCGGTGGCGCCAAACCGCGCATTCGTATCGGCAGTGCGCCGGTGCACGCGTCCGCGATGCAGTCCGCTGAGAGCGCCACGGTCGATGCGCTCTCGGGCGCAGGCCGCGCGGGCGCGGCACCGGCGCGAGAGTCGATCTTCGACGTCCGCGAGATGTCCGTCTCCTACGGCACCAACACCGCGATCTCCGGGGTCACGATGCAAATACAGCGCAACATGATCACCGCGCTGATCGGCCCGTCGGGATGTGGCAAGTCCACCTTTCTGCGCAGCCTCAACCGTATGAATGACTCGGTAAAGGGCTTCTCGATCAGCGGGCAGGTCCTCTATCACGGCCACGACGTATACGCGGGCAGCGTGGACCCGGTTGAGGTACGCCGCCGCATCGGCATGGTATTCCAGCGCCCCAACCCCTTCCCCAAGTCGATCTACGACAACATCGCGTGGGCGCCACGTAACCTGCGCATGAAGGACGACCTCGACAGGCGTGTCGAGTACGCCCTGCGCGGCGCGGCACTGTGGGACGAGGTCAAAGACCGGTTGCACGCAAGCGCGCTGGGCCTCTCCGGCGGCCAGCAGCAGCGCCTGTGCATTGCGCGGGCGATCGCAATCGAACCGGACGTGCTGCTGCTTGACGAGCCTGCGTCGGCACTGGATCCGATCGCGACGCTTTCAATCGAGCAGCTGATGCAAACGCTGAAGCACCGCTACACGATTGTGATCGTCACACACAACATGCAGCAGGCTGCGCGGATCGCCGATCGCACCGCGTTCTTCAGCCTCGAGGCGACCAGCCGTGCAGGCGTGCTCGTGGAGTACGACGACACCGATGTGATCTTTACGCGGCCGCGTGACCCGCGGACCAGCGATTACGTGACCGGCCGCTTCGGCTGAGCCGCGCCGCGCTTGGAGCTCGGCTAGGCGCCGATCGCCTCGGTCGGGACGTGGGTGAGCAACGGCCGCCCACACTGCCAGCAGAAGGCGGCGCCGCTGCTGTAAGGCGCCGCGCACGAAGGACACGCCCCGGCGCTCCTGGTTTCACCCATATGCAGGATCCGTTCGACCTCACTGAGCTCGCTGTCGGCCTCCTGCAGGGTGGCCGCTCGACTCACGAGGACATCGACGCGGACGTGGTTGCGGACGGCCATCTCGTAGGCGAGTCCGCCCAGATCCCACTGCAGCTCGGCCACGCGCGCGGTCAGCTCGTCGCGGCGACGGGCGAGGTCGAGCGTGACCGAATCGGATGAGCTCGGGCTTGCGCCGGTAGGCGTCATCACTTCTTCCCTTTGGAATTGGTGGAGCTTTCGCCGGATTCCGCTTCGTTTTCTTCACCGAAGAAGTGCCCCGTGAAGTGGCCGTGCTGGTAGCCGGCGCCGTGCCCCTTGGAGCCGATCTTCACCGTTGGGTTCGTAGGCTTTACGGCCGTCGCGGACGGCGCCTTTGAGGAACCCTTGGCGGTCGTCGTGGCGGCCTTCTTGGCCGGCGTGGCAGCGCTCGCGGCGGCCTGTTCGGTGCTCGCGGCGGCGCCGCTGCCTGCGCTTGAAACCACAGTCGGGATGTAGGTAGGGGTGGTCTTCGACGACGAGCCGTTGTCCAGCCTCCCGATCACGACCCCGACCCCCATCGCCAAAAGCAGCGTCGCGATTCCCGCGATCAACGTGCCGTTGGGGCCGATCTGAAATCGGCTTCGCCGAGGGGGCTCCGCGGGCCCACCCGAGCCGGCCGCTGCCGGGGCACCCATGAGCACTGGGCGAGCGTGCGCGAGGCGCTGTCCACATTCCACGCAGTAGCGCTGGTCGGGAGCAGCGCCCGCCCCGCAGACAGGACAGCGATCAGCTCCCGAGGGCGCCAGCGACGGCGTGACCGTGACCGCGTGAGCCGGCGACGAGTCGGTGCCGACCACGGGCAGAGGTGCAGTCGTGCCCTCGTCGACCGCAATCCTGCCGGCGCCTTGCGCCGGAGCGCCGGTGGCGGGACCGGGCGGGATGCTCATGGGCGGGCCGGCGGAGTCCATTGTCTCGGTGGGTTTGCTCGCTTCCATTTCCTTGGGCACACGCAGTCGTGTCCTGCTGGGTTTGCGGCTCGCGAAGGTGCGGTCGCGTGGGCACCGTAGACGGCGAAGCGTAGCAACGCCCAGGGCACGGTTGGCGTCATGTCGTGTCGAGTATCGGACGGCCGATCACTCCAGTTGTGAACAGACTGTTACAACTTCGCAAAGCGGTTCGGTGTACCGGTACAGTGCGCCGGGATACTTGGTGTGACATGGCCAGCGGTTCGAGCGTTGACAGCCCCGCGCAGGGCCAAAAGCAGTCGCAGCCGCCACCGGTGGGGAGGTCCGCCGGCGGGTTCGAGCCAAGATGCGCCAATTGCAGCGCTGCGCTCGCTCACGACCAGCGCTACTGCGTGGAGTGCGGTGCACGAACCGGACCGCTCCCGCATACCATTGCCGAGCGCATCGCTGCCGCAACACGTCTGCGACTCACTTCGGCGGGGTCGCCCGCAAGCGACGCCGACTCAAATGCCGGGCACGTCGCTACGGAGCCGACGCGGGCTGCCTGGGCGACGCGTCTGTTGCCCGGCGGGTTGGCGCGCTTCGCGCCGTCTGCGATGGCGGTGTCGGTTATGTCGCCGCTGTGCTTCGGCGTGGTCATTGGTGCCGAGGTGAGCCCGGCGACCCAAAGCCAGGGACCAATACGGGTAGCCGTCACCGCGCCAACCACCAACTCAAATGCGCCTGCGGTGGGCGCCTCGGCGGGCGAATCCGCGACTTCCTCCGGCGTTGCGGGGAGTGGCACAGCTGAAGCTCCCGGGGCGGCCTCGAAAAACGCGGCCTCGACCGGCAACTCGGCACCAGCCAACACCCGCAACAAGGGCTCAAAGGGCATGTCGGGCGCTGGGACCACACCGCCCGCACCAACAGCGTTGCCCCCGATCAAACACGTCTTTTTGATCGTGCTTTCCGACCAGGGCTTTCAGCAAAGCTTCGGCGCCGGCGCAACGGCGCCGTATCTGTCGCAAACCCTGCCCAAAGAGGGCGAGTTGGTTGAGTCCTATTACGCAGTCGCCGGCGGCGAGCTTGCAAATGAGGTGGCGCTCATCAGCGGTCAGGGACCAACGGCTCAACTTGAACAGGACTGCCCGACGTACTCGGAAATCGTCCCTGGGACCCCCGCTGCTGAAGGGCAGGTGATCGGCACCGGCTGCGTGTACCCGAAGGCGACAGACAGCCTCGCCAATGAGCTCACCAGCGCAAACGACACGTGGACCGCGTACATCGAAGGTGAGGGAGTCGGCGAAGGCGGGCCCGGCGGCTGTAGCCACCCGACCCTCGGCAGTCCCGACAGCGAACTGGCTCCGACGACCACTGACAACTATGTGACCTGGCGCAACCCCTTCGT
The DNA here is from genome assembly GCA_903970125.1 of Chlamydiota bacterium. GTDB lineage: Bacteria > Actinomycetota > Thermoleophilia > Solirubrobacterales > Solirubrobacteraceae > Palsa-744. Next base: position 24,556 of record CAJCHW010000098.1, read on the forward strand.
CTACTTCCAGTCGCTGACCGAGTCCCCGGCCTGTGGCGGCAACGACCTGGGGATCGCCGCGCTTGGCACCGATCTGACCAGCGCCGGCACAACCCCCACGTTTGCCTACATCGCACCGGACCCGTGCGACGACGGCTCCGAAGTGCCGTGCGCCGCAGGCAAGCCGGCCGGCCTCGCGCCCGCCGAAGCGTTCCTGAAGCGGATCGTGCCCGAGATCAAGTCCTCGCCGGCCTACAAGCACGGTGGGCTGATCGCGATCACCTTTGACCAGGCGCCCCAGAGCGGCCCCAACGCCGACTCCACGGGGTGCTGCATGAACGCCCCCTATCCAAACGCGCGGAGCACGCCAACGTCGACCACATCCACAACCACGACGGCGACTGGCACGAGCCCCACCTCGTCCTCGACAACGACCACGACGGCGACTGGCACGACGGGCGTCGAAGGCGCGACGGTCGGCGGCGGGCACGTCGGTCTGCTGCTCATCTCCAAATACGTCAAGCCAGGCACACGCGCCCTCACAGGGCAGTACAACCACTTCTCACTGCTGCGCACGATCGAGAACCTGTTCGGCCTGAAGCCACTGGGCTACGCGGGACAGCCCGGGCTTCTGGCATTCGACAAGAGCGTGTTCAACGCGTACAAGTAGGCGGGTGGCGGAGGTCGCCCGCTGAACGGGTGCCTGCGTGCGTGCGCCAACGTTCACAAGCTCTTCACAGGTCGATCACCAATTTGCAACCGGGCTTGCACGCACGGGCGCAAAAATGCCCGTCCGGCGCTGATTTGCCGGCCTCCGCACGCACGCAACAGGGACGGCGACGACGATTTCCACAAGCCCCACCCACAACGGCAACAACTCAGGCCAGGCGGGCATCCTCTTGGCCGGCGACCTTGAGATCTGGCCCGCCGACGGGCTCGTGCTTGCGACCGGCCACCCAATGACGCTGTCGGTGAGGGAGTTCCAGCTGCTGGTGGCAATGGCCAAGCGCGAAGGTTCGATCGCCACGCGTGAGGAACTCTACGGAGAGGCCTGGCACACCGAGCTGAAGCCCGGAGACCGCTCGGTCGACGTCTACGTAAGCCGCTTGCGGCGCAAGCTCACACGAGCCATACCGGGGCGCAGCTATATCCATACCCACCCCGGTTTCGGCTACCGCTTTCAGGCCGACGTCTAGATCCCAGCGCGCGTGCAGCCGGACGGCGATACTTCGCCGCGTGCTTTTACAGAATGTTTACAAGCGGTCCTGCGGGGCGCCGCACACTGAGCCTGGCGCCGGCGTCTGGCGGCGCCATCCTGAGCGCTTGCGCCGATCGGTGAGCTCGCCGGACCTGCCCCACACCACAAGGAGGACGCCGTGCCGCATCGCAGGACCGTCTTGCTCGCCGGCCTGATCCCGCTGACCGTCGGCGCGTGCGGATCAAGCTCCAGCTCTCCCGCAACAGACTCAAAACAGCTTGTGGGTGCGGGCAGCACGCTCGTGGCCCCGCTGCTGTCGCAGTGGCAGCCGGAATACAACAAGCAGGCGGGAGTCACCGTGGCCTACAGCGCGATTGGCTCCGGGGGGGGTATCGCCCAGATAACCGCCCGCACCATCGACTTCGGCGCCAGCGATGCACCGCTCAGCGAAGACCAGTCCAAGGAAGCAAACGGCGTGGTGCAGATCCCGTGGGCGCTGGCAGCCACCACCGTGGCCTACAACGTGCCCGGCGTGCCCACCGAACTGAAGCTCACGGGACCGCTGCTGGCCGAAATCTTTCTGGGCAAGGTGACGACGTGGAACGACCCAAGGATCGCCGCCGCCAACCCCGGCGTCACCTTGCCGGCGCTGAAGATCATCCCGGTGCACCGCTCCGACTCAAGCGGCGACACCTACGCATTCACCAACTACCTCTCGCACGTGAGTCCTGAATGGAAGGCATCGGTGGGCACGTCGACGGAGGTCGCGTTCCCCGGCGGGATCGGCGGCAAGGGCAATTCCGGTGTCGGTGGGGCGATCGCCTCGACTCCCGGCGCAATCGGCTACATCGCGATCTCCTACGTGCTCGCCAACAAGCTCGACTTCGCGCTGATCGCCAACGCCGCCGGCAACTACCCGGTCCCGGATGTGGTGAGCATCGAAGCGGCCGCCAAGACCCTCAAAAGCGTGCCCTCCAACAACGAAGTCTCGATCGTCGATCCACCCGCCTCAGCCCCGAACGCTTACCCGATCTCGACCTTCACCTACGCGCTCGTGCCACTGAAATCACCGAAGGCGGACACGCTCAAGGCGTTTTTGAAATGGGCAATCACGGCTGGGCAAAAGTTCGGGCCAAAGCTCGATTTCGCACCGCTGCCGGCTGAGATCCTGTCGGCGGATGAAACAACGATCGCAAGGATCGAAAACTAGGAGGCTTGCCCCAGGCTGGGCGATCGCCGCAAGCGATCGTCGCACCTGCGGGCGCCGAACATGACCACATATTCCTCGGGTACCCCTGTCGCCGCGGTGCGCCTCTCAAGCGCGCGGCGCACTGCCGTCGACCGTGCGGGCGATCCGATCCTGCGCGGGCTGACCTGGCTGGCGTCGGCAGTGGCGATCGTGCTTTTCGTGGCCCTGGTCTACAAGGTCTGCGATCTGGCGGGCGAATCGTTCTCTCACTATGGGCTTTCGTTCATCGGACGCGAGACCTGGAACCCGAACCCGAGCACCAAGACTTACGGGTTCGGCGCCGCCGACTTCCTCTTCGGCACCGCCGTGACCTCGTTCTTTGCACTGCTGATCGCAGCTCCCACCTCGGTCGCAATCGCGCTGTTCTTGACCGAGCTTGCGCCGCGCCGGGCGCGCCGGCCGGTGGCGACGCTGGTGGAACTGCTTGCCGCGATCCCGAGCGTCGTGCTCGGGCTCTGGGGCCTGATCGTGCTTGCGCCGATCATGAGCTCGACGATCGAGCCAGCGCTGCACGCCGTGCTCGGCTGGATCCCCCTGTTTTCGGGCACGCCGTCAAGCGTGGGCATCCTCACTGGAGTCGTGATCCTCACGATCATGACCGTGCCAATCGTTTCGGCAGTGATGCACGAGCTGTTCGGCACCGTGCCCGGGGAGCTCAAGGAGGCGGCGTTGGCACTCGGTGCGACCCGCTGGGAGATGGTGCGCATGGTGATGCTGCCGTACGCACGCTCCGGCATGGTGGGAGCGGTCATCCTCGGGCTCGGCCGCGCCCTCGGCGAGGCGATCGCGGTCGCGCTGGTGGTGGGCAACGCCGACGCAATCCACACTTCACTGTTTGAACCGGGCTCCACGCTGGCCAGCCACATCGCCGCGGAGTACCAGGGGGCAACGACGAGCCTGCAGATCTCCTCACTTGCGTACCTCGCTGTGATCCTGCTGGCACTCTCGGTGATCGCCAACCTGATCGCGCGGCTGATCGCGCGGCGGGCGCCCCTGCGCCTTGGCGCTGGCGTGGGAGGCCCCGAATGAGCCCTCCAGCACCAACGGCCACGCTGGCTGGTCGGCTCATGGGCGACGTGCGGCTGCGGCGGCGCAGGGCACTCAACCGCACGATGGAAACGGTCGCAACGCTGGCGGCGGTTGCAGCGGTGGTGGTGCTCGCGGTTGTGTTCGTGTCGGTCGTGATCAAGGGCATCGGCGCGATCAACCTGGACTTTCTGATCCACTCAGAAGTGCCCTTCGGTCAAAGCGGCGGCGGCATCGCAAACGCGATCGTCGGCACGATCGTGCTCGTCGCGCTGGCAAGCGCGATGGCGATCCCCGTTGGGATCCTCGTGGGCCTCCACGCATCGGAGTTTGCCCGCCCGCGCACTGCGGCGGCGGTGCGCTTTGCGCTCGATCTGCTCAACGGCGTGCCGACGATCGTCACGGGCATCTTCGTGTTCGGCCTGCTGGTGGTGGGACACACCCAGAGCGGCTATGCAGGCGCATTTGCGCTGGCAATCGTGATGTTGCCAATCGTTGCCCGGGCGGCCCAAGAGGTGCTCTCGCTGGTGCCGGCCACCGTCCGCGAGGGCGCGCTCGCACTCGGAGCCACGCGCTGGCGCGCTGTCGTCCGGGTCGTACTGCCGACTGCCTCCAGCGGCCTGATCACGGGCGCCTTGCTGGCGGTGGCGCGCGCCGCCGGCGAGACAGCGCCACTGCTTTTCACGAGCTCGATCCTGACGACGACGGGAGTCTCGACGAATCCCGGCCAGACGCTCGTCTCGATCCCGCTGCGGATATACCAACTCGCCGAAGGCACGAGCCCGTCAGAACACTCCGAGGCGTGGGCGGCGGCGTTGCTTTTGATCCTCGCGGTGCTTGCGATCAACGTCGTTGCGCGCGCGCTCTACGGGCGCACCAGAGCGCGGATGGCCGCGATGCAGTGAGCCGTCGATGAGCCGCCGCCCTGCGATCTCACCAACGCGCAAAGACCATCCTCGCGGCGCTTGGCCGCCGAGCGGCGCGCGAGCCGGCGCGCCAGTTGTCACCATGGACGATGTGCCCGAAGCCAGCCTCAGTCCGACGCTGCCCGGCGTGCACAAGCCCGCGCCGAGCGTGCGGATCCGCGGACTGCGCGCGTACTACGGCGACGCAGAACGAGTGAAGGGCATAGACCTCGACCTCAATGCCAACGAGGTCACCGCGATCATCGGACCCTCAGGGTGCGGCAAATCGACGATGATCCGCTGTATCAATCGCATGCACGAGGAGATTCCCGGCGCCCGCAGCGAGGGCAGGGTCGTGCTCGACGACGTCAACCTTTACGACCCAAGCGTCGACGTGATCGCGGTCCGGCGAACGGTTGGCATGGTCTTTCAGCGGCCCAACCCGTTTCCCACGATGTCGATCTTCGACAATGTCGCAGCCGGCCCGCGCTTGGCCAACAGACGCCGCAGCGATCTACAGGCAGCGGTGCGCACGGCGCTGGAAGGTGCAGGTCTTTGGCAGGAAGTTGCCGATCGCCTGTCGGAGCCGGCCACCGGACTCTCCGGCGGCCAGCAACAGCGTCTGTGCATAGCGCGCTCGCTGGCCGTCGATCCCGAGGTGATTCTGATGGACGAGCCCTGCTCGGCATTGGACCCAACGGCGAGCCTTCGCATCGAGCAGCTGATCGACGAGCTGAAGCGGCGCGTGACGATCGCCATCGTCACGCATAACATGCAACAGGCAGCACGAGTGGCCGATCGCACCGCCTTCATGCTCGACGGCGAACTGATCGAGGTCGGCCCCACCCACCACATGTTCACGAGCCCAAGCGACCCCCGCACCGAGGACTATGTCACCGGCAAGTTCGGCTAACGGACCCTTCGGGGCCTGGGGAGACGGGGCGCCTGCCGCGGCGGGCAGGCCCCACTTCCAGCAGCAGCTGCGCGAGCTCGAGCAGCGCGCGCTCGGGGGTCTTGACATCGTGGTCGAGCAGCTGGATCGCACGATGGAGTCGCTAGCTCACCAGGACATCGAGCTGGCGGAAATGGTCATCGCAGACGACGACCGCGTGGACGGCCGCTACATGGAAGTGCACCAAGCCATCCTCTCGCTGCTGGCGCTGCAGGCCCCAGTCGCCGGAGATCTGCGCCTGGTGGCGGCGCTCCTGCACGTGCTCAAGGCGCTTGAGCGCATGGGCGATCAATGCGTCAACATCGCCAAGGTGATCCCGCTGTCGGGGCGTGAACCACCCGTGCGCCACGATGTGCTCGAACGCCTGCTGCGCATGGGCTCGTGCGCGCGCGCCGAGGCCGTGCAGTGCAAGGAGGCATTTGCGACCCGAGACGTCGTGCTCGCCGAGGATCTCGTGCGCCAGGATCGCGAGATCAACCGGCTCAACCGGGAGATCTTCCGCATGGCGCTTGAGATCGGCGATGATCCGGACACGCGGGAGTGGGCGATGCACATGATCCTTGTGGCACGCGCGCTCGAGCGCATCGGCGACAACGCCGTGGACATCGGCGAGCAGGTGGTATTCGTCGTCACCGGGCTCTTCAGTGAGTTCTCGGACTCCTCGCACCTGATGGGCCCGCAGGCGCGCCAGACACCGAAGCCCTGACTGCATTCGCGCGCGACGAACCCAGCAAATCGCGGCAAAGGGCGTTTACGTCTGTAAAGATCCTGTGACCATTCGGCGCGACATCGCACGTCGGCTCAGGTTGTGCTTATGCTGTGCGCAATGACGGCGGGGACGCAGGATGATGCGATCCAGGGCGCCAGCCGTGGCGCGGCATGGGGGGCTCCGGTACTGCGGGTCGCAGTTCTAGACCGCGACACCGGCTTTATCCAGGTGCTGTGCAAGCGGCTGGAGCGCATCGGCCTCGAGCATCGCGTGCTTGCCAGCCCCGTGCCGCTGGACCAGCTGGCCTCGATGCGCTTGAGCGCGCTGATCGTCGATCTCACGGTGCTCGGCCCGCAGGCGTGGGAGTGGCTGCAGCGCGCGTGCGCCGAGTTGCCGGACCTCGGCGTGGTTGTGTGCACCGGGCCCTCGACGGTCGCCCAGCGTGTGCGCGGGCTGCGGCTGGGAGCAGACGACTGGATCTCAAAGCCGTGCCATCCCGAGGAGGTCATCGCGCGCGTCGAAGGCCTCGTCCGCCGCCGCAGCAATTCTTCCGGCAGGGCCGCAAAGGCACCTGTGAGCGCCGGCGAGCTTGAGATCCGCGGCGACCGTTTCCAGGCGTTCGTGCGGGGGCAGAGCCTGGACTTGACGCGGCGCGAGTTCGAGCTGATCGAGTTGCTTGCGGGCGCCGAAGGGCGCGTGCTTGAGCGGGAGGAGATCTATTCCCGGCTGTGGGGCTACGTGATGGTCCGCGGCGACCGCTCGGTTGACGTCTTCGTGCGCAAGCTGCGCCAAAAGCTCAAGGCAGCCTCGCCGGGCTGGCGCTACATCCACACTCACTTTGGGATCGGGTACCGCTTTGCCGTCGAGGCAGCGGCCAAGCGCTCGGAGGCCGGCCTGCCCGAGGACATCCAGACCACGACCGACGTTCTCGCTGTCGATGTCGACGCGGTCGCCTTGGGCACGAGTCCCGAGCTCGAGGATCCCAACCTGCAGCTCGCCGGCCTAGCTCACACCGACTGAGCCGGCGGCGGTAGCGTCAGACCTCGCTGAGCGCAACGCCCGCGATGTGCGCAAGCTCGCGAGGACGCGCGAGCAGCACCAGCTCGCCGGCATACCGCCCGTCACCGTCTGCGACGTGACCCGCAGCGCCGCTGGGGTTCAGCTCGTGGGCGTCAGAGACGTCGACCATCGCGATGCCGCCCTTCTTGAGCTTGATGTGAGCCCCGGTCAGTTGGCCGATCACGTCGGCGAGGCTCGGTTCGTGGCCGACCAGGAGCACGTGCGCATCAGGCGGGCGTGTCGCGAACAGCGCCAGCGCTCCGACGGCGTCAAAGCCGATCGAAAGAGGCTCCCAGATCTCGGCATGCAGGCCGTCGCCGTAGACCGCGCAGGCCAAGCGCGCGGTATCGAGCGCACGCACCCGCGGACTTGTGAGCACGCAGTCAAGGCGTATTTCCAGCGCGCGTAATGCGGCACCGGCTGCTCGCGACTGCTGCTCGCCGCGCTCGGTCAGGGGCCGCATGGCATCGGGTCGCTCTCCGTGAGGCTCGGCCTCCCCGTGGCGAAGCAGCCATAGTTGCTGGGCCATCAACCACACAAGCTAGCACCACCTCGCGGCTGGCATTAACCCGGTATTTGCGATGCGCAGTAACGTTTTGAGCGTGGCACGAGCCCGACCGATTCCTGATCTCCACGCGCGGGACTCATACCGCAGCGTTGCCGCGAAGGTGGTGTCAGTGCGTGCCGAGGAGGTGTTCGCACGCGACGGCGAGGTGCTCGCAATCGACGACATCGACGCGCTTCACGACATGCGCGTGGCAACGCGCCGGTTGCGCGCGGCGCTTGAGATCTTCGGCCCGTGTCTGCCGCGGCGCAGCTGCGCTGCCGCGCTGGCCGAGATCAAGCAGCTCGCCGACGCACTGGGCGAGCGTCGCGACCGCGACGTCCAGATCCAGTGGCTAACTGAGTACGCGCAAGCGCGCTCGGGGGCGGAGAAGGCGGCGGTGCTGGGTCTCGTTTGGCGCCTGCGCGACGAGCAGACGACGGCGAACGAGGTTTTGGCCCGGACGCTTGCACAGGTTCATGAGTCAGACCTGCGTGGCCGTCTGCAGAAGCTCGCGCGACGGGCCGATGGCCACGCGGCCAAGCGCCGTCGTCACGGCCACGGCCACGCCGGCGCACGATCGGCGAACGGACAGCGATGAAGGCCAAGCGCGTGCACGGGCTGCACCCTGACGCGCCGATGTTCGTCAACGCGGCAAAGATCGTGCGCGCACGCACAGAGGAGCTCTACGCGCTGGCGCCAAACGCACTGGATGAGAGCAACGCCAAAGCGCTGCACGACATGCGCATCGCGGCCAAGCGCCTGCGCTACGTGCTCGAGCTGACAGGCTTCTGCTTTGGCCCGTATGGCGCCAAGGCGGCTCGGCGCATGCGCGAGCTACAGGACGCGATCGGTGCGGTCCACGACTGTGACGTGTTTGAGCCCCGTGTGCGCGCCGACATTGGCACGCTGCGCGCCGAGGATGCGCGCAGGCTCGCGGCTGGAGCGCTTGCAAACGGCGGCGAACCGGCAGCGGTGCCGCGCGCTCGCCGCGCGACATACGGCGCGCTTGAGGCGCTCGCGATCGATCAACAGGCTCGCCGGGCGATCCTCTTTGCCCAGTTTCGCAAACGCTGGGCGGCGATCGAGCGCTCCGACTTTCGCGATCGGCTGCTGGCGGCGCTTGAGCAGCCACCCACCGACGCCGCATAATGGAGCGCGTGATGGATCCCGTTTCAGCGACCGCCGCCGCGGTCATAGCGCCACCGCCAGACACTGCCGGCACGCCGCCTGCGCCTGCGACCGAGCCGAACGCGCAGCCGACCACCGATTCGAGCCTGTCTGACCCCAAGCTCTACATCAACCGCGAGCTCTCCTGGCTTGCGTTTAACAAGCGCGTGTTGGAACTGGCCGAAGACCAGCGCGTGCCTCTGCTTGAGCGGGTGCGCTTCTGCTCGATCTACACGTCAAACCTCGACGAGTACTACATGGTGCGCGTCGCCGGCCTCTACGATCAGATCGAGGCCGGTGTGGCCAGTGCGACCCAGGACGGCCGCAGCCCGCTCGACATCATCGCGGGCATCCGCGAGCAGGTGCTTGAGCTCTCTGACCAGCTGTGCAGCTGCTTTGCCGAGCAGCTGCTGCCGGCGCTGGAGGCGCACGACATCCACGTGGTGTCGGCTGACAGCCTGAGCGCCGGACAGCGCGCGCACCTGGCGGAGCATTTCGGCCAGGTCATCTTCCCCGCGCTGACACCGCTGGCGGTCGCGCCGGGGCGCCCGTTTCCCTACATCTCAAACCTGTCGCTGAGCCTGGCGGTGCTGGTGCGCGACCCGGTCTCCGGCCAGAGCGTGTTCGCGCGCGTGAAGGTTCCCACGGAGAACCTGCCGCGGTTTGTCTCGATCCCGCCGGCCGCGGACGACGCCGGCGCCAAGGGGGCCGACGCAGTCACGCTGGTGGCCCTGGAGGAGGTCATCGCTGCGCATCTCGATGCGCTGTTTCCGGGAATGGAGATCCTTGAGAGCGGCGTGTTCCGCGTCACTCGCGACGCCGACCTGGAGGTCTCCGACGACGCGGCCGACCTGCTGCAGGCGGTCGAGGACGAGCTGCGGCGGAGGCGCTTTGGCGAAGTTGTCCGCGTCGAGGTCTCCTCGGAGTGCTCGGCCGAACTGCGCCAAGAGCTCGCGGTCCAGCTGGAGGTGCGCGATGCCGAGGTCTACCCGGTGAAAGGCCTTTTGGACATGCGTGGCCTTGAGGAGATCGCGCGTCTGCCAGGACCCGCGGACCTGCGCTACCCACCGTTTGCGGGCACCACGCCGCCGCAGCTGCTGCGCCAAGAGGACGGCAAGCCCGACGTGCTGGGGGCGATGCGTGAGGGCGACGTGCTCGTGCACCACCCCTATGACTCCTTCGCCAGCTCCGTGGAGCGGTTTGTCGAGCAGGCCGTAGCCGACCCCAATGTGCTCGCGATCAAGCAGACTGTGTACCGCACCAGCGATGACTCACGGCTGGTGCCGGCGCTGATCGAGGCCACCGAACGCGGCAAGCAGGCCGTGGCGCTGGTCGAGCTGCAGGCGCGCTTTGACGAGCGCCGCAACATCCAGTGGGCGCGCGCGATGGAGGACTCCGGCGTGCACGTGGTCTATGGCCAGCCGTCACTGAAGACCCACGTCAAGTGTGTGCTCGTGGTCAGGCGCGAGGGCGACGGGGTCCGTAACTACGTGCACGTGGGCACAGGCAACTACAACTCCGCCACGGCTCGCCTGTACACGGACTTCGGGCTGTTCTCCACGGACACCGAGCTCAGCGCCGACGTGGCGGACATGTTCAACTACATGACCGGCTACGGCCGCCCGCTGCACTATCGCCGCGTGCTGATGGCGCCCGGCAACCTGCGCGACGGCATCCTCGCCGAGATCGCGGCCACGGTCGCCGCGCATAGCCCCGAGCACCCTGCGAGGATCGCGATGAAGATGAACGCGCTCGTCGACGGCCGGTGCATCCGCGCGCTGTACGGGGCATCCCAGGCCGGCGTGCGGGTCGATCTCAACGTGCGCGGCATCTGCTGCTTGCGGCCGGGGATCCCGGGAGTCTCCGAGAACATCCGCGTCGTCTCAATCGTCGGACGCCTGCTTGAGCACTCTCGCGTGTACGCCTTCCAACGCAACGGCGAGGACACCGTCTATATCGCGTCCGCCGACCTGATGCCCCGCAACCTCGATCACCGCGTGGAGATGGCGGTGCCGATCGCGCGCCCCGAGCTGCGCGCAGAGCTAATGGATGTGCTCGAACGCGCCTTTGCCGACAATCAGAGCGCGTGGGATCTGGACAGCAGTGGTGTGTGGCACCGGCTCTCACCGAGGCCAGGCACAAAACCCCGCAGCCTGCAGGGGGAGCTGCTCGAGCTACACACCAAGCGTGCCGGCGACGACCGCCCAGCCAATCGCAGCGGCGATTCCGACGCTCAGGCCGGCGCCGGCGACACCGTGTCCAACGCGGCGCGCAGCTGATCTACGGACTGGTAGTCCAGTCCCAGCAGATGGTCGTGGCGGTAGCGCACGATTCCCTGCTCGTCGACCACAATCACAGCGCGCTTTGTGCCCATCCGTCCGTGCGCGCCGTAGGCCTTGGCCACCTCTGAGCCGGCGTCGGCCAGCAGCGGAACGGTGAGCGAGTTCTTTGCCATGAACTGCTCGTGGGATCCGACGTCCTGCGCGGAGATCCCTACGACCGTTGCCTGCAGCGCGGCAAAGTCATCGGCACGGTCACGGTAGGAGCAGAACTGGCGTGTGCACACGGGCGTGTTGTCACCCGGGTAAAACAGCAGCACCACGCGCTCGCCGCGGTGATCGGACAGCCGGAACGGCCCCCCGGTGCCTGGCAAATCGAAGTCAGGCGCGGGCTCACCGATCTGGGGCTTGGGTGCCACGCCGTCCAGCATATCCACCAGGTGCGCTAGAACTGGACTGATGCGTGCACGTCTCCAACGCGTGTCGGTGGCCTTGGTCGCGGCGACGTTCGCAAGCGCGTGCGGCACATCAAGCGCGCCGGCCAGCAGTTCTGTGGCCACGCAACCGGCCACGAGCGCCACGGGGGCGCAAGCGGCGGCCGCGCCGCAGCCGAGCCTGCTCAGCTGGCCCGAGTTCGGCCTCAATCCCCAGCGCACCGATGCCACGGGGGCGTCGACGGGCATCACGCAAGCCAACGTGGGACACCTGCATCGGATGACACTGACGCTGCCGGGGACGGTGGACTCCTCGCCGATCTACCTCCACGAAGCTACAGTCGACGGCGCCACGCACGATGTCGTCGTCGTCACCACCACGTACGGCAAAACGCTGGCAATCGACGCGAACACGGGCAAGACCCTGTGGACCTTTACACCGCCCGGGTACGCCGGATGGGCCGGGTCGCCACAGATCACCACGGCAACTCCGGTCGCCGACCCCGACGGCCAGTTCATCTACGCGTCCTCGCCCAACGGGCTCGTGCACAAGCTGTCGCTCGCCAACGGCACCGAGGACGCAAGTGGCACCTGGCCTGCCCGAGTCACGCTCGAACCCAAGCACGAGAAGATCGCGGCGGCGCTGAACATCGATGGCCCCTACCTGCTCGTGGTCACTGGTGGCTACATCGGCGATATCCCTCCCTACCAGGGGCACGTGGCAGTGATCGACCGCTCAAGCGGCCACGTGCGCGCGATCTTCAACACGCTGTGCGCCAACCGCCACCGGCTGATCGTGCCCTCGACCTGTTCAGCCAGCGATTCCGCGATCTGGGCGCGGGCAGGCGCCGTCGTGGAGCAGGGCGGCAAGCGCATCCTCGTGGGCACTGGCAACGCCCCCTACAACGGCACCACAAACTTCGGCGATTCCTGGCTTGAGCTGACCGTGCCGCAGCTGTCGCTGCGCCAGGTGTTCACCCCCACCAACGAGGAAGAACTCAACAACGATGACGGCGATCTGGGCACCGGTGGACCGGCGCTGCTCAGCTCCCAGTTGGTGCTTGTCGGTGGCAAGGACGGGTTGCTGCGCGTGCTGGACCTCGCCCACATCGACGGACATCCGCCGTCTTCGCACCATGTCCTCGGCGGCGAACTCCAAACCCTGCCCACACCCGGCGGAGGGCAGCTGATCACCCAGCCGGCGATCTCCCATCAGGGTGGGCACACCACGGCGTTCGTGGCCGAGTCGTCGGGCACCGCCGCATACGCGCTGCGGGGCAGCCGGATCTACAAGCTTTGGGAAAACTCCACGGCGGGCACCAGCCCGGTGTTGGCGGGCGGTCTGCTCTATGTCTACGAACCGTCCGGCGGCGGGATCAACGTCTATGAGCCTGGCTCGGCGCACGCGATCGCAACGCTGCCGGGGTCCTCGGGTCACTGGAACAGCCCAATCGTGGCCGACGATCACGTGATCGAGCCCGAGGGCAACGCCAACGAACACGCCACCAGCGGCACGATCGACATCTTCTCGGTGAGCTGAAGCGCTGCGGCAGCCCGCAACCGGTGGGCAAGCTGGCTAATCGGCACAGTCGCGGCAGCGCCCGCGCAGCACGATCTCGTGCTCTGAGACCGCCAGCGGAACCCGCTCGCTAAGCCCGACAATGGCCCGCTCCAGCCGCTGGTCGGAAAACGGCGTGACGGCGCCGCAGTCGTTGCACACAAGATGGTGATGGTGGTGCTCGGCGGGCCGCACGGGCTCGTACCGGACCATCGCCTGGCCGGTCGCGACGCGTTGCACGAGCCCCAGACGCTCGAGCTCGTCGAGGATCCGGTAGATGCTCGCGCGGCTGACGGGTCGTAGCGATCCCGCAGCGGATCTCGCTGAGCGCCCACCCGCGCGGCCCAGCTCCTGCTCGATCTCAATCGCGGTCAGCGCGCACGGCTGGCGGTCCAGCAACTCCAGGACCGCGCGCCTGGCGCCTCCCCGCCGGTATCCCGCGGCACCGAGTGAGCGCTCGGCGCGATCTGTCCAAGAGCCGCCGGTGTCCACTCAGGCACCTGCCGCAGCGGTTGTAGCGCTGACAAGCCCGCCGCCGGAGCGCCAGCCGGCAAAGCCGCGACCGACCGCATAAAGCGCCGCCGACACCGTTCCTACGAAGAAACCGACGGGGTAGTTGGTCGCGTAGGAGGCCGCAATCGCCGTCCACACGGTCAGGAGCGCGAGCGCTACCGAGAGCCACATCGCCTGCGCCGGACGGCTCACCAGCGAGCGTGCCGCCGCCGGCGGGCCAATCATCAGACTGAAAATCAAAAGCGTGCCGACCACGGGAACGGTCATCGTGCTCGCGAGCGCGACCACCGCCAGAAACAAGAGCTCGACGCCGAAGGCGGAGATCCCGCGCGCCTCGCCGACCTCAGTCAACACGGAGGAGAGCATCATGCGCCGGTACAGCACCGCGACAGCCACCACACACAAGGCGGCAAGCGCGGCAGTCGGAATCAGCTCGTTGGTGCTGACCCCCAGCACCTCGCCGAACAGCAGCGAGTAGGTCTCCGCTGCGTACTGCGTCGTGAAGCTCAAGAACAGCCCGCCGAGCCCGAGCATGGTCACCAGCGCCAGCGCAGTGACGGCGTCGCGGCGGCCGCGGCGGCCCATGACGCCAATCGACAGCGCGCCGACGAGCGAGAACACGCCGAGGCCAAAAAGTGTGCTGATGCCCAGCAGACTGGCACCGGCAGCGCCGGCAAAGGACCCGTTGGGGACCGCGTGGGCAACGAAGGCCGAGCCGCGAAGCACGGTAAAGAAGCCGACGACCCCGGCGACGACCGCGACGATGCTCGCCACCTCCCAGGCGTTGACCATGAAGCCGCTGAACACGTTAAGCCGCCTCACCGGCCGCGCTGCGGCGCCGCTTGCGTGCGCCCAGAGCCCTGGGCAGTCCGGATGCCAGGTAGAAGACCATCACCAGCGCCACGACAAAGAAGCTCACCGGCCAGCCGTGGCCCACCGGTGGCCAGTAGAAGCTGTCGTAGGCGAGCAGGACGCCAAGCCAGACTGCCGCCACCCCCAGCAGGCCTGCCATCAGTAGCGCGCGCACCGGCCGCGCGGTCAGGCGCATCGCGCTGGCCGCGGGCCCCACGAGCAGCCCCGTGCTCAAGATCGTGCCGATGGTCAACGACGCCAGCGCCACGGCAAGCACGAGCGCGACCAGGTACAGCACTCCGATCAGCCGCACGGGTAAGCCGCGCGCGGCCGCAAGCTCGGCGCTGGCCGAGGACAGAAGCAGGGGCCTGTAGAGCGCGAGCACCAGTGCCAGGCCGGCAACGCTGAGCGCCGCGATCGCGGGCGTGAGCGATGCCGAGACCGTAAACAGGGACCCGAAGAGCACGGTCACGGGCGCACCGGTGGTGTCGCGGTATTCGGCAACGAGCGAGAAAAAGAGCGCCGCCAGCCCGAGGCCGGCGCCCAGCACAATGCCGGTCGCCAGGTCACGCCCGCGCGGTCGCTGCACCCCGATCAGCTCCATCGCACACGCCGCCGCGGCCCCCAGCACCAGAAACCCCCAGAGCGGACCGACGCCGACCAAAAAGGCACCGGAGCCGCCGGCGGTGCCGACGTCCGACAGTGCCTCGCCGGCAAAGGACTGGCCGCGGAGCACCGCAAAAGAGCCAACGGCTGCGGCCACGAGCGCGACGACCGTGCCGACCTCAAGCGCCACGTGCACCTGCGCGCTGGCAAAGAACCCCGGCTCAAAGACAGGACTCAGAAAGCCGCTCACCGGAGCACCTCGCCATCGGTGATGGCGCCCTCGTGGCCGTGGAGATCCAACCCCTCACCGGCGCCCGTCACGACGAGCACGCGGCCGTGGACATGCAACACGTCGACGTGGTCGCCGTAGAGCTTTGAGAGCACGTCGGCGCGGACCACCTCGTCGGTACGTCCACTCGCGGCGCGGCCGGCGGCGACGTAGATGATGCGGTCAAGCACCGGCAGCAGCGGGTTCATCTCGTGCGCGGAGATCAAGACGGCGATGTTCTGCTCGGCGGCGATCTTGGCCAGCAGCGAGACGACTTCCTGGGTGCTCGCGGGATCGAGGTTGGCAAGCGGCTCGTCCAAGAGCAGCAGCGTGGGCTCGCTGATCAGAGCATGGGCGATCAGCACGCGCTGCTGCTCGCCGCCGGAGAGGCGCCCGATGCGCGTGTCGGCGAACTGCAGGCCGTTGACCGCGGCGAGCATCGCCTCGACGCGCTCGCGCCGGCTGCGCGACGGCAGCGCGATCCCCCAGCGCTGCGCATCGATGCCCAGCGCCACCAGATCGCGCGCCCGCAGGGGCATGTCGGGATCAAAGACGAATTTCTGCGGCACGTACCCGATCGTGGACCGGTGGCGTCCCTCGCGGCCGCTAATCCGTACGCGTCCGCTACTCGGCGGCTGCAGGCCCAGGATCACGCGCATCAGCGTGGTCTTGCCGGCGCCGTTTGCGCCGATCAGACCGGTGAAGTCATTTGCGCCGACGGTGAAGGACACGTCGCTGAGCACCTGACGGTTGCCCAGGTGCACGTCAACGCCCTGCACCTCCAGGACCGCTTCGCGCTCATCTGCCGCCGGCGCGCCCGTCATCACAGCTTCTGCGTGGAGACGTTTTGGGCGATCGCCGCGCGCAGGGCCCGTAC
This sequence comes from Chlamydiota bacterium, assembly GCA_903970125.1. Lineage (GTDB taxonomy): Bacteria > Actinomycetota > Thermoleophilia > Solirubrobacterales > Solirubrobacteraceae > Palsa-744. Next base: position 40,734 of record CAJCHW010000098.1, read on the forward strand.
CTCGGCGAGCATCCAGGATTGGTAGTCGTAGCCCGACGGCATCGTCTCGTATACGCCTACCACGGGCACGCCCGCACTCTTGGCTGCCGACAGAAATGCTTCCGTGGTCGTGTCGACGACCTGCTGGTTGTAGACGAAGACCTTGACCAGATGGGCAGAGAACAGATGGTCCTGGAGCGCCACGTCCTGGGGCGCGGGATCGACACCGTTCATGATGTCGGCCTGCATCGTGAAGGGCGTGCGATTGGCCGTGCCGGCGGCTTGCAACATGTAATCGCCGACCGGCTCCGTCGTTGCCACGGGCGTTTTTGGGAAGCTTTTGCGCACTTCGGCAAGCGCCGCGTACCAGGGCGCAAGCGAGGCGTCAAAGGCGCGTGCGTTGGCCCGAAAGTAAGCGGCGTGGTCGGGCTCGAGCGCCGCCAGGCCGGCCGCGAGCGCACGCGCCACCGCGGGCATCGTGGCGGGCTCGTACCAGAGGTGCGGATTGGGCGTGGAGTCCGGCAGGCCCAAGAGCTTCTGCACTTCGATGACCTTTCGCGACGAGCTCATGTCAGCGGACTCGATCTTGTTCATGAACGTGTCATAGCCGACGCCGTTTTGCACGACGAGCTGTGCCGAGCTGACCTCCTGGGCAACGCTGGGGCTGGCCTCAAACGTGTGGGGATCCGTGTT
>CAJCHW010000099.1 GCA_903970125.1 Chlamydiota bacterium
ATGAACAGCTTCAGGTTCGGCAGCGCGATTAGGATGCCCTTGATCGCGACGCCGAACTTTGCGATAAGCGCCACGGCTGCGGCCACGCCGCTTGAGAGCTTCTGCCTGATCCGGCTGCGCGGGCGCTTGCGGCCGAAAGGATCGTTTGTCGTGGCACCCGGGGCGGGCATGGGATGCAACGGCGCAGCAGGCAGCCCGGCGCGCAGTTCATTGCCCGTCACAGGTGTCCCAGGAGGGGCCAGCCAGGCATGTTCGTCAGTCACCGGTCCATTGTGGCACGCGGGTTGTGTGGGTCATGCGAGTGCGATCCCCGCGCGCGCTGGGGTCCGCGCGATCCGCCCGGCACGCGCGTGGACAGGCGGTCGCTAGGATCACGATCAGATGTCGGCTGAGCTGGCGCAGAGCGCCGTGATCGTCCGCAACCGGAGCCGACCGGCTGAGGGCGAGACCGCTGCATCGCCCGCCGGGCCTGCCCCGCCAGGCACCGCTGTGCGGCTGCCGCCGTCGCTGCCGATTCCCAGCTACCGCCAGACGCTGCGCTTTGTCTCCAAGCCGCTGGACTTTCATCTGTCGGGCGCGCGCACGCTTGGTGACGTGTGGGCGGTCAAGATCGTGACGCGCGATGTACCGATCGCGGTGACGTGCCATCCCGATCACGTGAAGTCGCTGTTTGTTGCCGATCCGGCCGATGCGCCGTCGCTGACGGGTGACTCGCCGCTGCGCCCGATCCTCGGGCCGACGTCGGTGCTGACGCTCGTGGGCGACCAGCACATGCGCCTGCGCAAGCTGCTGCTGCCGCCGTTTCACGGCGAGGCGGTGGCCCGCTATGTGGAGATGATCTCGGAGGTCACCGAACGCGAGCTTGACAGCTGGCCGGTGGGCAGGCCGTTTGCGCTTGCCCAGCGTATGCAGGCAATCACGATGGACGTGATCATGGCGGGCGTCTTCGGTGTGGCGTGCCCGCCGCGGCAGGGCACGGCCGAGTACCGCATGCGCCAGACCTTCAGCCGGCTGATGCGGATCTCCGCTCACCCGCTGTGGGCGCTCGTGGAACTGCGAAATGCGCGCCGCATTCAGGCGCGGGGCGTGCTGCGGGCAACGCTGGCCGTAGTCGATCGTCAGATCTACGGCGCGATCGCCCGGCGCCGCGCGCAGCAGGCGCGCAGCGATCGGACGGACATTCTCTCGCTGCTGCTGGAGGTGCGCGACGAGGACGGTAAGGGACTCACGGATGCCGAGCTGCGCGATCAGTTGCTGACGCTGGTGTTGGCCGGTCACGAGACCACCGCCAACACGCTGGCGTGGACGTTTGAGCGCATGCTGCGCACGCCGGCGGCCTACGATCGCCTGCACGAGCTCGTGCGCTCAGACGACGAGGGCGCCGACGAGTACATCGAGGCCACGATCCACGAGGGCATGCGTATGCGCCCGGTGGTTCCGTTGCTCGCGCGTCTGGTCAAGCGGCCATGGCAGCTTGGCGAGTACGTCGTGCCCGCCAACACGCCCGTTGCGATCTCGGTGCTGGCGCTGCACCACCGCGAGGACATCTACCCCGATCCGTACACGTTCCGGCCCGAGCGCTTCATCGAGACCAAGCCGGGGACCTACACATGGATCGCCTTTGGCGGGGGGATTCGACGCTGCCTGGGGGCGGAGCTTGCCAAGGCCGAGCAGCGGGTCGTGCTGCGCGCGCTTGCCAGGCGCATCGATCTGGCCGTGGTTGACCCCGCAGACGAGGGCGCGCGCCAGCGCAACGTGACGATGATTCCGCGCAAGGGCGGCCGCGTAGTCGTGCAGTCAAAGCGCGCCGGCTGAGGCCCCCGGATACCCCGCGGAAGGGGGGTTGCGACACCTTGCGGATGGTGTCCGTGATCGTCGCTGACGCTTACGAAATGGTGCCCAGCGGCCGATACCCAATCCATGGAAATCGGCCTCTTTCTATGTCGCGACGACGCCGAGCGCCGCCGGATGGCCGACATCGCCCGAAATCTGCGCCCCGGCACGCCGTTTTTGCTCGCCTTCTTCATGGTTGCGGGGGTCTCGGGCGTGGGCACCTACGGCTGGCTGCCGTTGCTTCCGCCGGCTGTTGCGCTCGGCGCTTACCTGGTCCTGTGGAAGTTCAACGTCGCGCGTCGCAGGCGGCCGGAGTACATCTGGGTCGGCGTGCTGCTCTTTGCCGAGGTGATGCTCGCTGTCAGCCAGATGTTGGGTCATGGCCCACGTGGCTTCTCGCTCGTGACGATGACGATGCCGCCGCTGCTGGCCGGGCTGATCTTCCCCCGCCGCGTGGTCTTTGTCGTGACCGTCATTGCCGCAGCGCTGATTCTGCTGGTGCTCGTGGCGGTCGACATGCCCGAGGTACTCCACACGCCGTCGGTGGCCTATGCGCAGATGTTCGTGCTGATCTCGCTCGTGGTGACCGCGCTCGCTGTGCGCGACCTCGACGTCGCATCACGCCGCACGGCCCTCGTGGACGAGCTCACGGGCACGCTGAACCGCTCGGCGCTCACGCCCAAGCTCGCTGAGATCACTCAGCAGGCGCGGGTGACGGGAGAGACGATTGCCGTTGTGATTGCAGACATCGACCACTTCAAGCAGATCAACGACGTTCATGGCCACCCCAAGGGTGACGCGGTGCTGCGCGAGATCGCAAGGCGCCTCAGTGACTGCGTGAGCGCTTTTGAGCCCGTCTATCGCCTTGGCGGTGAGGAGTTCGTGATGCTGCTGCCGGGCCTCAGCGCAGCGGCTGCCAACGAGGTGGCCGAGCGAATGTGGAGCAGCGTGCGCAAGCGGCCGATCGACGGGATCGCCGTGACCATGTCCTTTGGTGTCGCCTCGTCTCCCATCCAGGAATCCTTTGACTTCGATGTCGTCTTCGCGCGCGCCGACCACGCTCTCTACGCAGCCAAGCGAGCCGGGCGCGACCGCGTCAGCGTTTCAGACGACGGCAACGACGCCGATCGCGATTCACGGCGTCCGGCGGCGCCGGACGCCGACATTACGGACCGCCGTTCCGGTGCGCACAGGCGTAATTCCGGCGTCAACTACGGCAGGCGCATGGGCCGTGCTCTGACCGCCTCGCAAAACCAGCCCTCCGCGAGTCCCAGTGCACTGGGCGCGCAGGATCCAGTTCGCAGCACACGCACGGTCACCGAGGAACTCGAGCGTGAGTACATCATCGATCTCAACCGCCGCCTGGGGACACTTTTTCGCGTCATCGCCGTGGGCGCGTTTTTGACGATCCTCACTGCGGCTCCGGAGTTCGGCTGGCATCCGCTGATCCCGCCCATCGTTGGCGCAGTCCCCTATTACCTGCTGTCGCGCTTTGCGTATCGCTTTCGGCGCCCGGACGTCGTGATCGGAGCCGGCTGGGCCGTCTTTCAGACCTCGATCGCGGTCGGGTTCATGCTCGCTACAGGGGCACCGCTGTTCGCGCTCTCGCTGCTCGTGCTGATGGTGCCGGGTCGCTGCGCGGTACTCAGGACGCGCGCAGCTGCCGCCGGCACGCTCTATACCGCCGCGCTGATGGTTACGGCCGCCTTCGTGCTCGATGCCCATCGCGTCCTGGCAGACCCCGCCACTGTCATGTTCCCCTTGGCGCTGCTGTTTGAGGCGGGCTATGTGGGCGCAGTCGTGGGCGGGTCGGCTGTGGGCTTCCGTGGTGCCGGGCTGATCGATGGGCTCACGGGTCTGCTCAACCGCACTGCGCTGAACTCACGCCTGGTCGAGCTCGATGCACAGGTGGCGAGCGTCCCGCGCAGTGTGGCGATCGTGGTGGGCGACCTCGACCACTTCAAGGAGATCAATGACACCTCCGGACACACCGCCGGTGACGCGGTGCTACGCGATGTCGCGCAGCGCATCAGCAGCTCGCTGCGTGCGTTTGAGCCGGCATACCGTGTCGGCGGCGAGGAGTTTCTGGTGCTGCTGCCCGATGCTGATGCCGACGCGGCTCTGCGCGTCGCCGAGCGTCTGCGCGGGGTTGTCCGCGCCGAGGCCTGCGGCGGAGTTGCTGTGACGATGTCATTTGGCGCCGCCGCGAGTGTCCCGGGCGTGCGCTTTGACTACAGCGAAGTCTTTGACCGGGCCGATACGGCGCTCTATGAAGCCAAGCGCACTGGTCGAGACCGCGTCTGCGTCGATCAGCCGGTGAGCATGGAGCGGGCGATCGCCGCGATGAGCACAGCTGCGTAGCCGGCCGCCGAGCGCCGCAGGCGGCCCTATTGAGCGAAGTCGGCGACTGCGCCGTTTGCCCGGAAGGGGGTTTTGCCGCAATATGCGAGGTGCTCCTTGAGGCCGGTATTGCATTCGCCAAGCGCGCTGTCTAGATTGATTTTCGACGCGGCACCGGGCCGCAAAAGAGCGAGGCCACGAGGTGTGAGGCCCTGCCACCAGACCGGATGGACTCTCGGGTCCAGCTGGCGAGGTCCTCAAAGCGACCCGGGGTCGCGTCATTTCCATGTCTGGCCGTGGCGGTGAGTGTCGCTCGCACAGCGCCGAGCGAACCCGTGCGCGCACGGGCGCGCCGCTAGACTTAATCGCGTCACACCCTTGGGGACGACAGGCTTCGACGGGGCCGGTTCGTGGGGGTGGTCGCGAGTCGAGGTCCCCGGGCGGCCTCGTAAATCACCCGGGAAACAATAAGTGCGAGCTCTCATGAGCACGCCCTCGCTGCTTAGTTAAAAGCTAAGCAGGAGGTCTCGGCCCCCACTTGCCTGTGGTGGGGAAATCCGGGATCAGAAAGCAGGCTTACCCAGCTCGGATTGCTCTCGCCGACCTGGGGACAACTTAGGGAGCTGGTCCCCCGCAACCCGGCCGGCGTGGCTAGCGGGGGATGAGATCAGAGCGCCGGATACGCTCGTAGACGTCACCCTTCACGCGATCGCGGACGCGGGTTCAATTCCCGCCGTCTCCACCTTCGCCCAGCATTCGAACCGCCCTCCGCACCGTCTCGGTCGGGGGGCGCTCGATCGCGACAGCCGGTGAGAAGCAGCGCTCGACCCGCGTCGACGATCTGGGATCGCTTCCACGGTGTTCTGCGTCCGCGTCCACTTCCGCATAACGCCCGAACCGCCCATGAGGCGGTTCGGACGGGTCGGTCGGTCGAACAGTCGTCTCGAGGTGGACTTCTCGACCAACCGCGGTCGACGTCAGCTGGCTTCGGCCAGCGGAACCGCGGCCTCGGGCGTCGCCACGTGGAACGAGAAGCTCTGCTCGAGGTACAGCGTGACGTTGACCGCGTCGTGGCTGAGGTAGCCGAGCGACAGGTCCTGGCCGGACTCGAACAGGAAGTCCTCGCCGCGGAGGCTCAGCACGACGCCGCCGTCGAGGCCCGGCGCCCAGACGATCGGGCCGCCCTCGAGGATCTTCGCCAGATGGTCGCGCAGCGGATAGCCGCCGTGCTCGGCGGTCTCGGCGACGCGCTTGAAGCAGTCGGATCCGAGCGCCAGCGCGTAGGGCCCCTTGATGCCGGATTCGAGTAGTGCCTCGACGGCACCCGCGACCGGCCGCGGGTAGCTGTCGGCGTGGGCGCCGAGCGTGAATCCGCCGTGGGGGGAGGCTTCGGTGATGCCGGTGATCGACGCCTGCGGCCAGCCGTGGAACACGGCTTTGTTCTCGGCGATGGCCATCTGATGAG
>CAJCHW010000100.1 GCA_903970125.1 Chlamydiota bacterium
TCCTTTTGCTCGGGCAAAAGGTCGATCACCGGGTGCGGAGTCTCGTGGTCGAACTCGGTCGAGTTGGCCCCGTCCATGCCGCACACATGGCGGGCGAACTCGGCGACGGCGATCTGCATGCCGAGACAGATCCCCAGGTACGGGATGCCGAGCTCGCGAGCGATGCGGGCAGCCACGATCTTGCCCTCGATGCCACGTCCACCGAAGCCACCGGGAATGAGGATGCCGTCTGCCGCCTCGAGCTGTGACAACACGCCGGCCCGATCCTCCGCGTCTGCCTCGGAACCGGAGTGCTCGAGCTGCTCGGAGTCGATCCAGTCGATCTCGACCCTGCCACCCTGGGCCCATGCAGCATGCCGAAGGGCTTCGCAGACCGAGAGGTAGGCGTCCTCCAGGCGCACGTACTTGCCCACAAGCGCGATCCTGACAACCCGCGTCGCGGCCTCTGCGCGGGCCACCGATTCACGCCAGCTTGAGAGCTCCGGCTCAGCGGGGGTGATCGCGAAGTGCTCGGCGATGAACGAATCGACGTGCTGATCGAGAAAGCTGAGTGGGACTTCGTAGATGTTGGCCACGTCGCGCGCGGAGACGATCGCCTCCTCTGGCAAGCTGGCAAAGAGCGCGATCTTGCGGCGGATGGCGCTCGACAGCGAGCCCTCCGAGCGACACATGAGCATGTCCGGGGCGATGCCGATACGCCGCAGCTCGTTGACGGAGTGCTGGGTTGGCTTGGTCTTGAGCTCCCCCGCATGCCCGACATAGGGCACGAGTGTGAGATGGATGAACATGCAACGGCGGCGCCCAACCTCCACGGGAAACTGGCGGATCGCCTCAAGGAAGGGCAACGACTCGATGTCACCGACGGTCCCGCCGATCTCGGTGATGATGAAATCGGCGTCGCTGGACTCGGCGATCAGCGCGATTCGCTGCTTGATCTCGTCGGTGATGTGGGGGACCACCTGAACGGTGCTACCGAGATAGTCGCCCCGGCGCTCGCGCCGGATGACGGTGTCGTAGATGCCGCCGGCGGTGACGTTGGAAATGCGGCTGGTGTTGACGTCGGTGAAGCGCTCGTAATGGCCCAGGTCGAGGTCGGTCTCGGCACCGTCCTCGGTTACGAACACCTCGCCGTGCTGGTACGGCGACATGGTGCCCGGGTCCACGTTGATGTACGGGTCAAACTTCTGCAACGCGACGGTCAGGCCACGGGCGACCAGCAGCCGGCCGATTGAAGACGCCGCGATGCCCTTGCCGAGCGATGAAACGACGCCACCGGTGACGAAGATGAACCGAGTCTTGGCCGGTGCTTGAACGGCGCGATCAGAGGATGGCAAGGTCATGGAACCTCGCTGGAGGAGTCTAGCCTGATCAGCGGCGGCCCCCGCTGGAGCGCCCTTGCGCGGCCCGGCCATGCCCGCTAAGAGCGCGAAGTCCGATGCCACGGGCGCCCGCGGGCGCCGACACATAACGCGGGCCGAGCCCGTACTGGCGCTCGGCCCGTGGTCTGGAGGAGACTAGACGCCCCTGCTTGTCATCAGCACTGCTCGTTTCCGGTACACCACAAGGACATACCAAGCACTCAGTGAGGACATTCGAGGGCAGAGCAGGGCTGGCCGCAGCGTACGCCTACCACTGCATATACAGCACCGGAGCGGAGTTAATAAGTCACGAGGTGGAACAGTGCTTTTCCACACCGCGTATGAACGACAGGGGCCGAGCGCTCACAGGCGCCCGGCCCGCTGTCGGGAGGAGACCGACGCCAACGCAGGCTCACCGTCTAGGCCCCGAGTGGGTCACCGTTTCCGGTGCCCCCCCACTCCGGGAGGACAGGTAGAGGGCGGAACTCACGCGGTGTCCTGGTACGTCGTTGGTTATTTATACCCCGGCCTGGGCGCCGTGTCTTGGCCCGGCTGGCCAAAATCTCGCAGCCGCCGTTGGCCATCCGCCGGTAACGCCGCCGTGCTCGGCGACGGCGCGGGGACGCCGCTCATGCACTACCCGGAGTTTGGTGCTTAAAGACGAGAGCCGAGTGCCCCCCCGTGCACTCGGCTCGCTGTCTGGAGGAGACGCTACGTGATGCGGTCCTATCCCGATCCCGGCTCATGTCGGGCGCGGTGTACGGCGCCCTTTCCACTCCGGGAGGACGGCTGAGAGAGCGCAGAGCCCGGATTGGGGTCTTGGTGCATCAACGTAGAACGTTTATACACCCGCCCAATCGCCCTGATAAGTCACGGGGTTGAAAGTTCTACTCGCTGACATATGTCAGCTTGTGACGGTCAAAAGGGGGCGCTGGCCCGCCGGCACGCCTCCCCATCCCCGGGCGAATGTTCCAGGCGGTGGCAGGATCCCGTCGCCGTGCTTGCGGAGATCCTCGCGGCGGAGAAGCACGGCAGACGGCGAATAGATGGACATTTGGCCCTTCTGTCCTGTATCATCAAGCACAAAGCGCAAGGCGATCCGGGGGGATTGATGCTGCTGAACAGATCTGAAGGGAGCGGCCCTCCAGGCAGGTCCCGTGATGCTGGCGGTGCTCCAACGCAGTCGCTGGTCCAGTGGGCGCTGATCGGCCTGCTGATCGAGCGCTCCAGCTATGGCTACGAGTTGGCGCAGCGTTTCGAGCGTACATACGGGGGAATGCTGCACCTCAGCGGTGTCTCCTACGTGTACACAGCGTTGGACGCGCTCAAGCGCCGTGACCTGATCGAGGAGGTCCAGGTCAACGACGAGGGCCGCATGCCGCGGGTCCACTACAAGGTCACGGCGCAGGGCGTAGGCGCCTACCAGGTGTATCTGTTCTCGCAGCTGCGCGAGTCCGACCGCCGCTCGCATCTGCTGGCGCGGCAGTTCGCCGTGCTCGTGCCCGAACCGGAGCTTGCGCTCGCGATCCTGGATCGCTACGAGCGCGAGTGCCAAACGGAAGCCGAGGAGCAGGAGGGGGCGCCACGGATCACAGCTCGCCAGGGAGCATCGGCGCTCGCGGCCAGACTGGCGGCCGAGGAGCACCGGCTCTCACTGGACGCCAAGCTCGCCTGGATCGACTACGCGCGACGCGAGCTCAAAGCGCTGGCGGCGTCACAGGGCGCGCAGACGCAGGCGACACAGCCGCCGGCCAAGGAGACCTAGACCCCGATCACGGCAGCACGGGTGGGCGGCCGAGCCGCGCGGAGATGCCGATGGGATCCTCGATCAGCCCTTCGCGGCGTGCGAACGCGGTCAGCTCGGCGCGCGAGGAAACGCCGATCTTCTCCACGGCGCGCGCGCGGTAGGTCTTGACCGTGCGCTCGCCCAGATGCAAGCGCTCGGCGATCTCGGGGTTGGTGTAACCGAGCGCGACCAGGCGCACGACCTCCCGCTCGCGATCCGAGAGCGGCGCGAGCGCTGCTTGGCCAGTGTGCCCGGACACCATCACGGCCCCCAGTTGCGGATCGAGGTACTGCCCGCCGGCCACGGCCAGGCGAAATGCGTGCAGCAGCTGTGCGGGCTCGGCCTCCTTCAGCACATACCCGCGCACGCCCGCTCGCAGCGCTTGGCGCGCATAGCCGGGATCCTCGCGCATCGTCACCACCACCACCGCAAGCGGCGGGTGGGCCAGAAAGCATTGGGGCAGCGCCGCAAGGCACGAACCGCCAGGCATAGTCAGATCCAGCGTCAGCAGGTCCGGCTTATGCGCGCTGATCGCGCGTACGATCGACGGCACGTCCCCGGCTTCGCCGACGACACGAAAGACCGATGCATCGCGCTCAAGTACAGCGCGCAGTCCATCGCGCACCACGGCGTGGTCGTCCGCGATGACCACATCGATCGGACGGTCCCCCCCCTGCTCCAGATGCATAGCGCGAAACGGTAGCGAACGCGTCGGCGCGCGCCGGGCAGCGGCCGAGTCGCGCTTAGCCCGAGGCCGACGCGCGCTTGAGTCTGACCCGGCCGCGAATGGCGCGGCGGCGCCCTCGAAGCTTGACCTTGACGTGCACCTTTACGGCCCGATCGTGGGCTTTGTGCAAGCGGCGTAGACCGGCACGCGTGAGCCGCAACGAGACGACCTTCTTGGCACCGGTCGGCAGCGAGAACTTCGCCCGTGCGATCACGCGTTTGCGGACGACGATCACGGTGCGTACGCTGCCGGCGACAAGTCGCTTTACCCGGCGCTTGACCTTCGCGGTGAGCAAGACCGTGCCGCGGCATCGGGTGCCCGGCTTGCCGCCGACACACGCGAGCATGATCTTGGCGCGGCGACCAAGTACCGGCGCGCTCTTGGTCTCGATTACGACCCGATGCTGACCGACATGGACGACGTGATTCGCGGCAGTGTTGCCACTGGCGGCGGTGACCGAGTAGGTGATATGCGCGGTCGCGGCCTGGCCATCCCTGTCGACCGCAGTGACCACATAGGTGTAGGTCCCTGGCTGCGAGGTTTCAAGCTCGCCGGCACCGCCGCTAGTGGTGACCGTGCCGGTGTTGTCGTCGCAGGACTTTAGGACGCTCGTGCCGACTCCGGCCTGGCAGGAGAACTGCGTGGCTACCACCTGCCCTTGCGTATACACGCCCCCGGAGGCCGGCGATGAGATCGATGCCGACGGCGGCGCATCGCCACCGAAGCGGAAGACCGAGGCGGCGCTGATCGCGCTGGCGCCGCCCTGCTTGGTGATCACCGTGACATTGACCGTCTGTTCGTTTGGCGCAGGCACGAAGACGAGCAGTTCCGTGGACGACGCATCCAGCAACTCCACTGGTTCTCCTCCAAAGTAGACGAGCTCTTCGTCGCACGCACGTGGCCTCAACTCATTTTCTGAGAAGACACCGCACGGCTCAAAATTGGTACCGGTGATCCTGACTTCGGCGCCGCCGTAGCCGCTCCTGGTGTCGAATCCGATCGCCGTCACCGATGTCACGGTGGGCTGGAGTTCTGCGGGGACCGGCAGCGGTTCGGTGTACTTGAACTGGTCTGAGACGCCTGTGGCACTCGTGCCCGCGGCGGTCGTGACCGTAATGTCCACGGTGGTCCCGGCAGTCCCGGGCGGTGCGACCACCGAGAGCGCTTCCTGGGTGCCCGCGTACACCGGGACAGCTTTGGCGCCGAAGTGAACAACGACGTTTGTGCAGGCGACGCAAAGTTGCTCTTCCTGGTCCAGCAGATGTTCACCGGTGATCTTGACCTCCGTAAATCCGGTGGCCGGGCCTTCGGGCTGGCCCAAGATTCCCGGTTCTTCGCCTGTGACGCTCTGCACTTCACTCACCACGGGTACCCCCGGTGGGTCAACGCTTGCGCTTGCCGTCGCAGTAGCGACCAACCCGGCGCCGGCGCAAATGCCACCGGCGAGCACCGCGCTCAGCGCGAGCGCCCGCAGCCGTCGTGACCCGCAGCCCATCCGAGCTCTCATGCCGCGCTTCTCCTTGAGGCGAGTGTGTTCACGGTCGGCCACCACGTCCTCCGGCCGACCCCGATTACGACCGGTTGACCCGATCGAGACCGATGGTAGCGGCCGCCGCGCTTGTGGGCGACGCTCGTAACGCTCAACGGAGTCCCTCGGCGCCGGCAAGCACCTCCGGCCGGTCACCGAGGGGCACGATCAGCCGCACTGTGGTGCCCTGGCCCGGAGACGATGTCAACTCGAGCGCACCACCCACCAGCTCGGCACGCTCGGCCATGCCTGGCATGCCAAAGCCGCCGGATACCTGCTCGCCGGAGCCGTTGGACCCGGCGCCGTTGGGCGCAGAAGGCGCCGTGTGGGCACCCGCGCCCGCGGCGACGGCGCGGCCGTCAACAGAGCCTGACCCCAGGCCACGCCCGTCATCGCTGACGCTGGCTGTGATCGTGTTTTCGTGCTCGGCCACGCGAACGATGGCGTGCGTGGCTTGCGCATGACGGGAGACGTTGGTGAGCGCCTCCTGGACCACGCGGTAGATCGTGGTCTCAAGCTCGGGATCAAGCCGCCGCTGGTCGCCGTCGGGTCCGAGCTCAAAGTCGGTTTGGACGTCGAGGCCGTATACGGCCTGGGCGCGGCGCGCAAGCGCTTCCAGAGCAGCCGCGAGGCCGAGGTCGCCGAGCGCCGCGGGGCGAAGCTCGGTGATCATGTGGCGGATCCCCTGCACTTCTCGCTCAAGGCCGCCGAGGACCTCCTCGACTGCAGCACGCAGCTGCTCGACGTCGCCGGAGTCGCGCGCGTTGGCGAGCTGCATCCGCAGCACCCCCAGGCCTTGCACGGTGTCGTCGTGTAACTCTCGGGCCCAGCGCTCGCGCTCGCGCTCGCGCGCCTGCGTGCCGTAGCGCAGCCGCTTGACCTCGGCTGTGCGCTCGGCCATGAGCTGACGAGCAAGTCGCGCCCCATGTGCCGCCAGCGCCGTGGCATCGTGCTCGCCGAAGGCCGGCTCGCGGCGCAGCGCAACAATCATCCCGCCATCGGGGCCGTCGAGTGCGAGTGGCTCGACCATTGCGGCCTCGGCTTCGAGCCCAAGCTCGGCAAGCCACGTCGCCTGGCCGGGCAGCGGTCGATCAACCATCACGGGCTTGCGGGCCCGGTAGACAGCCCCCAAAGCGCTGCCTTCGATGGGCAGCACGCTGGCTGACACGTGCCCCTGGCCGCTGGCGGCGGCAACATGCAGCTCGGCGCGTTCCTGCAGCACCACGAGCACCAGGGAGACGCCGAGGGCAGTCCTCGCCCGATCGGCCATCAGCTCAATGAGCCATCGCTCAGCGCTCCTGGACATCGCTTGGCCGCCCATGGTAGCCACCCCGCAAATCGGCCGCTGCAGGCGCTACGGTGATCGGCGGTGCACGGGCTCCTGTTGTCACGAATGCGCGCGATCTTGCCTGCGCCCGGCCTGCGCAGGATCGTCCTCGCCTACACGGTCACCAAGCTGGGCACGTGGTTTGGCATAGGTGCGCTGACGCTCGCTGTCTACAACCACACCCACAGCGCCGTCTGGGTCTCGGTGGTGATGATCATCCCGCTGTTGCCCGCGTTGCTGGCGCCGGCGCTGGTTGCACGCGTGGAGCTCTCGCCACGCAGGGGCACGCTGAGCGTGCTCGGCGGCGCACAGGCCGCCGCCGCCGCGGTCCTGGCTGTCTTGCTGTGGCACTTCTGGCTACCGGGAATCCTGCTGCTGGTGGCGCTCAATGGCCCGGTCGTCAATGCCATCGGAGCCCTGCTTCGCTCTGAGGCCGCCCGTGCCGGCGCCGGCGCGGGCGCGATCACACGGGCGTCGCAGTCGCAACGCACTCGGGCCGAGCCACCGACAGAGCAGCAGGCAGCCCATAGTGCCAACGCGGCGTTGAACGCGTCGTTGGCAGTGACCGCGGTGGCTGGCCCGGCCCTGGCGGGCATCACGGTCGAACGCTTGGGAGCGGCCGCCGCAATGTGTCTCGTGGCGGCTGGATTCGCGGTGTGTGCGCTGCTCATGTCAACGCTAGACCCCTACGTCGAGGAGGCCGAGAGGTCGGTGCGGGCGCGCCTGGCTGCCGTGCGCGCGCACCTCCAGACCGCACCCAAGCTGCGGAATCTGCTGCTCACGCAGGCCGCAGCGCTGGTGTTCTTTGAGAGCGGCTTTCCGATCGAGATCGCCTATGCCAAATCGACGTTGAGGGTGGGCGAAAGCGGCTGGGGCGTGATGGTCGCAGTGTGGGGCGTGGGAATGATCGCCGGCAGTCTCATCTTCGCCCGCGCGGAGGGACGCCTCGGGCGCATGTTGACCGCCGGAACACTCGCGGTGGGAGTTGCCTACGTTGGCTTCGCTTGCGCCCCATCGCTCGCACTGGCCTGCGTGGCGGCGTTCGTTGGGGGTGTCGGCAACGGGGTGCAATGGGCATCGCTTCTGGGTGCGGTGCAGCGGGCCACGCCGGAGCGCCTGCTCGGGCGCATGATGGGTGCTGTCGAAGCGATCGGCGCGGCCTCGCCCGCGCTTGGCCTCTGCCTCGGCGGTGCGATCACCGCGATCGCGAGCCCGCGGATCGCGTTTTTGGCAATGGGCCTTGGGGCGTGCGCGACCACGGCCTCGTTTGCGATCATCGGCGGCACTCCTGGGCCTTCGCGCGCAAACGTGCTGTCGCATGAACCTCACGGCCCCGGCGACCGGGGACACGCGCACCCGGCGGTTTCGCGGACGGCCGGTGGGACGGCACAAGCGGAGCCCGTCAAGTAGGACCTGATGATGGCCGTTAACGACCTCAAGCGCAAGGTCATGCCAATGCTCACGCCGAAACGTCTGAGAACGCCGTACCTCGTGGCCGAGGCAGCGGTGCTGCTCGGCTCGCTCACCGCCGCCGCACTGACCTCCCATCGCGCCGACTGGCACCCGCTCAGCCTCGTACTGCTGCTGGGCACGCTCGTCTTCTTGGGTCAGCGACTGGAAGTCGCGATCCGCTCGCAGCGTGTCTCGGCGGCGTTCATCGCTCTTGCCCTGGCGATGACGCTGCTTGGGCCTGCGCCCGCGGTGGTGATGGGGCTCGGGGCAACCGCCTACTCGTCGGCGTCGCGACGGATCTCATTCTCGGACTGGATGAACAACATGTCCGGCTACGCGGCCTTCCCGCTGGCGGGCGGATTGCTGACCCGCGCCCTGATTTCAGATGTGCATCACCCCGGCAACCGCGTCGCGTTCGCAGTGGTCGCCTTTGCCGTGTTCATGGTGTCCAACGCTTTGAACTTCAGCATCGTGGCGATCGACAGCCGCGTGCTGGGAGGACGTCCCTTCGGGCGTCAGGTGCGGGATCTGTTCATCCCGCTGCTGCCGGCCCAGCTGGCCGCTGGAATGCTCGCGGCGGTGCTTGCGGCCGCCTATACGTATTTTGGCTTGACAGCGTTGGTCGGTCTGATCGTGGTGCTGGTGATCTTCCAGATGCTCACACTCGCGCTGCTGCGTTCCGAGGAACGCGCCGACCAACTGGACGCGCGCTCCACGCGCCTGGCCTCATTGCAGCTGGGTGTGCTGACGACGCTGCTTGAGACTCTCGCGCTGCGAGACCACATGACCGCCCGTCATGTCGCGGCCGTGGCTCGTTATGCGCGCGAGCTCGCGCGCGAGGCCGGGTGTGACAGCGCCGCGCAGGACCTCGCCCACACCGCTGGACTGCTGCACGACATCGGCAAGTTCGCGCTGCCCGACCACATCCTCCACGCCAAGCTGCTCTCCGACGAGGACTGGGCAACGATTCGCCGTCACCCCCAGGAGGGCGCGACCTTGGTGGGTCGTCTGGACGGGTACGGGCCTGTCGCAGAGATCATCCGCGCCCACCATGAGCACGTCGACGGGTCCGGTTATCCCTCGGGGCTGATAGGCAACGAGATCCCCCTTTTGGCACGCGTGATCGCGATCTGCGAGGCCTATGATGCGATGACGGCTCGTGCCAGCTACCGCTCGCCGATGACCCCTCAGGACGCGCTCACCGAGCTGCGTCGCGTAGCCGGCCGCCAGTTCGACCCCGAGCTGGTGCGGCTGTTCGTCGCAATGCTCGAACGCGACGGACCGATCGTGGCCGCCGAGGGCGACAAGGCGAACTTCGACGAGGAGCTCGCGTTCGAGCGCCGCGCGCGCGCGATCGCACAGCCGCGCAGCAAATAGTCACCCAGGCGCTCGATCAAGCTGAAGCGTCGCGGCGCACCGGACACGGTGCAGACCAGAGATAGGGAGGTCCGGCGCGCCGCCGCTTCGAAGTGCTGCTTTCGATCCGGTTACTTAAGCCAGCCCATGACCACTCCTTGTCCGTGACGGCCCTGCGGCAGTCGATCGCCAAGCCCTTTACGCAGCCACCAGCGACCCAAACCGTGAGGAGGTTTGGTACGGATTGCGCCAGTTTGCTGCGAAATGCGTGGCAAAGGTAGCAAATGTCACGCGATCGAGTTGTTACTGATACGTATATTTCCGATACGTAGATTTCCGCAGCGGCTTACGGTCGCTTGCGGCCACGCCCAAACGTGCGCAAACGTGCAAAGGGCTCAAGTTGCGGGGCGGTCGTGCCGATCCCTACGCGGTGTCCGCCACGATCGGTGGGTGGACCTATCGCGACGATCTGGAGGCAGCAACGATGACCAGCGACCAGCCCCTACGGCCCCTATACACAAGCTCGCAGGCTGCGCGTCACCTTGGCGTGTCACTTGCCACGGTGCGCCGGTGGGCTGACGCGGGCCACCTCGCCTACTACCGCACCCCCGGCGGGCAACGACGCTTCTCAGCCGAGCAGCTCGAGAGCTTCATGACCTCGATGCACCAGCCGATGCCCGTGCCGGTAGGAGCCCCGGTGCCCGACGACGACCTTCACGACCACCGACAGGCGGCGTAGGTCACCAGGGAATCCGTCCTAGAGGCGGGGTTTGGTCAGTGCGCCAGTAGACCGAACTTCTCGCGCAAGCGGCCGTAGAAGGAGTACCCGGACAGCTGGGCGATCGTGCCCATGTTGTCCTCGAAGCGCGCATCCAGGGTGGCTCCCGCTGCCAGTTCTCCCACGAGCCGCCCATCGACGGCAACATCGAGCGCATTGCGCGAGCGGTTGTGAATGGCGAGCGTGTCGCTGGGTGCCGCCACGAGCGCTCTGGCGGTCAGCGAGTGGGGCGCGATGAAGGAGACCACGAAGCCCCCCACACCCCACGCCATCACGGGTCCGCCGTTGGCGAGGTTGTAGCCGGTGGAGCCGGCGGGCGTGGCCACGACGAGTCCGTCGCCGCGCACGCTGCCGAGCTCCTCGCCGTCGAGCGCGTACGCAACCCTGGCCACGCGCTCGCCGGCCCTGCGATGGACGGCAACATCGTTGAACGCGCGACTCGTGCCCTGCTCGGTGGCGACCACGATCGCTGGCAGCTTCAACAGTTCAAACTCGCCGGAAAGCACCTGCCGTATGCCCTCCTCGATGTGGTCCTCGCCAACGGTCGCCAGAAATCCGACCTCGCCGAAGTTGATCGCGAATACGGGGACGGGCGTGCCGGCATAGTGACGCAGGGCTCGCAGGATCGTGCCGTCGCCACCCAGCACGAGGCACACGTCAACGTCATGGCTGATGGGCGCGTCAACGAGTACGCCCTCACTGGCTTGCAGGCCGTGCTTGGTGGTCTCCTGCTCATCGAAGCGCAAGATCACGCCGAGTCGGCGAGCTTCGGCCAGCAGTTGCTCAAGCGTTTTCGCTGTGTGGGTGGGCGTGCTGTGCGTCAGCACGGTCACCTGACGTGCGGCCGTCATCGCGCGCCCGCGCGCGGTCGCTGTGGCTGTGAGCCGCTCCCGCAGCCTTGGGTGTCGCCGTCGCCAAGGACGGGATCTGCGGCGGCTGCCATCGCGGCGACAGCGCTGGCATCCTGGGTGGCGCCGGCACGGTCAGCCTCGGCGAGCCAGATGAATGTTTCGCGGTTGCCCTTGGGTCCGGCCAAGCCGCACGGGTAGAACTCGATCACAGCCTCGCCCAGGGCGACGGCGGCGTCGGCGACGCCTGTGAGCGCCAGCTGGCGCAGCTCGGGTGAGCGCACCACCCCACCCTTGCCCACGCGGCCACGTCCGACCTCGAACTGAGGCTTGATCAAGGCGAACACATCATGCGGCTCAGACAGGCAGGCCACGACTGCGGGCAGCACCTTGGCGAGCGAGATGAAGGCGACGTCGATGACCGCGAGATCGGGGATCGTGGGCAGCAACTCAGGCACCAGCGCACGCGCGTTCTGGCGCTCAAGCACGTGCACGCGCGGGTCGTTACGCAGCCCCCAGTCAAGCTGCCCGTAGCCGACATCGACGCAGATCACAGCGCGTGCGCCGGCTCGCAAGAGGCAGTCGGTAAAGCCGCCCGTAGACGCGCCCACGTCGATCGCGACGCGGTCCGTGATGGGCAGTCGAGCGGCTGCGAGCGCGTTGGCCAGCTTGATGCCGCCCCGCGACACGAACGGTCGGCCCTCTCGTTCGCCGTCGGCTGGCATTGCCGATGGGCTCTCGTGGTGCTGTGCGTGCAGACTGGTTGTCATGTGGTCACGGTGGGCGCGAAACTCAGCCGCTGCATGGCGCGTGGACCCAGCGCCTAGCGAAGTCCGCGGCGGCGAGCGGCCGTGTTGGCGAGCATGAGTGCGCCAGTGATGGCGACGCCCACGACGAGCCCGCCCACCAGGGCCGTGACCACACCTTCGCCGGCACCGAGACTGATCCCACCGTCCAACAGAAACCCGAGGAAGCCCGCAACGACGGCGCCGAGCAACGGTCGGTTGCTGACGAGATTGCGCATCTAGGCCAAGCGTAGCGAGTCAGGACGGCTGGCAGCTTCGGCGGCGAGGCTGGGATGCACCCGCTGCAACCGGCCTCGCCGGTGCGTCCCAAAGGGTCCGGCCTCCAAACCTGCGCCCGATTGCGCGCGTGGCGCCGGCAAGCGTGTTGGGCGCGTACAGACGCGCAGCAAGCAGCCCGGCGAGAGGCAGCGTCCACGCCAGAAAGAACAGCGACTGACCGTCGGGGGACAGCAGGCTCGGTACCGATTCGAAACTCGCCCAGGCCAGGACGCAGGAGAGGATCGTGAGTATCGGCGGATGCGCAGGGTCCGCGAGGGCCTCCCACGCACACAGGGCGAGCAGGAATGGCTCGGGGTAGTAGCCGTTGTCCCAGGTGTCCAGCAGGCATCTGACCAGAAGCACCAACGCCAATAGCGCAAGCTCGTTCGTCGGCCAGGCACCCGTCGCCGGGACACCTTTGGGCGCCCCGTGGCCGCCGCTCAGAGTCTGAGCGCCGTTGCGCGAGGACCGTCGGCGCACCCACCACAGCGCGCTCAGCAATGCGGCGACAAGGACGACCGCTGGATGACTCATCGGCCCGACCCACGACGGCGCTATGCGAAAGCCTGCGATGCCTGCGACGAAGGGGTCGTGCGCGCCGGGGCTGTGATGGCCGAAAAACCACCACACCGATTGGGGCGAGAATATGTTGCTGGGTGTCGAGGCAACCGCCCGCGCGGTGCTCGCAAACCGCCCACCCGGGACGAACACCAGGGGTGCCAGCGCAGCTGTCGCCGTCGCGGCCGTGCCTGTAAGGCAAGCCAACACGCTCGCACGCCCTGCGGACAACCGAAGGTGGTCCACGAGGCGAGCGCCGGCCCGGCGCCTAATGGGTGCGGCGTGCGCGGCGCACGCGACCAGGACCGGCCCCACGGCCACTAGCGCCCACTCCTTGTTGGCAATCGCCAAGCCCAGGGCGATACCGGCCCAGACTGGGTGCTTGCGGACGGCGAGCAGCAGCGCGCCGACACAGAGCGCGCCACCGAGGATTTCCTCGGGGTGGCCGTGTTCAAGCGCCACGACCGTGAGGGGATTGGCCACGACGAGGACGATTACAAGCGCGCGCGCGGTGCGGCCGCCGACCAGTTGTCGCGACCGCGGAGACGAATGGGCCGCTGCGCTGCTGACACGAGCGTCGACTGCAGTGGCGCGGCGCATCTGTGCCACCAGCCATACGGCAAGGGCAGCAACCGCGAGCAGACAAGGCACGGCGACCGAGCGGTAGACCGCGAGCGTGCCGCCGCCCCACAGGTCCGGCAGCACCGCAAAGGGGGCGCGCTCGACCAGTGAGCCTCCATAGGAGGGGACCAAGCGCAGGAAGATCAGCAGGTGGCCGTGTGCAAGCGCCGTAAACGCAGGCTCGGCTTCGGCTTCGTAGTCGTTCCAGCCCATGCCGTAAAGGCCGAGCCAGGCGACCGCGATGGACGCCAGGCCAGCTGAGCACAACGCCAGCCGGTTCTCGCGCAGCCGTGATCGCATGTCCCTTGCAGCATCGGCCCAGCCGCCGCGGGGCTTGAATGGCTGCGTTCGAAAGGCCGCGTTCCGGGGCTGCGTTGCGGGCTTAAACGTGAAACGGCCCGCATCATGCGGGCCGTTTCAAGGGGAGGAGGAATGCTGCTGTGCTTCGGGTCAACCACATGATGCACAAGATAGAAAGACGCATGTGTGATGTTGCGCACAGTTGGTCATTCTTCGCAAAAGTCACAAAGCGCACAAGGTCAGAGAGGCGGTGATCGGTCGTGAACAGAGCCCTCTCAGAGCAGCTTGAACGCATCGATGACCATCGCCACGTGGTCGCAGCTCTTGCGGAGCTGGACGAGGTTGACCGAATGGGCAGGCTCGGACTCAAAAGCGGGTGTTGTAAAGCTGACCGCCAGTTTGATCGGGCCTTCTGCGCGGAGGTTGTACGCGCTGGGTGGGTCGAATCGGATGCTGTGGATCACGTGCTCCTTGTTCGGGTCCCATTCGGTGATCTCAAGGACCGGGACGATCTCAGCCGGGATGCCGTTGAAGCGGAGCTGTATCGCGCCGCTCGGAATCGCGAGCAACGCGGCTGGCTCCCGATGCTTGTCGGCGTTGTTGAAGCGGTGGATGTGCCAGAGGGGGTCCTGTCGCGGGTCGGGCTTGTGCTTGTATGGCTGCAAGTCCCGAAAGACGGTGAGCCCCTCCGCGATCCCTTGCAGCGGTCCGCTCTTGTGGTTGACTACCCGAGAGAGATAGCCGTCCTCGGTCCGGAAGATCGGGAACTGATGCCGCGTCGTGAGCGTTGCGCCGCTCGCGTCCACAAGCACCGTGACGATGTAGTCCAGTGCGCACCGCAGGTTGTGTATGACATCGCCGAGGATGCTGCTGAGGCGTGGTTTTTCGGTCTCGTTGGGGACCATGAGCACGTCGCACCATCCGGTCTGTGGATCGACCTGAGAAAACCGAATCGCATACGGGCCGCGCTCCGCAAGGTCGGCGGGGACCTCGCGCTCAAGCAGTTTCATGTGCTGCCGTGCGTGTGCGAGCTTTGCTTCGCTGGAAGCCAGGTTGAGTCCGAGCGTCATGGCATACCCTTGGAGAACGATGCGGAACGATCAGCGGGAGCCGGAGCCTACCCAGCCCATCCCGACGACGGATGGCGACGCTCTAGAGGTTGGCGTCCCGACGCGGGACGAGTTCGTCAACCTGCTTGATCGGGTTGCCCCAGGGCTTCGTAAACCGCTTGGCGCGAAAGACCAGCCTCATGGGCAATCTGAGTCGGACTGATCCCGGCTCCGTGAGCGTCCTGCACGCGCTTTCGTAGTTCGACCGATGCCGCATGCCGCTCGGCGTTGGCCGCCCGACGGCGCTCGGCGGCGCGTCGCAGGGCCGCGATGGCCTGTGTCTCGGTCACGGCCTTGGCCTATCCGCCGATCGCACGGTGGAGTTCTTGCCGCCACAACGGGCGCCCAGGCGGCCCCAGGTAGTCGCCGACGTGAACCAGGGTCACGCGTTCTGTGGCGCCGTCTGATCGCGCGATTGTGCAGTGCAGTTGCGAGTGCGAATCTCCGATGCACGCCACTTTCGCATCCGGCATGCCCTTGCGGAGCGTTTCCGCACCCCCCTTTGGATTGTTGGTCGCGACCATCCCGTGGCCACCAACGTGCGCGAGTCGCATAATCATGAGCGCGCGGCGAGCTTCGGTGCTCGCAACCGAGCGCCGTGTGTGTCCCAGCCCGGTGGAACCGCACGCGGCCAACCCGAGCGTTAGACAACTAAGGGCCAGCAACAGTCTTGCCTTCACGACTCGATCGGCTCCGTGGACCGCGCGACAAGCTCCCGAAACATGGGATCGCTAAGCAGCCGAGCGTTGCGACGCCATGTGAACTCGTTGAGGTAGCCCTGTAGCCAGTGGTGGGACACCTTGCGGTAGGTGCCACGGATCGCGGGCTTGACGTGACCGAAGAACCCCTCGGTGGTGTTCGTGTGGGTATCGCCGATCACACACTTGCCAGCGGCGTGGCGAGGTTAGCTTGCGAGCGAGAATGGACTGTCGGGCACAGCTTTGGCCCTGAGCTGGGCGTAGTGTCGATTTGTAACGCGCCAAGCGACGGGCAGCGAGACCACGGCAAGAAGCACCGCGGCGATCCCCAGCCAGCTAACACCAAGCCAGAACGCAACTCCAGCGATGATCAGCATCTTGACGGCGGCCACGACCAGCACCCCGCGCATGACTCGGAGGCCGCGTGCGACCTGCTGCTCCGTTGGCGCGTTCCAGTCCACTTTGCGCTTGGCCATCAGGGACCTTATCGGCGCACCCGGCGACAGCTTTAGGCAGTTGTGCAGCTAGTGCGCTTCCGCGCTTGTGCAAAGAATGACCAACTGTGAGCAACCGCAGGGCCGAACGCGATCAGGTCCTCAGTGACCGCCCGATCGCCGTCCTGGAAAGATGGTGACGTGGAGCGTGTCCTTGGCATCGGTGGATACTTCATGCGCGCCGCCGACCCAGTCGCGCATCGACGGATATCGAACCATCCCCTAGCACCAAGCTGGCGTCGATGGAGGCCCGGCGGCTTCCGGGCCTAAGCGGTCTTCGGCGTCGCGTTCACCCTGCGTACGCTGCGCCGCCTCCTCGGGGTCTGCATACGGGCAGACATCAGCGTCCCAGTTGTCGACGGGCTCCTTCGGTGCGCTTGCTCGGTTACATACTCTGACGACATAACTGTGCGCAACATCACAGTTGGTCATTCTTCGCGGCTCCGGACCGCGTGACAGGCTCCCGAACCATCGGATCGCCGAGCTGCAGCGCGTTCGGGCGCGCGCCGGCTTACGAGGACGCCAACGCTGCTGCAGTGGCGTGAGCGCTGATCGCAGCCTGCACACGCTCGGCGATGCGCCTGCCCGTGAACCCGACCTCCTCGTGCAGCAGCTCAGGCTTGCCATGGGTCACGAAGCTGTCCGGCAGGCCCACGCGGATGATCCTGGGCAAGCCTGCAGCCGCGGCGCCGGTCTGCAAGCCGGAGTCGCTCAGTGTCTCCCACACTGCGGTGCCAAAGCCACCCGCCAGCACCCCCTCCTCGACTGTCACGAGCAGATCGTGCTCGGCGGCCAGCTGCGCCATCAGGCCGGCATCGATGGGCTTGGCGAAACGCGCATCTGCGACGGTCACGAGCAGGCCCTCTTCGGCAAGCAGATCGGCGGCCTCGAGCGCCTTGCCCACGCCGCTGCCATAGCCGATCAATGCCACGCGCGCCCGTATCGGCTCGCGCGGATCCGTCGCCCCGCGCGCCACGGTGGCACCGTTGGTCGCCGCGGCCACCGCCTGCTCGCCCCCGGCTTCGCGGAGGATCTCACCGGTGCCGATGGCAATCGCATGAGGCGTAGAAGGCAGTGGCACACCCGTGCCCGAGCCGCGCGGGTAGCGCAATGCAACCGGGCCGTCGTCGTAGGTGAGCGCCGTGTGGAGCATGTTCACAAGCATCGCCTCATCGCGCGGAGCCATCAGCACGATGTTGGGCAGGCAGCGCATGTAGGCGATGTCGAACGCGCCGTGATGGGTCGGCCCGTCGTCGCCAACCAAGCCTGCACGGTCGAGCGCAAAGACGACATTGAGCTTCTGCAAACAGACGTCGTGGACGATCTGGTCATAGGCGCGTTGCAAGAACGTCGAGTAGATCGCGGCCACGGGCTTGACGCCGGACAGCGAAAGCCCCGCCGCGAACAGCACCGCCTGCTGCTCGGCTATGCCCACGTCGAAGTAGCGGTCCGGGATCGCCTTCTGCAGCAGGTTGAGCCCGGTGCCGGAGTTCATCGCGGCAGTGATGCCCACGACGCGCTCGTCGCGTTGCGCCTCACGCACGAGCGCGTTGCCGAAAACCGTGGTGTACGCGGGCGCGGGCTTCTCGGCCTGCGGCGCCCCTGGCGCGGGCGCACTGACTGCAGCCGCAACCACAGGGCTGCCGTCACGGATCGAGTTGGGCTTGGCTGCGTGCCACTCCTCCATGCCCTCAAGGCCGCCGTCCTCGGCCGGCGCAAAGCCCTTGCCCTTGACGGTCGCGATGTGCACGACCACAGGTCGTTCCGCGGCCAGCGCCTCGCGCAGTGCCGTGCGCAACGCGCGCACGTCGTGGCCGTCGATCACGCCCATGTACGCGAAATCGAGCTCCTCCCACCACAGCCCGGGCGCCCAGAACGCCTTAATCGACTCCTTCAGCTGCGGCCCCAGGCGTTCAAATGCCGCGCCTATGCCGCCCGGCAGACGCGTGAGGCCACCTTCGACGCCCTCGCGTGCATGCCACAGCTTCGGGCTCAGGCGCACGCGATTGAAGTAGCGCGAGAGCGCACCCACGTTGGGGGCGATCGACATGCCGTTGTCGTTGAGCACAACGACGATCGGGGTGCCCATGCCGCCGGCCTGGCTGATCGCCTCAAAGGCCACCCCCCCGGTCATGCCGCCGTCGCCGATCACCGCGACAACGTTGCCCTCCTGGTTGGTGTGGCGCAAGCCCTCCTTGACCCCTACCGCATACCCGATCGAAGTCGACGCGTGGCCGGCGCCCATGATGTCGTGCTCAGACTCGGCGATCGAGCAGAACGGAGCCAGTCCGCCGTACTGACGAATCGTGTCCAGCCGCGACGCGCGCCCGGTCAGGATCTTGTGCGGGTAGGCCTGATGGCCGACATCCCAGAGGATCTTGTCCTTGGGAGAGTCAAGCAGCGAGTGCAAGGCGACTGCAAGCTCGCATGTGCCGAGGTTGGCGCCGAAGTGCCAGCCG
>CAJCHW010000101.1 GCA_903970125.1 Chlamydiota bacterium
CAACTACCACTACCACTACGACCACGACGCCGACGACTACAACCACCACCACGACGACCACCACGCCGACGACTACGACGACCACGACGCCAACTACCACTACGACCACGACGCCGACGACAACTACGACCACGACCACGACGAGCGTGGTCACCGCCACCGGTGGTCCCACGACGGAAACGACAACAACGTCAGCGTCAGTGCCGCCTGCGACGACCACGACTAGTACCACGACAACGTCGAGCCAGACTGGGCAAGAAAGCGCGGCGCAGACCGGGCTGCGCGGACTGCTCAAGCAGGTGAGGGCAGCGAAGATCAAGCACAAGCTGCGGACGCTGCTCGCAAACCTCTTGACGACGGCTCTACAGGCTCTGTCGGCTGAGAATGCCCAGCTTTCGCGGTTGAGCTTCTTGCAAAATGTTGGCCTCGGGGCGTCTGGGATCGCGCTGGATGATCCGTTTGTGCCAGCGGCAGCCGGTCCCGGCGCGGCGGCTGTCGAGCCCGCGCGGGCCGATGCTGCCGCCAGCGCTCAACCCTGCAGCGCCTTGGCGAAGTTCGTCAAAGACGTCAAACAGGCCAAGAAGGCGAAGCCGTCCGAGATCCCGAAACCGACCGCCAACGCCTGGATCAAGAAAGCACAAAACGTTGAGACGGCGGCCGGATGTAAGGCGTCTACAGATGCCTAGCGGCGCCTGTTGCAGCAGCGGCTCCAGCAGCCCGTGAGCCGATCGACATCGAGGTATTCGGGCGGCGGACCGGCGGGACCGGGATGGTGCCGATCGCGGCGCTGTGCCATGGCATCACTGCCGGCGCGGGCTGGCAGGCTCGCATCCGGTGCAGTGCTACTTGCTCTGTTGCTTGCCGCCTGCGGCGGCGGCCATGCAGCTAGCACGGCGCATTCGTCGGCGACCACCGGCGCCGCAGCGGACTGGCCATCGGTAGCGCAGTCCCTTGACCGCGGCACGATGGTCGTAGTAGTGGACGAAGGCGCCGCAGGCACGTTCTCTGAACAGAACGTCGCGATTGCGCATGGAGCGGCGGTGGCGTCGGCCCAGATTAATGCCGCCGAAGGTCTGGGCCACGGAGTCCGCATCAAGCTCGAGGGGCAGGATCTGAATGACCTCTCCGAGGGCGCGCTACGGCAGCGGCTCAACAGCGACGCGGCAGCGGCGTTGGTTCTTCCTTGCGACACCGAAGCGCAGACCGGTCTGGCCGCGCGAGCCTCGCAGTTTGGAATGCTGATGCTGGCGCCCTGTGACCCAGACCCCACCGCGGAGGCGGGCTACACCACCTACTGGCCTGTTGGAACCCTAGGACCTGCGGAAGCCACGGGGTTGACCCTCTTTATGCACAAAATCGGATACGACACCGCGTACATCGTCAGCGCGACGGGGGATCACCTGGGCGACGTGCTGGCGAATAATTTTCGCGCAGCGGCCAAGAGCAATGGTGTGACGATCTCCGGCAGCACGTCGGTGGCGCTGAGCTCCGAAGGCATCGCCGCGGCAGCGAAGACGATCAAGGCTCTGCGGACGGCACCGGCCGCCGTGTTCACCACATTGTCAGCACCCTTGGTCAACCAGCTCGCGTCGGCGCTTCAGGCCGATGGAGTGGAAGCGGTCCTGGTCGGCACCTCCACGCTGGACACCCCGCTGACGCTCAAGACCGATCCACAGGCATTGGAAAATGCGCTGGTGCCGACTTACGGCTTCGTGCGCGAAGAAGCGGCGGGGCAAACCTTTACGCAGGCCTACACGCAGCGCTTTGGCTTGGCCCCGGCCGGCAGCTTTCCCGGCCTTGGCTTCGAAACAATCCGCGTGCTTGCCGCCGCTGCGAACAAGGCGCGTTCGGCAAGCCCCGCCGCTATTGAGCACGCTCTCCTGGCAGGCTTGACGGTTAAAGGCGTGGCGCTCGCCGACCGGACCTACTTGCCCAATGGTGCCGGTGATCACGGTCCCGTCGGCCGGGTAAGCATCGAGAAGGTCTACGACGGCCGCTTTGAACCGCTGATTGCCGTCTCACCCTGAGCGGGCGCGCGTCGTGGGTCAGTAAACCGTGACCACGTGCGCAGTGGCACGCGGGTCGCGATCGTTTGTGTAGCGGTAGGTACCGCTGACCAGCTGGACGCCCCACAGGCCCAGCGAGGCAACGCCGGCCTTGGAGGTCCGGTTGATGTTTGGGCCGGTCAGGTGGAAGTCGGCGTGGGTCGAGTTGACCCGCACCACGATCGTGTAGGTACCACTGGGCAGTTTGCTGATCGCGCGGCCGCGGCTGCTTGTCAGCGTGACCTGGCCGGTTGATGCGACGGTCGCGTCCAGCCGTGTTGGGGCCGGCCCGCTCGGCGCGACGTGCGGCTGATCGGACCCGGTTCCCCTGAAAGCGAGCGCAACAATCGCTGCGATGCTTGCGATGAACGCTGCGCCAGTGAGGACCGCTGCCGGCCGAAGTCTGAAAAACAAGCGTCAGTCGTCGATGTCGCCGAATGCGGCCTCGACGTCGCCGATGCCGACAGGCTGCTCGCGGAAGATCACCGGTGGGGCGTGACCGTTCATACCCTTGATCAGCGGGTGAGGCCACGGCTGTACTGCCTCCAAGTAGACGTCGAGCGCAGGACCAGCGAGAGTCTCGGCCTCCACGAGTGCGTTTGCGAGATCTTCGAGCACCTGGCGATTGAGCGCCACGACCTCCTGTGCGGTGTCCTCGGCCTCCGTGACCAGGCGTCGTGTCTCGCTGTCTACCAGCTCCTGGGTTGCGGCCGAAACATTTGACATGTTCGCCAGGTCGCGGCCGACAAAGACCTCGCCGGGCTTCTCGCCGACGGTGACGGGGCCGATGGTCTCGCTCATGCCGTAGACGGAGACCATCGAGTGCGCCATCTTGGTGGCGTGGTCGAGGTCGTTCTCGCCGCCCGTGGAGAGCATGCCGAAGACGTAGTCCTCCGCCGCCACGCCGGCCATCGCCGTGATCAGGTTCTTGGTCAGGTCAAGGTGGGTCAGCATCAGTTTTTCTTCGCTGGCGTAGACGGTTGCACCGCCGCGCCCGCGCCCGCGGGCAATGATGGAGAGCTTCTGCAGTGCGGCCGTGTTACCGATGGAGCGCGCCACGATCGCGTGGCCGGACTCATGCACGGCAATTCGCCACAGCTCATCGCGCGAGAGCACGTGGCTGCGGCGCTCCGGGCCCGAGAGGACACGGTCGATCGCCTCTTCAAGCTCCTCCTGTTCGACTAGGGTCTTGCCCGCACGCACCGTCATCAGCGCCGCCTCGTTGATGAGGTTGGCCAGGTCGGCGCCCGTGAATCCGGGCGTCTGATGCGCGATGCGCAACATGTCTGCTTGGGGTGAAACGGGTGTTTTGCTCGCGTGCAAAGCGAGGATTTCGGCGCGGCCATGGACGTCGGGCACGTCGACGACCACCTGGCGGTCAAAGCGGCCGGGGCGCAGCAAGGCGCTGTCAAGGATGTCGGGCCGGTTGGTGGCCGCCATGACCACGACGCCCGACTCTGCGCCGAATCCATCCATCTCGACGAGCATCTGGTTGAGCGTCTGCTCACGCTCGTCGTGGCCCTGGCCCATACCTGCGCCGCGCTGGCGCCCAACGGCATCGAGCTCGTCCACAAAGATGATCGCGGGCGCCTCCTCGCGCGCCTGGCGGAACAGATCACGCACACGCGCTGCGCCCACGCCCACCAGCGACTCAACGAACTCCGAGCCCGAAATCGAGAAGAAGTTGGCTTGCGCCTCGCCGGCGACCGCGCGCGCGAGCAGCGTCTTGCCGGTACCCGGGGGACCGACCAGAAGCACGCCCTTGGGGGCGCGGGCGCCCAGATTGGCGTAGCGGCCTGGGTTCTCCAAGTAATCACAGATCTCGCGGAGCTCGATCAGGGCCTCGGGTGCTCCTGCTACGTCGGAGAACGTAAAGAGGCCTTCTCCGGGCTTCTGCCCGCGACCGGTCCACTTGGAGAAACTCGCGAATGCGCCGCCCTGATCGCGAGCGAGCGCCGTGAAAAAGGCGAACAGCGTCACGAGGATCAGGATCGGCAGCAGGAACTGTACGACCGTGTGCAGGCTTGCCTGGGTGGCCTGCGGATCAACCGTCGTGGGCACGCCCTTGCGTTCGAGTAGTGAAACCAGGGTGCCTGTGTAGGATTCGGCGTGCGGGTAGCTCGCCCAGAGCTGCTGGCCGGTATCGGTCGTAAGTACAAGGCGGGCATCCTGATCGAGCAGCGTGGCGCGAGTCACCTCTCCACCCGAGATCAGCTTGGTGGCTCCCGTCAGGCTCGTCTCCTTGCCTGCCGAATGCGGAGCGATGATCGAGAGGCCGATGAAGAAGAGGATCAGCAGGATTGCGGCCATCGTGGCCAGCCCTGCGAGCAAAGGGTTGGACTGAGCGAACTCGGCGATCGCCCGGGCGCTGGTGCGAATCCAGCGAAGCGGCGGCCGGTCGACCGCCGATTTGGACGTCGTGAATCGATCTCTGGTGCGCGGAGTCTTCATGCGATTACGCTGCGCATCGACCCGTGACTGCGCTTGTTGCGCCGGTAGTCGTGCGGGACTGCGTAGTCTCGCGTACCGCGCGGCCCGAGAAGTTAACCACTTGTAAATAAGTGGTCCAAGGCGCGCGGCTGCTTCAAGGTGCGCTGAGTGGGGCGCACTGCGCTCTCGACGGTGCCCGGAGAGATATGACCAGGCCGTAAAAGGTCGTTAATAGCTGGTAAACGCGTTTGGCGTGCGCGTCCCGGGCCTGATAGATGTTCACCGCATAGGTGAGGTAGCAGCGGTGCGCCCTGCGCGACCCTGCGACCTCGGCGGTCGCTGATCGTCAAGTCACCGATGGTTAATTGCCCAACGTCACTGGAGGATTCATGAGTCAAGAATGGCTTGCACGTCTGCGGATCGGCATCGCCGCGCTCACCGTCGCAGCAACGGGGTTTGCGCTCCAAGCTGCCGACGCGTGCGCACACACCTACTCGGTGTCCAACACCACGCAGCTCGAAGAAGCGGTTACGAGTGCTGATGCCAACACCGAAGCCAACACGATCAACCTTGCGGCTGGCATCTACCAGCCTGCGAAGACGCTTTCGCTTACAAACACCCACGGAACGCAGGCTCTGGTTGGTCCCGCCGGGACTTTGGGCGTCAACTCGCCTGAGGCAAAGGTCGAAGGCGCCGATGTCGTCCCTTCGGGTAGCCGCGAATACGAACTCTTCTACATCCCGAAGAACGTTTCCGTGGCGATCAGCTATCTGGTCATCACCGGCGGTGGTCAAGGGTCAAACGCTGAGATCGAAGATCTCGGGACCATCGCCATCGGCGACTCGACCCTCTCGGGCTCTGAAACATCGAGCATCGCTGTCCAGCATCGTGCAACCGCGACGGTCACCAACTCGACGATCTCCAACAGCAACCAAGAGGGCGTTGCAGTCGAAGGCACGGGCAATTTCCTCAACGACACGATCTACGAAAACGCTTCGTACGGAGTCGGAAACGGCGGCACCGGCGTCGTGACCCTCACCAACACGATCGTCGCGGACAACAATTCCGGCGGCAAGAACTGCAATGTGGTGGTCGCGCACAGCAACAACAGCCTGGATTCCGACTCCAGCGACAGCTGCGGCGTGGGCGCTCCCCTGAAGGACACCCAGCCCCAGCTTGAGCCGCTCGGAGAATACGGCGGCTCGACGACCCTCTTTGCCGAGGAGTCCACGAGCCCAACGGTCGGTGCCGGTCAGGCGGCAGCTTGCCCCACCACCGATCAGCGCGGCGATGCGCGTGTCGCCAGCCACTGCGACGTCGGCTCCTTCCAGTACACCTCGGGCGGACTGACGCTGACGGTGCCGGGGAACCTCACCGATCACGTCGCGTCAGGTCCAACGGCGCCAGTCGGCTACTCCTACTCGACGACCGACAGCAACGGCATCGTGTCCTCGTCCTCGTGCGTGCCGGCATCTGGCTACGCATTCCCACTCGGGACCACGACGGTCAACTGCTCGGCCTCCGACAACGATGGCAACACGGCGACGGCAGCGTTCACGGTCACCGTGACCACCGCGGCGCCGACCGGCGTGCTCAGTGAAGCCGGCGCAACCGGCCCAACCGGAGCCACAGGCGCCGCTGGCGCTACAGGGAGCACCGGGGCGGCTGGCAGCACAGGTGCCGCCGGCGTCACAGGCGCCACGGGCGCCGCTGGCGTCACTGGAGCCACAGGTCCCGCCGGCGCGACCGGAGGCACTGGTGCAGCCGGGTCCACGGGCGTTGCGGGCGTGACCGGTGCCACGGGACCCGCGGGGGCCACGGGAGCCACCGGAGCCACTGGCTCGAACGGGAGCAACGGCGCAACGGGTGCCACGGGCGCCGCAGGTTCGAATGGAGCCATTGGGGCGACCGGTCCCACGGGGGCAACCGGCTCGAACGGAAGCAATGGCGCGACCGGGGCGACCGGCCCGACGGGAGCCTCTGGTTCCAATGGTGCGACCGGAGCAAACGGTTCCAATGGCGCTACCGGAGCCACCGGTTCTAATGGAGCAACGGGTGCTACCGGAGCTACCGGCTCCAACGGCGCAACTGGGGCGACTGGCGCGACCGGAGGCAAGGGCGATACCGGTGCAACCGGATCGAACGGTTCCAATGGCGCTACGGGAGCCACCGGAGCAGCCGGCGTGACCGGGGCAACAGGCGCAGCCGGGGCAACAGGTGCCACTGGCGCTACCGGAGCCAATGGCTCCAACGGCGCAACGGGTGCAGCCGGTTCCAACGGCGCAACTGGCGCGACCGGCGCGAACGGTTCCACTGGCGCAACTGGGGCGACCGGTACGGCAGGTTCCAATGGAGCCACCGGAGCAGCCGGCGTGACCGGGGCAACCGGCGCAGCCGGGGCAACAGGTGCCACGGGACCCACGGGTCCTGCCGGTTCCGGTGCAGGTATAACCGGACCCACAGGCCCTACTGGTGCCACCGGAGCGGCTGGTGCCACGGGAGCCAACGGCGCAACAGGTGCCACGGGAGCCAACGGGAGCAACGGAGCAACGGGGGCAACCGGCGCTAACGGTTCCAACGGCGCAACCGGAGCAACCGGCGCTAACGGTTCCAACGGCGCAACCGGAGCAACCGGCGCTAAC
>CAJCHW010000102.1 GCA_903970125.1 Chlamydiota bacterium
GATGTCGCGCGCCGTGGGGTCGATCCCCAGCTTCACGCGCAAGCCCTCTCCGCGCTGCCGTGCGGCAGCGCACTTGTGCTCGAGCGCTCCCGCCGGCAGGCAATCCACAGAACCGCGCTGGAGCGTGGCCGCTTCGGTGGCCACATCCTGCGCGTCCGGCGGCGTATCGAGTCTGGACATCGGTCGCCAATGCTAGACTCCCCGCCCCCGCGTGGATCTGCTCCTGGTAGCTGCGGTTGTTGGTGCGCGACCAGGAACACGCCCTGCAACCCTTGGGAGGCGCGCAACCCGTGTCAATGAGCGAGGACTCGCATCTGGACACCCCGCCCCGCAGCGACGGGCCCGTGGCGCTCCTCGGAGGCGAGTCTCGGCGCGACCGACCCCGTTATCCGCCCGCACCCCCTGCGGGCGCAGCGGGACCGGACCCCGCAGCGATCCCACCGGTCCGTTTGAAGCGACGCCTGCGCAAGCTGCGTTTTGCCGCCATCCTTGCCACCGGATTGACGCTGGCACTGGTGTCGTTCATCTACGGCATCTTTTTGGCGGTGGCGTCGGACTTGCCGCACCTCGATGACCGCTATCAGTTCACTCACGCCAAGAATTCGATTTTGCTCGATGACCAGGGCCGCCCGCTGGACGTGCTCTCCGAGCAGAACCGGATCCTGCTGAGTCCATCCCAGATACCGCGCATCGTCAAGGAGGCCGTGGTTTCGATTGAGGACAAGCGCTTTTACACCGAGCCCGGCGTCGATCCGCGCGGGATCGTGCGTGCGGCGCTGGAAGACGTACTTCACCAGCACGCTGTCGAGGGCGGATCCACGATCGCCGAGCAGTTCGTCAAGAACGCGTTGGAAGCGCAGGGCCAGCGCACGGTCTTTGAGAAGTTGCGCGAGGCCGCACTGGCTTTCCAGCTGACGCACAAATGGCCCAAGGAAAAGATCCTCACCGAGTATCTGAACACGATCTACTTCGGCGACGGCGCTTACGGGATCGAGTCAGCAGCACAGGTCTACTTCGGCCACGAACCCAACAACATCGGCTGCGGACTGCCGCGAGCGCCATTGTGCATCTCGCGCCTGCAGCCGTGGCAGGCGGCGCTGCTGGCGGGCATCATCGCCTCGCCGTCGGGATTTGACCCGGCGACCAATCCCAGCGCGGCACTCGCGCGCCGGGGGGTCGTGTTGAAGGACATGCTCAACCAGCACTACATCAACGTCGCCGAATACCAGGAATCAGTCCATGCGCCGCTACCGCCGGCGCAGAACATCCAGCCGCCGGAGGTCGCACCCGTCGACGGCCTGCAGACGGGCTACTTCACCAGCTGGGTCGAACAACAGCTGCTTGAACGCTACTCGCCGCAGCGTGCACTTGAGGGTGGCCTCACGGTGCACACCACGCTCGATTTGGGGCTGCAACGCGCAGCCGAACAGGCCGTTGACGCCTACCTTCCAAGCTCTGAAGGACCGAGCGCAGCGCTGGTTGCGATCGAAAACTCCACGGGCGACGTGCGCGCGATGGTTGGCGGGCGCAACTACGACGAAACACCGTTCAACTTGGCGACAGCGGGCGAGCGCCAGCCGGGGTCTTCGTTCAAGGCGTTCGATCTCGCCGCGGCGCTTGAGCACGGCATTACGCTTGACTCGCGCTGGGTCTCGGCACCCAAGGTGTTCAACGTACCCGGCACCGATGGCAGGGAAAAGTTCTACGTCCATAACGACAACAACGCCTATGTGGGTCCGCGCACGCTCCTGGAAGCCACCACCTGGTCAGACAACTCCGTCTTTGCCGAAGTGGGCCTTCATGTGGGCACCGCAAACATCGCGCGCCTTGCGCACCGCATGGGTGTCCGGACACCCATCTCCACCAACCCCTCGATGACGATCGGCGGTTTGAAGGTCGGAGTGACACCAATCGACATGGCGCACGCCTATGAGACGCTCGCCGAGGGCGGCAATCGCATCGGCAGCTCGTTGGTTGCAGACGGCGCTCCCAACGGCATTCAGGAAGTCACCGCGCCCGGCGGTCAGGATTTGCCCGACGGCCACGACAGAGACGTAAATCGCGTGCTGCGCACGCGTGTGCTGCCGAGCTGGGTTGCTTCCGAAGAGACTGCGGCGCTGGAGACGGTGATCAAGGAGGGCACAGGCGTACGTGCCGCGATCGGGCAGTTCGCCGCCGGCAAGACGGGCACCACGTCGAACTTCGGCGACGCGTGGTTCGTCGGTTGGGACGACAAGTACACGGTTGCAGTGTGGGTCGGTTTCCCCAACAAGCTGATCTCGATGAGCACGGACTTTGACGGCAAGCCCGTCGAAGGCGGCACCTACCCCGCGCTGATCTGGCGCCTGTTCATGCTCGGAGCGATCGCGGTCGAACGCGAACGTGCCGAGGAAGTGGCCGCGGCCAAGGCCGGGCATCGGGCCGCGATCGAGCAGATACCTGCCGCGACCCTGCCGCCAGGCGGCGCCACTTCGGGGTCGACCGGCGGGTCGAGCCCAGCAACTTCGTTGCGGTCGCCCAAACCGAGCGAACACAGCGCCAATACCCAGACACCCAAATCCAGCCCGGGAGCTTCGACGCCGACCTCGACTCCCACCAAGGAATCGCCGCCCGCACAGGGGGGCGAACATTCGTCGTCGGTGGGCACCGGGGAAGGCTCCGCCACCCCCACCAGTCCCAGTGGCGGTGGCGAAGGCAGCGCGGGCAGCGACACCGGCGGGGCGTCGCCGGCGGGCACCGGCGGCGTCGCGCCGCCAAGCGGTTAACGGACGCGGGTTCGGTCTGGCGCGAGCGGGCGCGGGCGCGAAACGTACGGACTGCCGAGCACGCAGAAGCGCCATCGCA
>CAJCHW010000103.1 GCA_903970125.1 Chlamydiota bacterium
TGCGCCCGAGTGGACTCGAACCACCACGGGGAAACTCCCCACAAGGCCCTCAACCCGATTCATCCCGCGGATATGCGTCCGCAGGTGTCCAGGACGCATCGGACGATCTGACTTGTGTCACGGGTGTGTCAGGACGTCACGTCGCTATGACCGGCGGCTGGCGAGGGCGCAGGTCAAACGCCGTGATTGGCCTGGCGGCCAGTCGCCGACAGGATCCCCGTGGGGCCCCCTCCGAGGTGGTCGGCATCCTGCTGGAGAATGGGCCAGGACGAGCAGCCGGTCGCCGAGACCGCCGACCCCCGCGGCGAGCGGGTGGTCCTGCTGCCCAGTGTGTGGACCGGCAAGATGGTCCGCGACCACCCAGAGGTCGCTGCGCACCTGACGGCGGTGTTGCACGTGGTCGCGACTCCCGACCACGTGACGCCGGACCCGCAGATCGCGGCTCGGACCCGGTACTACGGACATGGAGTTGGACCCAGCCGGTGGCTGCTTGTCGTCGTAAGCTATGAGCAGGATCCCGCGCGGATCGTGTCCGCGTTTGCGAACCGAAAGGACCCCAGGTCATGGAGCGCGTGAACATCACGATCGGCCCCGTCAGTTTCGATCATGCCGACTACGACGCCCAAAGCGACGTCCTGTACCTGCACGTCGGCGAGCCCCAGGAGGGGGTGGGCGAGGAGACGATCGAGGGCCACGTCGTCCGGTATGCGCCGGGCACCAGCCGCATCGTCGGCTTGACCGTGATGGGTCCGCGCCACATCTTGGAGCGCGACGGCCATCTCGCCGTGACGATTCCGGAGACGGTCCAGACGAGCGCCGCGGCACTGGCGCCGGCGCTTGCGGCTGTCTGACCACTGAACCCTTCCTGGCGCCTGGTGCGCTTTGCCCACGCCTCGGTTCGCTGTGCGTCCGAGCGCGCGGTGAGCACGACCTCGGCATACGCGGGACACGGGTCGTTGGGCAGGGCTTTTTGCATGCGCCCGAGTGGACTCGAACCACCACGGGGAAAACTCCCCACAAGGCCCTCAACCTTGCGCGTCTACCAATTCCGCCACGGGCGCGTAGCCGGCCGAGTATAGCCCTGTGGCTGGTGTGGCTTGAATCCGTCGGCGGCCGCCACTATCATCCGAACACATGTTCGCTTTATGTCGCAACCCCAGCCGCCTTGTAAGCCGTCATCTCGGCTGCCAGTCGCGCGTGACCGGTGGCATCACTGTGACCCGAACGGAGGAGGGCATATGGATCTGACCAAACGCCAGCGAGAGATTTTCGAGTTCATCCGCAAACACTCCGCCATGTATGGCTATCCGCCGACCGTGCGTGACATTGGCAAAGCGGTAGGACTTGCCTCGTCGTCGACCGTTCACGCCCACCTTGCAAACCTTGAGAAGATCGGTCTGCTTCGGCGCGATCCCTCCAAGCCGAGGGCGATCGAACTGCTCGATCGCGCAATGGGCAACGCAGTCGGCAGCGTGCGTCACATGGTCGGTGCCGAAGGTTTGCCGCTGCTTGGCTCTGTAGCGGCAGGGTCGCCGATGCTGGCCGAGGAGAACATCGAGGAATACGTGCCGGTGCCGGGGATCGCCGGGGGCGACGAAGGTGAATACGTACTGCGGATTCGCGGTGAGTCGATGAAGAACGCGGGCATCATGGAGGGCGACCTTGTGGTCGTGAGACCGCAGGAGACTGCCAATGACGGCGACATCGTGGTAGCGCTGCTCGGGGACGAGGCCACGGTTAAGCGCTTCTATCGCGAACCGGACCACGTGCGCTTGCAGCCCGAGAACGATGCGATGGATCCAATCCGCAGCAAGGAGGTCCAGGTGTTGGGCCGCGTGGTTGGACTGATGAGGTCGGTCTCGTGAGTGGCGCGTTGCTGGAGCGTGGCACTCAACCTGGTTGGGGCGGTGCGCAGACCAGCTTCGAATTTGCACCACGGGCCCCCCAAAGGGGTACTTCGGGCCTTCTCAGGGCCGACGCCGGAACGGCCGCAGATTCGCTTGGCGCGGTGTTGACGCTAGATGCGTTGGTTGCGGGCACTTGGCACGCCTTGCAACGTGGCCAGCAGGTCGCTTGCCCCGCGTGTGACGGTGAGATGACGCCCATTCTGACCGGGGCTGCGGAGGCGTCCGAAGGGTGGTGCGGGGATTGCGGCTGCGCGCTGTTATGAGTGCCTGGGAGCGTTAGCGGCTGAGCGGGTCCGGACGCACGCCGACCGAACCCGCTACGGTGGATTTGCAGGCCAAGCAGCCGCAGGCGCCTGAGCGCGTCCTGAGGAAAGTCCGGACATCGAAGGGCAGGGTGGTCGAGCGATCGACCCGGGGAAACCCGCGGGAAAGTGCCACAGAAACAAACCGCCGACATTCGCCGTCCCACGTGAACGGCGGGTGGGCAAGGGTGAAATGGTGCGGTAAGAGCGCACCAGCGTCGCGGTGACGCGGCGGCTGGGCAAACCCCACTCGATGCAAGGCCAGATCGGACCGTTTGCAGGCTGCCCGCCAAGGTCCAGGTAGGCCGCAAAGATGGATGGCTGCTCAACGACAGAATCCGGCTTATAGACCTGCTACGGGAAAACCCCGCTCCGGCGGGGTTTTTCTATATGTGCAGTCGCTGGAGACTTGTCACGGTAAGGCGCTGATACCGAACTTCGCGGGGCGATCTCTATGGGATCACTCGGCTCGGGCGCCCGGGAAGATCCCCGGCAGCGTTCCGTGCCGCACTAAGGACGCTAGCAACGGGTACGGCGGAGCGCAAGGGTGGTGTGGCCGGGCGGCACATGACCGGCCATGCAGACCGACACAGGCGAGCGCGCGGATCCGCTACTTGGTTGGTTCAGGCGAAGCTGCCGGTTGGCGCGCCCAGCTGCCACGGCGCCATTCAACGATGGCGGCCATGAGCGCCAGCGTAAACAGGGGGAATGGAAGGTCACGCCAGAGTCCGTGGATGTGGGGTTCGTCGCCGACGAGGCACAGCAGCATCAGGGCCG
The DNA here is from genome assembly GCA_903970125.1 of Chlamydiota bacterium. GTDB lineage: Bacteria > Actinomycetota > Thermoleophilia > Solirubrobacterales > Solirubrobacteraceae > Palsa-744. The sequence goes on from CAJCHW010000103.1 coordinate 2,987, forward strand.
GGTAAGCCAGCCAGAAGGTCACGGTCCGCTGTGCTCGCTTGAAGAACTGCCTGTATCGCCGCC
>CAJCHW010000104.1 GCA_903970125.1 Chlamydiota bacterium
GACGCCGAACAGATCGCCCAACTCACGGTAGAAGTCTGCCATACCCGCCTGCGGCCGCGACAACACGCCCACCTGCACATCCCTCACCCCGGCGAGCCGCTCGGCGAGTACGCGCAGCGTCACGGACTTTCCGACGCCGGGCGCCCCGGTGACGAGCGCAAAACCGCCCTCGCCGGCGAGTTGCTCGACGCGCCAGCAAAATGAGTCGATGCGCGGCGTCACCTGCAGCGCCTCGGCGGGTACGTCGGGAGCGAACGGGTTCCACTTCAGTCCATACAAAGCGAGCATCTTCTTGTTCATGAGGTCTCTCCATCGTCGGGTGGCAGTTCATCGGTGGGCAGATACGCGGGTGGCAAGCCGGTCGCGGTCTGTTGCTGCATCAACTGCGCGAGCAGCGGTGCGATGCCGGGCGCGGTGGGCTTGATCGGTGGCTCGCCGCCTACCGGCTCGAGGCTGCGGCGCAGCCCCGTGGCGTTCTGGGCTTTATCCTGCGGATACAGCCGGCACAGCACCTGGCCGCTATCGGCATCGACGAGATGGACCTGAGCGAGATCCCAGGTGGCGTACCGGACCTCGATCGCCGTCAGATGCCGGTAACGGCTGGGGACTTCGAAGCGACGCGCGGCGATCACCACCGTGCCATCGCTGTGACGCTGCATGCGCCGATCGGCGCGCGTGAACGCGAGCCTAAGCGCCGCGCTATCCGGGCTCGGTCGCAACACGTCGGGGCCGGCGAGGAAGCGGGAGAGCGGCGGCTGACCGATCTCGGAGTGCACGCCGCGGTTGTACTCGTACTCGACCCAGGCCTGGGTCGCCTCGTTCAGCATCTTCAAGGTGAGGTCCGGGACATCCTCGAGCATGGCAAGGAGGCGTGCTTCCACCGGCGTCCAGAACGCTTCTTGCTTGGCGTTCTGGTACGGACTGTACGGTAGGGTCGTCTCGTGCACGATACCCAACCGCCCGAGTCCCTCGGTCACCTCGGCGGCGAGCATCGCCGCGCCGTTGTCGCTCAAGGCGGCGCGCGGCAGCCCCCGCTTCTGGAACGCCTGGGAAAGACCATGTGCGACGTTCTGCGCGTTCTCGGCGAGGTACCACTGCAGATGACACGCGAGACGCGAGCGGTCATCGAGGACGCCGAACAGTACTGGCGTTGCCCACTCGCCGCGGGCGGTGAGGATCTTGCGCGAACCGAAGTGACAGTCCCAGTGCCACAAGCCCCCGACATACTCGGCTTCGTAGCTGCGCACCTCGCGCTCGGCGAGTCGTACCTCGGCACGCTGCGCCCCGGCAGTCTCGCGCGAGCTCAAGCGCCTTCGCTTCCACAGTGCTTGGGCCTTGCAGAAGCGGCGGATCGTCGAGTAAGACGGCAGAGGGGACAACTCGGGCTGCGTCTTCGAAAGCGCGCGAAGGTTATCTGCATGCAGTTGTACCGACCAACTCGGATGCGCGGCGTACTGTGCCCGCAGTGCTGTGCGCACCGCCGCGCTCAGCGAGTCTTGGCTGCCGGCGTCCTTGCGGCGCTTGCGCTTCAACACACCGACCGGATCGTGCCGTTCACGTCGGGCGCGGTACAACCAGCGCTCGATGGTCGAAACGCCGAACTGCACTGGCTCCCCGGTGCTCGGATGGCGCCACTGGCGGGCAGCGAGCTTCTTCAACTCACCGCGCAAGGTGCCCGCGGCCGGTGGCGCGGCCAACAGGTGTCCGATCACCGAGAAGCGCAACTGCGCCCAACGCTCATGGATCCGTGAACCGCCCTCTGTCGTCATGCCCACACCGCCCGTGTCTGCTGCATGGCGGGCACCCTAATGCACGGCGCACGGCCCGGCGACGCGCATCCTCTGCGGGCGAGGCGCGCCCGTCACATAGCGAGCACCGTGGCGCCGCCGGTCAGCGGACCCAGGAAGCGAAGTGCCGCCAGCAGTTGAGTGGCCGGATCACCCGAGAAGCGTTCTAAGAGGGAGGCTGGTAAGGCATCCGTGGACACCGGCGTATCGAAGCTCGCACGCGCTCCGTGCCAGAACGGCGTGCTCACGAACGTCTCGCACCACCAGCGGTGCCAGCGCGTGACCGTGCGCCGGCTCGCGGCCACCAGCGCTTGCAGACGGCGCCGGGCGGCCGGCGTCGCGCCGTGAGTTAAGGCCGAGCGCAGCACCACGATCGCCGCCGCATACACCTTGGGACCCAAAAATCGCAGCGAGGGCACCGTTTTACGCCGCCGGCACTCCCTCTTTGCACAGCAGAAGCTGAACCGCTGCCGGTACTCCTCGCCCAACCCGGCCGGCAGGCCCCGCGGCTTGCGCCGATAGCGTGCCGAGTGCAGCACGCCGCCACAGCGCACGCACCGGCCAGCGCGGGCCCGTCTCGCCAAATCCGTGTCAAAGGCCAACAACAGCCGATGAAATCGCACATCCGTCAGCAGCGCTTCGCTCATCCCCGTCTTCCCCATCTCAAGTTGTAAAATGCTCATGATGACAACCAAGATCGGACGAAACGACCCCTGCCACTGTGGCAGTGGCAAAAAATACAAGCGCTGCTGCCTTGAAGAGGACCAAGAAGGCGAGCGGTTCGTGCGTGAGGCCACCGTCGCGGCACTCGCCGCCGAACACGCAGAAGAGGACGAGTTTTACAAGTGGAGCGCTCGACTCGATGAGGAATCAAACGCTGTGATCGATCTGATCGAAGCCGGCAAACTCGATGAAGCTGAGCAGGCCGCCCATCGGCTCATTGCTGACTATCCCGAGGTTCACGACGGATATGACCGCCTAGGAATGGTCTACGAAGCGCGTACGGAGCCGAAGAAAGCCGCCGACTGCTATCGCAAGGTTGTCGAGTTCCTATCCGAGAATCCGAGCGACGATGAGCGAGAAATAATCGCTGACTTCCAACGCCTCGTCCAAGAACTCGATCCATCCACGCCCGCCGATCCTCCCGCCTGACGGTCACAATCCACGAGGGATCGAATCTCGATCACATCAAATAACCTGCCCAAAATCTGGGCCGCCCCCATCAAATAAATTGGTCGTGCTCACGGGCTAGGCCGGCGGTGGCGGACTCCGGCGCACGACCTTACCATTTGCGGCAACAGCATTGATATCGAAGATGTCTGAATTGCGCCAAGGCAAGGTGGATGCATCGACGGTGATTGCAGTTCCGACAATGGAAACGTTCCGAAGTACGCAGTGCAGAGTTACATGACTACCATTGTCTATGGCGTGAATCTCAAGCGCGAAATCGTCGTAGCCAGACTGCATTGCCTCAGATAAGCCGC
>CAJCHW010000105.1 GCA_903970125.1 Chlamydiota bacterium
GCCGCTACCGCTGCGACCGAACCCCGCCATTGTATGCCCTGGGGGTCCCAATGGAGCTGGCTGCGCTGGTCGGCGCTCAGGTGCTCAACGAGTCCCAGCGCCTCCTGACCCAACCCGACTGCGTCGGCGCCGTCGAGAATGCGCTGCACGCGTGCAATTCCCACGATCTCGCTGAGCTGCGCCAAGCGCTCCTTGCCCTCGATCACGAAGGCGACGCGTAAAAGGTCATGGTCGGCGAGCTGCGCGATGCACGCCTCGAGCCCTGAGTCACTCAGATGGCCCGCGATGCGGCCCATCGCCACGTACTCGCCCCGCGCGGCTAGCGCCAGCGAGACCTCACTCAGGCGGTCCGGTGTGAGCAGCCCTATCGTTTCGGCCGTGCGTCGTGGGTCGAGCGCTGCGGCGACTTCGGCCAGGAACTCGGTTGACAGCCGGCGCGCGATCGCGTCCGCGAAATCGGGATCCAACAGCTCCACCATGCGTGCACAGATGATCGGCCCCAGCGCGCGCTCTGCAATTGTGGCGAGCATCGGCGTGGGCAACAGCGGCGCGGCCTTGGCCATCCGGTGCAGTAACTGCCGATCGTCGTCGTGGAGCAGTGCCGCCACCCGGTCGCGGTACTCGACGAGCTCGGCCGCGGGGATCTCGAGCAGGGAGTGCAGCTGCTCGGCGTCTGGAAGCCCGAGCAGGCGCGCCAGCTTGACGACCTCAGCGCGGCTGTCGGTAGCTGCGCTCACGCACCCAGGACCCGCCGGACCACTTTGCGGAGTGGCCACGGGATGTGGTTGAACGCCTTGTCGAGCGACTCCGCAAGTTGGCGGCGCTGGTTCTCGAGTGCCTCCTCGGTATGCGCACTCAGCGCAGCGGCACTCTTTGAGTCAAGCGATGGTGGGGGGTCGGGTAGGCGGTCCACGGTCCGGAGATGGTATTTGGGAAGGTCAAGCCAACCCGGCGCACAAGGCCCCTGGTCGGCAGATGCGGCAATTATCGCCGTTGGCGCGGACGCAGGGTCCTAGCCGCTACGAGCCCAGGTCGTCGGTGTACGTGCCCCCGGGGCCGCCCCAGCCGCCCGCGCTGCTGCTGGGCATGCCGGGCGCGATCCCCAGGCCGCTCACGCGGTATGCGCGCCTCAGCAGCGCTTCGCGGTGGGGCGGGGAGGTCATCCACGCGTTGACAACGGCTCTCGGAGTTGCCAGTCCACCACCGGCGGTCGCGATCACCTCGCTCAGCGGGGCGCCGTAGCGGATGTTGCGAAAGCCGCTGAGCGTTGCGCGTTGGACCAGCGTGATGCCAGAGGGTGCGCTGTCGGCGAAGTAGTTGCGCGCGAGCATTTCCTGTGTGTGTTGTTCGGCCGAGCGCGCCAGTGCGCGGTTGTTATGAAGAGCGTGGAGGCCAAGCCTGGTGCGTTCGCGGTTGATCAGGCACAGAGTCGCTGCCTCGACGACGGCGAGGTTACGTGCCCTGGGGATCAGGTTGGCACCTACGCAGGCATGCGCGCTGCGCGCCTGCGCCGCCCGGGTAACGTGTCCCACGGGGGCCGCAAGGGCCTCAGCCGCTGCCGGCGCGGCGACTGACAAAAGCAGGGCAACCAGCGCGGGCAGCGCCCGTCGCCGGGCCGTTGTCGAGCTGTCCTTCCCTCCCGGCACGCCAGGATCGTAGCGACCGTGCGCGACGGCCACGCCGGTGGGCGAAGTCTTGCGTGCTCGCGCCGCGGACGCCCAGAGGGGGCGGGCAATTGGCGTCGCTAGACTCCGTCTGCCCGGCGTGGTGGGCGTAGCTCAGTTGGTAGAGCTCCTGGTTGTGGTCCAGGCGGTCGCGGGTTCAAGTCCCGTCGCTCACCCCTTAGAACTGCCTGCAAAGTCGCAGGTTGTGGCAGCAAACATAGGTCGCCAAGCGGGCCCGCTGGGGTCCAAATCTTTCCGGAACGTCTCCGGGGTGACGGCGATCGGTGTCGTAGCAGCTCGGTTCCGGCTGCCGAGCTGCTATCTCGACACGAGCGCTCCGATCGCCTCGTCTAATGAATCGAGATCCATCGCCGACAAGCGCGTCAACGCGTCTTTCGTCGCGCCCACGAGAAGCGACGGCGTGCCGTGCACACCGGCTTTCTCGGCCGCCCGCTTGTCGTCTGCGATCTCCACGATCAGCCGCTGGTCGCCGCAGTCGCCGGCCCATTGGTCGAGGTTCAGGCCTGCGATCTGCGCGGCGATGCCGCGGAGGAAGGAGTCGGTGACATAGCCCGAGTTCTCCTCCCGCTGCTCGGCGTAGAAGGTCTCGGCGAAATTCCAGGCCTTGGCCTGCTTGCCTGCCGCCAGCACAGCCACCTGCTGGGCCACGAACACGTTGGGGTCGCCAGTCGCGGCCTGCAGGGCCCGGTAGTGGACCCGCAGCGTGCCGGGCCGTACCCACCGCTGGATGATCGAAGGCAGCACTTCTAGGGAGAAATCTCTGCAGTACGGGCACTGCAAGTCGGCGAAGTACTCGAGCCTGATCGGCGCCTCGGAGTGCCCGAGGGCGTTTTCATTCTGCGGAATGTCCGCCAGCAGGGCGCTGGTCTGCTCCTTGGGTTCCATCGGATGAACTATGCGTGTGTCGCCCTGTTGCCGGCTGTCCCGGCGGCGCACTTGTTCGAGTAGCAGCGCGGTAGGCGGATAAGACCGCGCCAAGCTAGCCGCCGCCGGGGATGGAGCCCGGCCCTAGCTGCAGAACTGGTTCGGCCGCGAGACTGCGACGACGTGGGCCTCCGCCCGTGACCACTCAGCTACGCGCAACGGCCTGGCACTCGGGGCAGACGCCCCAGAATGTGACCTCGGCCTCGTCGACTGCGAAGCCGTTTGCATCGCTTGGCGTCAGGCACGGTGCCTGACCGACAGTGCAGTCGACGTCCTCCGCTCTGCCGCATGCGCGGCAGACGACGTGATGGTGGTTGTCGCCCACGCGCGCCTCGAATCGTGCCGGGCTGCCGGCCGGCTCGACACGTCTCAAGACCCCAGCCGCAGTCAGTGCGCGCAGCGTGTCGTAGACGGCCTGCGTCGAGAGCGATCCAAGCTGCGCGCGGGCGCGATCGGCGATGGTCTCGACGTCCGGATGCCCCGGCGTCTGGGCCACAGCCTGGAACACCGCCAGCCGAGGCGCGGTCACGCGCAGACCGCGCGCGCGCAACTCATCGGGGACCTGTGCCAAATCGAACGCCATTTGCCAGGCAGCGTAGCGGAAGAGATGGAACCATTCAATAACTTGACTGATTCCAGATTAGGGTGGTAGGGTGCGGTGCGGCGGGTCCGATCACCCGCGAACCGAACCCCTGACGTAGACGATCCC
>CAJCHW010000106.1 GCA_903970125.1 Chlamydiota bacterium
AAGCGCCTGCCGGTACGCGTGGAATGCGCGGAACCGCAGGGTCAGGCGTGCCACACAGTGACCGCCCGTCTTGACGCCATGGGTATCCCGGTCGGCTTCACCGGCCTGGGACCGGGCGGCGAAGATCTGGACACCCTGCGCGTGGCGGTTGGCCCCTGGTCGGCAGTCAAGGTGATCCCGGCCGCCGATGTGTTGCAGCAGGGACCGAGTGCAAGTGGCGTCTACGCGCGCATGGCCGCCGACGGCAGTTCGCTTGAGATGCTGAACGCGCGCGGGGCGACCACACACACGCTCACGGCCGGTGCAGGCTTGGTGGCCGCGGTGCGCTACTCGGGGCAGGTGCCGCTGTGGTTGATCACGGGCACCGATGGGGCTGGAGTCAACCGGGCCGCCGACGACTTCGACGAAGCTGCGCTGCACGACCACTTTGCCGTGGTTGCCGAACCGACCGGTGCCGCCGTGGCACTGCCGCAGGCCGGTTGATCCGATGGACACAGGCCAGGGCTTTGGTTACCAGGCGCTGGCCAGCCCGCCACACGCTGCGCGTGCGTGGATAACGGCGCTTTGGGCCGCCGCGCTGTTGGTGGCGGCGCTCCTGGTCTGGGAGCCGCTGGTGCTCGGTGTCCTTGCGCTTTCGCTGATGCTCGCGATCGCGGGGGCCGGCGCAGCGAGCCGCCTGCCGAGCCGCTTGCGCATGCTCGCGTGGCTGGCGCTGCCGATTGTCGCCGTCAACGTGCTGGTCTCACGCCAGGGCCTGACGGTGTTTGCGCGTCTGGGCGATCTCGGCCCGTTCGGGCAGGGCGACCTCACGGTCGAGGCGCTCGTCTACGGCGCAGTGTTCGCGCTGAAGGTGGCGATCATGGTCTTGGTCACCACGTTTGCGAGCCTGGCAATCGATCCGGATGAGCTCCTGCGGGCGATGCGCAGGCTTTCGTTTCGCTCCGCGCTCACGGCGTCGCTGGCGGTGCGCATGGTGCCGTTGCTTTCAGCTGATGCCCACAGGCTCGCAGAGGCGCAGATGACGCGACCGGAGCCGCGCAGCGGGGTGCGGGCAAAGGCGCTGCTCGCAGGGGCAGTGGTGGCAGGCTCGCTTGATCGCGCCATGGACGTGGCGGCGACCTTGGAGGTGCGCGGATTTGCGACGCCCGCCCGCGCGCGCGCCCGCGCGCGCGGCCACGCATTTTCGCTCCGCCCAACCGAGACACGACTGAGGGGCGTAGCGGCGCACGTGCGGGCCCCGGCCAACTCGGTCAGGGCGCCGCTCTCGCGCCACGACCTTGAGTTTCTGGCTTCGGCGCTTGTGCTCGCGGCGCTGGTTGCTGGCGCGAAGCTGGCAGGGCTCGACCGGTTCACGGCGTACCCGCTCGTACGCGACCCGATCTCCGCGGGGACATGGCTGCTGTGCGTTGCACTGGCGCTAGCGCTCCTGCTGCCATTCTGTGACCGGCGCGGGATACGGCGATGAGCGCGCCGGTGTTGGCTTTCGCGGGTGTCAGTTATGAATACCCCGGCGCGCAGCGGCGCGCCTTGGACGATGTCAGCTTCGAGCTCAACGCGGGCGAGTTGTGCGTGCTCGCAGGCCTGACGGGCCAAGGCAAGTCGACGGTGCTGCGAGCCGCTTGTGGACTGGTCCCGCACTTCCACGGTGGCGCGTTCGCGGGCACGGTCAACGTGGGTGGGCTGGACACGCGCTTGCACGGGCCCGCCGAGGTGGGCGCGTTCGTGGGGGTGCTTTTCCAGGATCCCGAGACACAGCTGGTCATGAGCAGCGTCAAGTCGGAGCTGTCGCTTGCACTCGAGGCCCGCGGCCACTCGGCGGTCGCTTGCGCGCGCTCGGTAGAGGAGGTGGCGCTGGCATTGGGCATAGACCACCTGCTGGAGCGGCCCACGGTGGAGCTGTCCGGGGGCGAGAAGCAACGCGTGGCCCTGGGCGCGGCGCTGGTCGGCAGCCCACGCATCGTGTTTTTGGACGAGCCCACGTCGCAGCTTGACCCGGTTGCAGGCGACGAGCTCATCGGCCTGCTGCGAAGGCTCAACCGCGACTGGGAGCTGACGATCGTGCTCAGCGAGCACCGGCTGGAGCGCTGCTTGGCCGACGCCGATCGCGTGCTTGCGGTGCAGGGCGGGCGGTTGGTGCACGACGACGGTCCCGAGTCGTTCTTGCGCTGGGCCGCGCGACATTCGCCGACGCTACAGACCCCTGGGGCGAGGATGTTCTCGCTGGCTGGCCTGCCGGGCTCGCCAGTCGACGTCAAGACTGCCCGTGGCATGCTGCGCGCGCAAGGCCTACGGCTGGCGTCTGGAGACAGTCAGGCACGCGCGCCGAGCGTTGCTCCCACGGCGCGTCAACGCGTCGGCACGGAGCCGCAGAGCGGGCCGACGGCGCTGAGCATGCGTGGCGTGTGGCACGAGCTCAAAGGCGACCGCGCGATCCTGCGGGGCGTGAGTGTAAGTGTGGGCGCTGGCGAAACCGTTGCGCTCATGGGCCGCAACGGGTCTGGCAAGTCGACGCTGCTGCGCCACGCGGCTGGGCTGCTAGAGCCGACGCGAGGCAAGATCGAGCGAGCGGGGCGGGTGGCGTTGCTGTTGCAGAACCCGGGCGACTATTTCCTGCACGAACGGGTTGACGAAGAGGCTGCTGCGGAGGCGCTCCAAACGGCTGGCCTGACCGAGCTCGCTCAGCGCAACCCCCGCGATCTCTCCGGGGGCGAGCGCCAGCGGCTGGCACTGGCGATCGTCAGCTGCGGCACCGAGGCGGCGGTGCTTGCACTGGACGAGCCCACCCGGGGCATGGACAGACAGGCCAAGTCTGACCTTGCCGCCGAGCTTGATCGCCGCGCGCGCGGGGGCCAGTCGGTGATCGTTGCGACCCACGATCCGGAGTTCGCGGCAGCCTGTGCCGCGCGCGCGTTGCTTATGGCCGACGGACGCATCGTCGCTGACGGTCCCGTGGGGGAGCTGCTCGCGGGTGGATGGTATTTCGCCACCGAGACTGCACGAATCTTGGGAGCGGGGGTCGCCGCTGGCGCGGCAGCGGGGCAGGTGCCGCTGCTACCTGAGCAGGGCGCGCACCTGCTCGGTGCTGGTGGTCCGACGGCGGGCGCAGAGCAGACTGCCGCGGCGCCCGCGATTGTGGCCGAGGTGATTGGCGCTTGAGCTGGCCGCTTGCGTCCTTTGGGATTGTCTTTGGGTCGCTGCTGGTGGGCTGGCTGGCGTACGAGCGCGCGCGGCCGTCGGCGCGCATGATCGCTGTCGTTGGAACCCTCGCGGCGCTGGCAGCGCTGGGGAGAGATGCCTTTGTGGCCTTACCCGAAGTCAAGCCGATAACCGCGATGACGCTTGTGGTCGGCTATGCGCTGGGCCCAATGGCGGGCTTCACGGTGGGAGCCGTTGGCATGCTTGCATCGAATGTCCTGCTCGGGCAGGGGCCTTGGACGCCTTGGCAGATGGCTGCCTGGGGTCTGGTGGGTCTGGTGGGCGCGGGCCTTGGCCGGCTATCAGGCCGCAGGCTCAACCGCTGGCAGCTGGCGCTTGCTTGCGCAGCGGCAGCGTTGATGGCCAAGGAGATCATGAACGTCTACGACTGGAGCCTGGGCGGGATCTACACCCCTGCGGCGCTTGGGGCAAGCGTGGCGGAAGGGCTTCCTTTTGACCTCGCGAACACCGCTGCGAGCTTTGTGTTCGGCTTTGCTTTTGGCCCGGAGCTGGGCCGCGTGCTGGCACGCATGCGCACGCGTATGGAAGTGCGCTGGGAGATTGCGGGCACGGCCACTTCCCTGCTTGTGCTCGTGCTCGTGCTCGGCACGGGCGGTCTGGGTGCGGCGCGGGCAGATGGCGCTTTCGCCCAGGTGGCAAGGGGCGGCCCGTCGCTGACGCCCGAGCTCTCCTACCTCAAGCACGCGCAGGCGGCCAATGGGGGCTTCGGCGCGGCGCTGGGTGAGCATTCGAGCGAGCTCTACACGGCCTGGGCGGCGATGGCACTCGCGGCCGGGGCGCAGAGCCCGCAGCAGGTAACCCACGGCGGACACTCGGTGCTGGACGCCCTGCGCGAAGAAGCCGCAACGCTCACCACTACAGGCGACTTTGAGCGTACGATTCTCGCTTTGCATGCGTGCGGGGTGCAGGCACGCACGCTGGGCAGCGTCGATTTGGAAGCCAAACTGCTCAGCACCCGCCGCGCCGACGGTTCAATCGCGGACCAGGTGAACCTGACTGCGTTCGGGATCCTTGCGCTGCGCGCCGAGGGGCGCCCGCCACACGACGGGGTCGTCCGGGCGGCGGGCCGCTGGCTGGAACGCCAGCAGAACGCCGACGGCGGCTTCAACTTCGCAACACGCGGCTCCTTCAGCGAAGTCGATGACACGGGCGCAGCGCTTGAGGCAATCGTGGCGGCGGGCCTTGACCCGCGTACGTTGATCGCGCGCGCGGTCGCCTACATTACCCACGCGCAGAACCTCGACGGTGGCTTTCCCGAGGATCCTGGCGAGGAATCAAATGCCCAGTCGACAGCGTGGGCGGTGCAGGGCCTCGTAGCCGTTGGCCACGATGTCGAAGCGGTGAAACGCACCGGCAGTCGCTCGCCGCTGGGCTATCTGGAAACGTTGGTCGAAGGGGACGGGAGCGTGCGCTACTCGCGCACGAGTGCGCAGACGCCGGTGTGGGTCACTGCAGAGGCTCTCATGGCACTCGCACGCAAGCCGTTGCCGATCGCTCCGGCGCTCGGCTAAAGCTCTACTGCGAGCTCGGTCATCAGCGCATCGACGACCGTTGGGTCAAGTTGCGATCCGGCTACGCGTTGCAGCTCAACGCACGCCTCGCGTGGCGTACGCGAGGGGCGGTAGGGTCGGTCGGTGACGATTGCGTCAAAGGTGTCGCATGCAGCGATGATTCGCGACGCAAGCGGGATCTGCTCGCCGCGGAGTCCGTCCGGGTAGCCATTGCCATCCCAGCGCTCATGGCTTGCGCGCACGGCTGGCGCCAGATGGGCGAAGGCATCGATCCGCTCCACGAGCGCGCCGCCGACGGCAGCGTGCGAACGCATCACGACCCACTCGTCGTCGGTGAGCGGGCCAGGCTTGCGCAGGATCTCACTGGGAACGGCGATCTTGCCGACGTCGTGCAGCATCGCGGCATGCCGGACATCGCGTACATCTGTGCTTGGAAGCAACATCGCCAAGGCGACGCGCTCTGAAAGGTCAGCTACATCTTCGCCGTGGCAGGCGGTGTAGGCGTCCTTGACCTCGACCGCGCCGGAAAGCGCGGCGAGCGTGGCGCTGAAGGCGCCTTCGAGCTCGGCCACGAGTCGCGCGCGGTGGATGGCGGTACCAAAGCTCGACGCGACGGCTTCCACAAGCACAGCGTCGACGTCGTGCAGAGAACCGGCCTCAACAGCCTCGATGTTCAGCACGCCCCAGATCGAGCCGTCAACGACGATCGCGACGGAAAGCTCGCAACGTGGATCGGTCTGAGGGTCGCGCACGAGGTAGTCGGGATCGGCGCGGGTGTCGGATACCAGCGCCGTCATGCCGGTACGAGCGACGCGCCCGTTGACTCCCTCCGAGACCCGCTGCTCGGTGATCAGAAATTCGGTCATGACATCGGCGAGCGGTCCACATCCGGCGACAAGCCGGAGCACGCCGTCGTCGTCGAGGCGATGAACGGCGGCGAGGTAGAACTCAAAGCGCTCGTGCAGCTCGCGCACAACCAGGCGAGCCATCTCGGCAACCTCGTTGGTGGAAGCGAGCTTCGCGGCGAGCTCGGCGGCGACTTGCAACTGCGTGCGCAGGTACTGAAGCTGTCCGCCGGCAAGCTCATGCGGGTGGACGGTGGCACGATGGTGCCGCAGTGCTTCAGCGCGACGCCTGCGCTCGCTTGCGCTGGCACGACTCGATGACTTGGTCGCTACCTCAACCATGGCGGGGTCGTCGGACCGTTACCGCATCCGCTTTACCTAAACGGGCGATAATCGACAATATCGCGACCATATTCTCCGAGGTTGAGCATTCGGGGTGTGTATGGCCGGCCGTACTATCGAGGTATGGTTAGCCCTACGTTGGCGCGCTAAAACCGCGCTGGATACGGCGGTTTGTGGGCATGACCACGCGGTTCGGACGCACGGTTGGCCGCGTGCCAAGGTCCGTGACTGCGTCCACGTGCGTTTAGGCGACGGCAGGGGCTGCTAGGCGCGGGTCCACATGCACAGCGACGTCGCTGCCTGAGAGCACGACCTTCAATGCGTCCGTGTGGTCTGCGTCGGCAAATACGTCATACGCCGCCATCGTGTCGTCGAGCGCGAAGTGATGCGTGGCGAACACGGTCGGGTCCAGACGCCCGTCGGCGACGAGCTTAAGCAGTTGGGGGATCGTGCTCGTGTCAACCAAGCCGGTTGTGATCGTGACGTCGCGAGTCCACAAACGCTCCAGGTGCAGCGTGGCGGAATGACCGTGCACGCCAATGTTTGCGACCCGGCCCCCTGGACGGATCAGCTCGCAGGCGAGCTCAAATGTGGCGGGCAGGCCCACGGCCTCAAGCGCCGCATCGGCACCGTTGCCGTCGGTCAGCTCGAGTACCTGGGCGAGCGCGTCCTCGCGTCCGTTGTTGATCGTTGAGTGGGCGCCGAAGTCAAGCGCGCGTTGCAGACGGCTGTCAGCGAGATCGATCGCGATGATCTTGCCCGGTGTGTACAGCTGCGCTGTCAGGATTGCGGCGAGTCCGACGGGGCCGGCGCCGACGATTGCAACCACGTCCCCCGGGGCGACTCGGCCGTTGAGCACGCCGACCTCGTAAGCGGTGGGCAGGATGTCGGCAAGGAAAAGGACCTGCTCGTCACTGAGCTGCTCGGGCACCTTGAAAACGGAGTTGTCGGCGAATGGAACGCGTGCATACTCGGCTTGGAGTCCGTCGATGAGGTGGCCGAAGATCCACCCGCCTCCGCCGAGGCACTGGCCGTAGCGCGCTTGCTTGCAGTAGCGGCAGCGGCCACAGGAGCTGATGCACGACAAAAGCACGCGGTCGCCGACGACCACCGAGCCCACGCTTGAGCCGATCTCCACCACGACCCCCACCGCCTCGTGGCCCAACACGGTGCCTGCAGCGGTCTCGGGGACATCGCCTTTGAGGATGTGCAAGTCTGACCCGCAGATGGTCGAGGTTTCCACGCGCACGACGATGTCGGTCTGATCGACGATGGTGGGATCATCGACGCTGTCCCAGCTGCGCTGGCCGGGTCCGTGGTAAACAAGCGCCTTCATGTCACCCTCCAGCTGTCGTCAGTGGCTGCGCGGGCTGCGCGCGCAGACGTAGCCGCCCGACACCGGAACACGGAGTGCGGCGATACTGGACTGGTCATATGAACCTCGGTTTGGTCGATGGAGTGCCGGCGGAAAGCTGGGCACGGCGCCGGCCCAGGGCAATGCATTACGAACATAGCATGAACTAGATATCTAGGATCATGCATCTAGAAAGGCTAGGCTACGGTGTATGCCCAAACCGCTGACGCACAAATGGACGTTCCTGACCAACCATGCACAGGTTCTGATGTGCATCTCGCACGATCCCGGGGTGCGCCTTCGCGATATCAGCGAGCGCGTTGGGATCACTGAACGCGCCGCCCACCGCATCGTCACCGAGCTCGCCGACGCGGGTTACATCACGCGCGAGCGCAAGGGCAGGCGCAACCAGTACACAGTCCAGGCGCATCTGCCGCTGCCGGACAAGCTGACCAATGGTCAGAAGGTTGAAGACCTGCTCAGCATCCTCGCCGCGGACGCCTGAGGCCGTGCTCGGCGCGGCGATCGCGCTGGCCGAAGGTGCACCCAAGCTGGTTTAGCCGGTTTGGCATCCACCCCGTGATCGGCTGGCCGCCGGGGATGCGATCAGGATGTTGGCGAGCAGCCATTGGGGCTGGAGCCAACAAAGACGAGGGGAGAGCCATGAGCACGGCGGCAAATCCGGTGAAGACACGTGTCCACATGACGCAGGTGGTCCGTTTCAGTCCCAGCGCGATCAGGGCAGCGATGGGAGAGGTCGAGGGGTTCAACGCCAAGTTTGCGGTGCTGATCACCAGGGGGGTGGGCACAATGGCTTGTGCTTACCTGTTCTGCCTGATCGCGCTGTGCAGCCTCCCGGCGATTCTGATCGAGGCGGGGGTTCTGACACAAAGCGACGTGCCCAAGTTCCTGACCAAGCCGGGCCTGATTCTGATTGTCGCGTGGATCGCCCAGACGTTTATCCAGCTGGTGCTCTTGTCCATCATCATGGTCGGCCAGTCGGTCCAGGCCGTGGCGGCGGATGCGCGCGCCGAAGGAACCTTCACCGATGCTCAGCAGATTCTCGACGCACTGAGCTTGAAGACCGAAGGTGGCCTGAAGGCGATCCTCGACGCAATCGAAACGGCCAAGGCTTGAGCGTGCTCGTGTGAGCCGGCCATCAGGCGCTGGCGTGGGCTGGCGTGCAATGGGCGCGGCGGGTTTCGAACCTGCGACCTCTCGCGTGTGAAGCGAGCGCTCTCCCACTGAGCTACGCGCCCTGGACGGGCGATTCTATTGGGGTTTGGCGCTCCACGTGACTTAGCCTGGAGCCTCGAAACCGGCCCTGCTGCCCGTTCGCTGCCCAAACGGCCATTGCCCGCAAGCACACGAACCTTTCCTCCGGCGATAGCTAACTAACGATTAGCGCCTTATCCCTTGCTAAGTTCCCACGCTACCAATGGATCCGTCCCCAACGATCGCTCGACCAAACTCCAACGTGCAGTCGCAAGACCGCGCTGGGCACTTTACCCCCACTATGAGCGGCCCCGAGGGCTATTCGACCTTCGTGCCGAAGCCGCTGCCGCCGTCCCCTCCGCTCAAGATATCGCCCGCAATGCAGGTCCTGCTGGATCGGGCCAATCAAGCATTGGGACGGCTCGATGGCGTGACGCTCCTGCTGCCAGACCCGGACCAATTCCTCTACACGTACATTCGCAAGGAGGCCGTGCTGTCCTCCCAGATCGAGGGTACGCAATCCTCGCTGTCGGACCTTCTTCTGTTCGAGAATGACGGGTCGCCGGGCGTTCCACAGGCCGACGCCTTGGAGACCTTCAATTACATCGAGGCGATGAATCACGGGCTCCGCCGCATCGAAAGCGGTGAGCTGCCCCTCAGTCTTCGTCTCCTCCGTGAGGTGCATCAGCGCCTCTTAGAAGACACGCGCGGAGCCGACAAGGATCCGGGCAACTTTCGAACCACGCAGAACTGGATCGGTGGTACGCGGCCAAGCAACGCCCGGTTTGTACCTCCGGCGCCACATGAAGTACAAGGCGCGATGAGCGATCTTGAGTCCTTCCTTCACGCCGATCCCATGGAGACCCCGATCCTTATCAAAGCCGCCTTAGCGCACGCTCAGTTCGAGACGATCCACCCGTTCTTGGATGGAAACGGACGCGTCGCACGCCTTTTGATCACGCTGCTCCTTTGCACGCAGGGCGTCCTTTCACGGCCGCTGCTCTATCTGAGCCTCTACCTAAAGCGAAATCGCGACGTGTACTACGAACGCCTGCAGGGGGTGCGCACCGAGGGCGCCTGGGAGGAGTGGCTGGAATTCTTTCTCGAAGGTGTGATCGACGTAGCCGCTTCTGCTACCGCGACGACCAAGAGCATCGTGCAGATGGTTGAGCGGGACCGCCAGAAGCTCCACGGGCTGGGACGCGGCTCGTCGACTGCGCTTCGGATCCATGACTACGTAATTCGGTACGTCGTCGTCAGCGTGCCGCGGACGTCTCGGGCGCTGGGCTTATCGGAGCCAACCGTCGCAAACGGCGTCCGACGTTTGGAGGCACAGGCTGTGCTTCGCGAGGTCACGGGCCGGGAGCGCAATCGGCTGTACGTGTATGACGAATACCTCAAGCTGCTCAACGAGGGCACCACGGAACCGGCCTCGTGACAACGCTGGGTGCGCATAACGCGCCGCGTGACGTCTTAGTGAGCCGACCGTAGGCCGTGTTGGAGCATGTCGCCGGAGTCTGAGCTGCAGGACTGGCGCGGCGGTCAGGTTCAGGCCTAGCGCTTGTGCGCTGGCATTCTCGGGGCCGAGGGCTATGAGGACATCGATCCCCAGGCGCCGCTTGGCGATCAGCCGCCTATGGCACGCGGGCGCGCTCGCCTTGGCGCTGAAAGAAGGCGATCCTCGGGACAACTAGTCAGCATGGATGCCAAGTGGGGCTGGCCCTCGGCGTTCGCAGATTTCGCGGGTTAGCCTCGGCGGTGTTAGGGCCGCGTGACGCGAGCGCCCTCGCACCAAGCTAGGCGCCGTCGGCGGCCGGGTGTCCTCGGTCTTCGCTGCTTGGACGGCGACCACAGCGCCCAGACGACCCATAGCATGGGGATAGACTGTGTCCCCAGAGGCCTGCCGAAGGACCGGTGGGCGCATCACCGACAGGAGGTCGTGAGTGTCAAGCGGGACGACGCGAACAGCGAGGACGACGTGGCATCTTGCTCTGCCCCTTCTGTTAGGGGTGCTGGCACTGAACACAGCGCCAGCGGGCGCTTGGGCAACTGGCACGCTCTACGTCAGTGACGCCCCCGCCGAAACCGTCTCGCAGTACGCGATCAACGCCGCAGGGGAGCTATCCGCGCTCAGCCCTGCCGCCGTCCCAGCCGGCGAAGGACCGATCGGGCTGGCGCTGAGTCCGGACGGTAAGAGCCTGTACGTGACCAACATCCAGGGTCAGAACGTCTCGGAGTACAACGTAGATCCGCAGACGGGTACGCTCTCGCCCAAGACGCCTGCCACTGTTCCCGCCGAATCTGAGCCGAACGGCATTGCGGTGACCCCCAACGGCAACAGCGTCTACGTGGCCAACGAGGGCGGTGACAGCGTCTCGCAATACAGCGTGAACTCATTGACGGGCTCGCTCTCGCCCAAGACTCCGGCAGCGATCACCATTCGGGCGGCTGGCGTCAACGCCATCGTCGTCAGTCCAAATGGACGGAGTGCGTACGTGGCCACCAACTACCCAAACGCCATATTCCAGTACGACATAGATCCCTCAAGCGGGTTGCTTTCGCCCAAGACTCCGGAAAGCATCAGTGTAAGCGAACCCGAGGCCATCGCGGTCACTCCCGACGGCAGAAGCCTTTACGTCACTGATGCGGACGCCATCTTGAAGTACACCCTCAACCCACTGACCGGCGCGTTGTTGGCGACGAGCCCCGTCGAAACGTTGTTGCCGGGATGTGGGGGTAATGCCACCATGGCGGTCGCTCCGACCGGTGCGAGCCTGTACCTGACCAACTGGTGCAGCCACAACCTGTATCAGCTGACCAGCAGCCCGTTTACAGACGCTGTGCTGTCGGTGTCGCAGTGGTCCTTTTCTACCGGTGAATACGCCCCTGGCACCATTGTCGTAAGCCCCGACGACAGGAGCGCGTACGTAAGTGCCGCTGGAAGCTACGGGACCGCCATATTGGAGTACAGCATCGATTCCCGGACGGGCGCGCTGTTTCCAAAGATGACGCCATTGATTTCCCCCGTGGCGCCCCCCGACAGACTCGTTGTTGGCACGTTTCCGACGACCGTTGGCCCGCACGAACATGGTGGATGCCCGATGGCCTCGGGGGACGCCTGTGGACCTCAGCCACCTCGTCGGTGTTGCTGCACTCGGTCTTGGTGGTACCACGGGCACTGTTTTTCTGGCCGATTTTCCCAGGCGACGACTCCCACGCCGGTTTTGCACAGCCCAGCAGCAGAAGCAGCGCCGCCGGCGCAGACGGGCCTCACAATCCGGAGTGCCACGACCACCCGACGCCGCTGATCACGCTCGTGTGTGCTCCATCGCGAGGTAATTCCCCAGGCGAGGTGCTCGAGTTCGCTTACTTCGCCCCGGCCGACCTGTCGCAGCAGCCGGGCTCGGAGCCCGATAAGCGGCTGTGCCCACCCCAGGATGGGCGGGTCACATCGTTTGGGCAGAAACCCCGACTCGCTGCCCAAACCCCGCCGGCTCGCACCTGATCCGGCCGCATCGCCCCGACCAGCCGAGATGCGTAGCGCCCAATAACACTGAGCTTCCGAGCTTTCGAGCGGAGTCGCCGTGCCGCCTGTGAAGCGAGCGCTCTCCCACTGAGCTACGCGCCCTCGGCGGCCGATTCTGTTGGGCACGGCTGGGGTGGCGTCGTGGCAGCGGCTACTTGACCGCCTGGCCCTTGGCGTTGAGCGCGTACCACGAGCCGCCGAACTCCTTCGTGCCGACGTAGGACGTCGCGGTGGGCGCGGACGCGAACAGATAGAGCGGATGCCCTGCATATGTCACCTGAACTTCGCCGCTTGACAGCTTGATGGTCGAAAGCAGCGATCCCTGCAGGCCGGCACCGGCCGAGGGCTTACCCGCCACGGGCATCGCCGGCCATGCTGACGAACAACCACTGATCTGCTGGCAGGAGTCCTTGTCGCCGTGGTCCTTGGTGAACTCGTAAAGGATCGAGCCGGCCGCGTTGACCAGGATCTTGCCGATTTTGGTCTTGCGCAGTTCGACGGTGTGAAAGAGAGCGGAGCGTGCCGGCGGGGATGCGCTGGAAGCGCCCGCGACCGCCGACGGGGCCGCCGCAGCGAGCCCGATGCCAACCAGGACAATGCAGATGCGCTTCACAGGGTCGCCTCCGAATCGGTTGTCGCGTTTGCGCGGGTCACAGGCTGAGCGCGACCATGGTGCCACAACGCGGTTTCGCGGTCAAGACGATGTCGCCGCTTCGGTCTGCTTGATGAGCCCTTCCCATGGATGCGGGCTCAGTCGCGCGGCGGGCGGTGAATATCCGTGCTCAATCTCGGACACCTGAGCCTGAGTGAGCGCGTTGCCAAAGGCCTCGGCGCCGCCCAACCGCTCGAAGCCGGCTCGCACCATCTTTCCCAGCACAGACAGATCGAAGTGACTGTCGTAGACGGCGATGATGTACGTGTCCACGTTGGCTCGCAGGAAGGCCAGCGCCGCCCGTGGCTCGTTGCGAGGCGCCGTCAGCGTGGCCTGGATCTCCTTCCAGCTGTGTTCCAGAAGGCCCGTAGCAAGCGCGTAGAGCCCGGAGACCGCTGAGCCGGCACCGGTGAGTTCGTCGGCGTTGGACACGAGCACATCGGGCAGCTGCTGTGCGAGCAACGTTACCGTCGCCACCCGCCTCAGCAGAGTTCGGTAGCGCTGTGCGAGGGCTGCTGCCGTGCGCGCCCGGATCGCCGCACGTCGCCGGATCGCCGCGGTCAAGCGGCCAGGTGTGCGTGGCGCGACGCCCCCGGCATGCGCGTCGCCTGCCGGCGCGACCGGTAGCCCACGGTCGATCAAGGGCCATACCGATTTGGCGACGGAAACCTCGTCCGCAAGTGGCCCACGGATGCTGATCAGGGCGTGGGCTACCTGGGCCAGGTCAGAGCGGCGAAGCTGTACTTCTTCGCCGCTGGAGTGGCTGGAACCGCCGCAGCCGGCGATTGCCGCCGTGACCGCCACGGTCATCAGCATCGCGCCGGCCGGTGACCGGTGTGCGGTCATCGATCGCCGGCGCAGCGGCAGACCCGCCAGGGGTGCTGGCGCGCGAGCTGCCACTGCCCGTGATCGCAGCTGCTCAGATGTGGACCAGGTCCACGACGAAGACGAGCGTTTCGTTGGGCGGGATCGTGGGTTCGCTGCCCTGCGTGCCGTAAGCGAGCGACGGAGGGATGATTAGCTCGCGCCGCCCGTAAAGGCGCATGCCGACGAAGCCCTTTTCCCAGCCTGGGATGACCCTGCCTTCACCAAGCGTGAATGCGAGGGGTTCATGCCGCGAAAATGACGATTCGAACTTCTTGCCGGAGCTGTAGAGCACACCCACGTAATGGACTTGCACGTGATCGCCGGCCTTGACCACGGGCCCAGTGCCCTTGATGATTTCCTTTATTACCAGCTGGCTGGGCGCAGGACCGGAGGGCACCGTCACCTTCGGTTCGGTATAGAGCGCCTTCGCTGCCGCCGTGGGCGGCGGGTTTTCGGACGCTTCGGCGGCTTGCTTGGCGACGATGGCGGCGTTCGCGGCCGCCTCGCTCGACGTGTTTGAGGTGGTTGTGGAGCTCGAGCTTGAGCCACAGCCGGTGGCAACGATCGCAACAAAGGCGACGGCGAGGCCGAGGCGCAGGTACGCAGGTGGGGTAGGCAGTCTCATGGAGGTGCAGCCTAACGCAGCCACGTGCCCGGCGACGCGCGCCGCCGGCGGGCTGCGCCGGCCCCCATTGCTGCGCGCAGCTGCTCTACTGCTACGGGCAGCGGTGGTAGATCAGCCAGGAGCGGTTGCCGCCGATGCGCGTGAATCCGGGTGGTACCGCGGGAGTTTGTTTGCGCGGTTCGTGCGGGTCCAACACGTAGTCGTCGCGGACTTCGGCGTCAGCAGCCTGAACGTATGTCCCTTGCGTTATCTGCTGCACCTCGGCGCTGACCACGCGCCCTGGGGGTACCTTCAGCCACAGCGCAAGTAGCGGAATCGGCGCGTGATTTGGCGCACCGATGGCTCCGCACTGGGTCGTGATCTGGCCATCCTTGACCAACGCCACGAGGTCGTTTTGGATCCGTTGCTGGCGCGCAAGGTTCTCAAGTTGGGTGTGCACGCTGTGGTACTGGCCCGGGATCGAGGCCGCCAGCGCCACAAGCACGATGCCGCCGCCGAGCGCCCAAGCCCGCCTACGCCGACCGGACCCCGGCAGCGACATCCAGCCGAACGCGCCGGCGCCGAAGAAGATGCACAACAGCGTTGCCGGGAGAAAGGCATACCGCGTGTCGATCGGTAGTCCGAAGCTGGCGAGCGCGGCAAACACGAGCACCGCCACCACGCCCACGACTGCGCCCACGCGCGCTCGCGACTGGAGCCACAGCAGTGAGAGCATGCCACCCAGCGCGGCGCCGCCCAAAGCGACTGGCCTCATGATTTCGCCGATGCGCCGCGGGATGTACTCCGGGACCTTCGCCAGCCCCGTCTCGCGCTCGAGTGTTTCGGCAGTCTGCTTGGTGTGCGTTAGCGACCACATTGCGTTGCCAGTTACGGCCAGGTCGCTGATGATCCACACCAACGGCCCCAGCAGCCCAAGCGCCGCCAGCCAGGCCAGCTGCGACGGTGTGCGCAGGACCAAAGTGCGATGCTCGCCGGCGCTGCCGGCAGGCGTCGGTTCGCCGGCAACAGCTGTCACGGCGATCTGGACCCGGCGCAGGCGGCGCGCGCGCCGATCCCATTGCAGCCGTCCGCCTGCGGCGAGATACAGCCAGTAAAGGCCCGAGAAGACCCACGCTTCGGGGCGCAGCAGGCCGGCGAGCGCGAGCAGCACGAGCACAGGCGCGCCGGCGCGCGCGCGGCGGCTCTCCATCAGCATGGCGCCGAGCATGAGCGCCACAAA
>CAJCHW010000107.1 GCA_903970125.1 Chlamydiota bacterium
ACCGCCACATCGGTCACGCTTGCGCCGCGCGCGCGCATGGCCGTGAAGGCTTCGTGGCCCGGGGTGTCGAGGAAGGTGATGCGCTTGCCGGCGTGCGTCACCTGGTAGGCGCCGATGTGCTGCGTGATCCCGCCCGCCTCGCCGGCAGCGACCTCGGTCTCGCGGATGGCGTCCAGCAGGGAGGTCTTGCCGTGATCGACGTGGCCCATGATTGTTACCACCGGCGGGCGCTCGCGAAGGTCCTCGCCGGCGTCCTCGTGGACGACCTCCGTATCGACGTCGTCGGCGGCATGGACGATCTCGACCTGCTTGCCCATCGCCTCGGCCAAAAGCATGATCGCCTCGTCCGACAGTGTCTGCGTGAGCGTGGCCATCTCACCCAGGCCCATCAGGCTCTTGATGATCTCCGGCACGGCCACGCCCAGGTACTCCGCCACGTCCTTGACCGTGGAGCCGGAGTTGATCGGCGTTCGTTCCTGGGCCACCCGTGACTCGGGGCCGGGAAGCGGCGCGACAGTCTCCTCATAGGTGGCGCGGCGGCGGCGCCCACGGTGGGTGCGGCGCGGCGGCGGTTGCGCCGGGCCCCCCTGCTGGCGGCGCGAGGCCTGGGAGTCGATCACGACGCGGCGGCGCCCGCCGGGTCCGGTCCCTCCCGGGGTCCGCTCGCCGGTGCGCGAATCGCGCGTGGGGCGCGCAGGATGGCGTGCACCTGCGCCATCTGCGCCGGCGCCGGCGCCGTCCTCTGCATTTGCGCCGGCGGTGGGGCCGTTGGCCGTGGCAGCTTGGGCCGGCGGCGCCGGTTGCGCAGCGGTGGCTGGGGCCGGCCCATCGGCTTTCGGCGTCTGTTGCGCCGGCGCAGCGGCTCGCGTCGCGCCGGAGGTCGATCCGCCGTTGGCGGTCGGGGCCGCCGGCGAAGGCGCCGAGCCGGCCGCGTCAGGGGCAGTCGCGACCTTGCGCCGCGGCGCAGTCGCCGTGGCCGACGCAGGCGCCCCCTTGCTGGAATCGGCGCCGTTGGGGCCGAGTGCCTTCAGTGCCAGCGCCTCCTCGACGGAGGCCGAGGCACCTTTGACCTCCATCCCGGCGGCCTGCAGCACAACAAGCAGCTGCTTGCTGGAAAGGCCGTGCTCCTTGGCTATCTCGTGAACGCGTTTCTTAGACACCGGCCAACGATTCTACGAGCTCGGGGTCCACGGTCACCTGTGCGCGCAAGGCGCGAGCAAGACCATTACGACGAATGGCAAGCTCCAAGCACCCGCGTACAGGGTCTTCGGAGCCGGGCTTTTTGCACACGTAAGCACCGCGCCCGTGGAGCCTGCCCGCACGGTCGATGACCACACGAGCGCGATCGCGGCCACAGTCGGCGGCCAGCGCAAAGCGGACGAGTTCGCCCTTGGTCGCTGTGCATCCACAGCCTGCACAACGCCGTCGCGGAGCGGCGGCCGGACTGACTGAGCGTCGCCCGGCGCCGGAAGACTCGCCTATGGAGCCTGCTCCCCGGCTGGCTGCTGGTCGCCCGCGGCAACCGGTTCCGGCGCGGGCGACGCGGCGCCCTCGTCGAGCTCGCGCGGTCCACCGTCCTCGTCGCCATGGTGCCCGGCTGTGTCCTGGTCGGCCGTGGGGTTGAGGTCCGCCACCAGGTCTGAGTCGATACCGGCCAGCGCCTGGTGGGTCTCCAGGCCACAGTAACGAGATCCGGGCAAAGCCGCGTTGGGGCAGCGGCGACCGTTTGACAAGATCGCGGCACAGCGTCCCTGTACCTCGTCCTCCTCGTACCCGTGCTCGGCCTCTTCAGCGGCAAACTCGGTCTCAGAGCGGATGTCGATGCGCCAGCCCGTCAGACGTGCCGCCAGCCGTGCGTTCTGCCCCTCGCGGCCGATCGCCAGCGAGAGCTGATCGTCGGGAACGATCACAGTGGCTTGACGCGCCTCGTCGTCGACGAGAACCTCGCGAACACGAGCAGGCGACAGCGCCTTGGCCACAAAACGTGCGGGCTCGTCGTTGAAGGGGATGATGTCGATCTTCTCGCCACGCAGCTCGGATACGACCATGCGCACGCGCGACCCACGCGGACCGACGCACGCGCCCACAGGGTCAACACCGTCGGCCTTGGACACAACCGCGATCTTGGAGCGGTAGCCCGGCTCGCGCGCCACCCCGGAGATCTCCACGAGGCCGTCGGCGATCTCGGGCACCTCCAGCTCGAACAGCTTCTTGATCAGCTCAGGGTCGCGCCGCGAGACAATGATCGAAGGGCCCTTGGCCTGCGGCGAGACCTCCTTGATCACCGCCTTGATCCGCTGCGAGTGGTCGTAACGCTCGCCGTCGACCTGCTCGGACTTGGGCAACAACGCCTCCACACGCTCGCGCAGCTGCACGAGGGTGTAACGCGAGTCTGACTGCTGCACGATGCCCGTGATCAGCTCGCCGACTCGGTCGCGGTACTCCTCGTACATCATGTCCCGTTCGGCCTCGCGAATGCGCTGCAGGATGACCTGTTTGGCCGTCTGCGCAGCGATGCGTCCAAAGTCATCTGGAGTGACGTCGCGCTCGGCAATCTGATCGCTGTATTCCTCGACCTTGACGGGATCCAGTCGCGGCTCTTCGGGCTCGCGGATCTCGCCCGTCTCGGGATCGATCGTGGCGGTGTCCTCGGTCGGGGCGACGATCAACAACGCCTCGAGCTCCTCCGGGATGATCAGCTCGATAACCCGGAAATCAGCCGTCTCGCGATCAATTTCCACGCGCGCGTACTTTGCTGAGCCTGGCTGCTTCTTATAGGCAGAGAGCAGCGCGTCCTCAAGCGCCACCATCAGCGTCTCGGGCTCAATCCCCTTCTCACGCGCAAGCGCATGCATTGCGTCGAGAATCTCGCGCGACACGGCTAGACCTCCACCAGGTTCGAGCGACGGATCTCTGAGTACGGGATCGCGATGACGCCATCGGCGACGGCAAGCGTGACCTCGCTGTCGGAGGCGCTCAAAAGCTCGCCTGTGAAGCTGTGCCCGCGACGGTCAGGACGATCGCCGCGACGCGGCCCAGGCGCCCATCCGGGTGTCTCGTCGATGACTGCGTGCGTGCGAACGCGCGCGCGATGACCCAGGAAGCGTCGAAAATCCGCGGGGCGTGTGAGCGGCCGCTGGGGCCCCGGTGAGGACACCTCCAGCGCGTAGCGCTCGCGCCATCCAACCAGCGCCGTGGTGACCCGCTCACAGAGGGTCAGCGTGACCCCGTCGGGGTGATCGATATAGACGCGCAGAGTGCTGCCGCCGACAACCTCCGCAAGCAGGACTTCGATCCCATCGTCGTAGGCGGCGAGGTCCTGCTGTATCTGGATCTGTATCTCGCTGATCAAGGTGTTTTCGGTCGCATTAAGTAAAAAGGTGGGCAGCGCCCACCTTCCATGAGGAAAATCGGCGGGGTGCCGCCGGCCCGAAAGCTGTGCGTCGAGCATAGCATTCTGCCTCTGTCGCGGTACCGGCCAGCGACGGCCATTGCGGCTCCTCAAGGGCCGGTCGGCTCGTCACCGGCAGCGATGCTGGCGGCCCGTCGGGCGCGGTCTCGATAGAGCCGGTAATCCTCGCGGTGGGGCGCCATCGAGCACGCCAGCGCGAGCGGATGACAGGCCTCACGATGGCGTCCGAGCAGTTGCATCGTGCGGCCCAGGCAGAACAGCGCATAGTCGTTGGTCGGGGCCGCAGCAGCGACCGCCTCAAACTCTGCCGCGGCGCCCTCGTAGCGCTGGGCATGAAAGAGCGCGCGCCCGAGCGCCTCGCGAATGGAAGTCTTGGTGGGCTCGAGGTTCCGGGCCTGCGTCAGCGGCACAAGCGCTGCGTGGTGGTCACCTTGATCGAGCAGCTCACAACCGCGTCGGTAGAGCTCGTAAACAGTGTCGGACTGGCGCTCGCCCATCATCTCCCACTGTAGCCCCTGACCCTTGTCGCAGGCGCGTGACAACGTCCAGAATCCCGTCGGCGATCTCACGCTTTGAAGCCAGCTCGAGATGAACCTCGTCGGCGCCCGTGAGGACCACCACCTCATTGTCCTCAACGTCAAAACCGGCTCCGGGGGATGAGATGTCATTGGCCACGACAACGTCCAAGTTCTTGCTCTCAAGCTTTGAACGCGCGTAGTCGAGCATGTGCTCGCCGTGCTCGGCGGCAAAACCCACCAGGATCTGGCCGGTGCTACGCCGCGCCGCCAAGGCGCTCAGCACGTCCGTGGTCGCCTCAAGCTCAAGCAGCATGCGGTCACGGCCTGCCTTCTTGAGCTTGCCTTCGACGGCCTCGACGGGCCGGAAGTCTGCGACTGCCGCTGCCATCAACAGCACGTCGCATTTGGCGAACTCCTGCTCGCACACAGCAGCGAGCTCGGCGGCGGTGCAGACACGGCGCAGATCGATGTTCTCCGGCACAGGCAAGGCGACGTTGGCGGCAACCACGGTCACGTCGGCGCCGCGACGATGTGCGGCTGCTGCAAGCGCCAGGCCCATGCGTCCCGAGGAGCGGTTTCCCAAAAACCGAACCGAGTCGATCGGCTCGCGCGTGCCGCCGGCAGTCACGAGGACGCGCAGCCCATGCCAGGAGCCGCTTGCTCCGAGCAGCTGCTCGCACTCCTCAAGGATCACTGCAGGGTCTGCGAGGCGACCGACACCGTGCTCGCCGCGTGAGGCCAGCTTGCCGGCGTCGGGTCCGACGATCGTGACGCCGCGCTCGCGCAGGAGCGTCAAATTGACCTGCGTGGCGCTGTGCTCGTACATGTTGGCATTCATCGCCGGCGCAACCACCAAAGGGCACTGGCCGGCGAGCGCGGCCGTGGTGACCACGTTGTCGGCCAGCCCGTGGGCAAGCTTGGCGATCGTGTTGGCCGAAGCGGGCGCGATCACGTAGAGCTCGGCATTGTGGACGAGCTCGAGGTGATGAAGCGGCCTGTGGCCGGGCGGCTGTTGCCCCGGGAATGCACCACGCGCGGGGTCTTCGTCGAACTCGCTCACGAGTACGGGCGCTCCCGTAAGCGCCTCGAAGGACGCCGAGCCGACGAAGCGGCGGCTGGTGGGCGTCTGCAACACGCGCACCGAATGGCCTGCGGCGTCGGCCAGACGAACGAACTCAAGCGACTTGTAAGCCGCGATGCCGCCGGTGACCCCGAGCAGGATCCTTGACACGGCCGCTACCGATGAAGCTCCTACCGGTAGTGGTAGGAGATCTTCCCCGCTGCTACCTCCTCCAAGGCAATCGTGAGGTAGTTCTTTGAGCCGGTCTCAATCATCGGCGGCGGGAATTCATCGAAGGTGCCCTCACCGAGGTTGCGGTAGTAGTTGTTGATCTGGCGCGAGCGCTTGGCTGCCACCAGGACGGCTGCGTAGTTTGAGTCGACGTTGCCCAGTAGGCGGTCTATGCGGGGTGAGATCATTGCCCAAGCATAGCTTGCATTGGTAGTGCCCGATGCCCGTGCACTAGGTCTTGACCGTGGCATCCGCCGCCAGCGCCGCGCCCACGATCTCGTCGAGCTGCTCCAGCGCGCGGTCGAATGAATCGTTGACGACGACGTGGGCAAACTCCGATTGCGCGGCGATCTCGCCCTCGGCCACCCGCAGGCGCCGCTCGATCTTCTCGGGGTCATCGGTGCCACGTCTTTGCAGGCGCGCGCGCAGCTCGTCAAAGGACGGTGGCGCGATGAAGATCTGCGTGGCGCGCGGCAGGGCGCCCCGCAACTCGCGTGCGCCCTGGACCTCGATCTCGAGCACGGCGGCGCCACCGGCGGCGGCCTTGCCCTCGAGCTCGCTGCGCAGCGTGCCATACGAGCAGCCGGCGTAGTCGACGTGCTCGGCGAACTCGCCCGCCTCTACACGCGCCTGAAATTCGCCGGGGCTCAGGAAGTGGTACTCAACGCCGTCGCGCTCGCCTGCGCGCGGAGCGCGAGTGGTGGCCGAGACCGCGAGCTTGAGCTTGGGCATCCGCTGCAGCAGCGCAGCGATGAGTGTGCCCTTTCCCACGCCCGAGGGGCCGGTGATCACAAAGACATGCCCGTCGGCTGGCATTGTGCCCACCTTACGCGCTGAGGAGGCTGGACTAAGGGCGCCCGGGCGCTAGCGGCGCAGCAGCAGGACCAACTCGGCGCGTTGGCGCTCCGAAAGCCCGCCAATGGTCTTGCTCGGAGAGATCCGGCACCCCAGCAGCATCTTGTTGACCTTGACGCGGCCGTACTTGGGAACGGCGAGAAGCATGTCAAAGACCTTCGCGGTCTCAAGGTACTCCGGCGGATCCAGCAGCAGTGAGTCGATCGATCGCCTGCCGGCCTTGAGGTCACGCTTCAGGCGCGCCCGCGCGGTGCGAATCTCGTTGGCACGCGCGAGCGCATCCATGCGCTGGTTCAGCGAGCGCTCGGGTGTGCTCGGAGTGCTCTGCACGGCCTGGGGGCGCTTCGCCGCCGCTGGCGAGTTGGATGAGGATGTTGACGAGGTCATCTGCGCCGCCGGCACCATAAGGCGGCGAGTCTACACACCCCGCGCGCACGATCAAGGGATGCGAGCCTAATTCACCTCGACCTTGACTTGAGGGTCAGAACGGTCGAGGCTGCTGGACGGTTTCTAGCCTGTTTGCGGGCGTTTTTTTCGCCTCACGGACGTCTGCTGCGGTCGCGTCCCGATCTCGATGCACAGGAACTGCCCAAAGTGCGGCATCTTGCAGATCTCGCGCGATCCGCTCGGCGGCCCGCGGATCGCGAAAGCTCTCGGTGCCGACCGCGATCAGGGTCGCGCCGACGTCGAGCAGGTCTCGCGCGTGGCGCGCGCTTTGCACGCCACCCATGCCGACGACAGGGATTGAGACGCGCGCCGCCACGGCAGCCACGTGCGCCAGCGCAACGGCACGCACAGCCGGCCCGGACAGGCCGCCGGTGCCCCCGCCCAGCCAAGGTTGCCAGGAAGGAGCTGCGGCGCCGGCGCCAAAGGGCTCGGCGCGCATGAACGCAGGCGGCGCAAGCGCCATCGCCCGCAGTGTGTTGATCAGCGAGACCGCATCGGCGCCGCCTGCTTCGGCGCCCTGCGCACACGCCGGCACATCTGCTGCATTCGGCGTGAGCTTGACGATCAGCGGCTTTGACAGCTGTGCTCGCACGGAGCGCACGACGCGCTCCAGCTCGATTGGATCGGCGCCTATGTCCAACCCCGTCTGGACGTTCGGGCAGGACACGTTGAGCTCCACTGCGGCGATCTCAGGCCGTCGCTGACAGGCCTCAAGCAGCTGCGAGATCTCCTCGACATCGGACCCCATCACGTTGGTGATCAGCGGCACGGGCAGCGCGGCGAGCTGGGGCAGGTCGCGCGCCACGTATGCGTCCAGGCCCACGTTGGGCAGCCCGATCGAGTTGATCAATCCTGCCCCTACCTCCCACAATCGCGGTGGAGGGTTGCCGGCCCTTGATTTCAGCGTGATCGTCTTTGAGACAAACGCAGCGAAGGGGAAAGCCTGCGTGCACGCCTCGCCGAAGACCGCGCGCGCGGCGATCGCATCGTAGGTCCCCGAACCGTTGATGATTGGGTGGGCCAGCTGCAAGCCGCAGAAGTTCACGCGGCTCATGCGGGTGCCCCTGCGTGGGGGTCCACGCGTTCGAGCAGCTCGGCGTCGAGCACGGGCCCGTCAACACACAGTCGCACGTAGCCGCCGCCACGCGTTGACACGACGCAGCCGTAACAGGCCCCAAACCCGCAGGCCATACCCGACTCGAGCGCCAGCTGCGCTGGTACTGAGCGCTGGGCGCACAGCGCGCGTACGGCCTCAAGCATCCCCGCGGGCCCGCAGGTATAGACACGAGCGCTGTCGTCCTCGTCAAGGGCCTCTGCAAGCAGTTCTGTGACCAGGCCTTGGCGGAACCCGGAGCCGTCCTGGGTGACCACCGCGGCGTCGCGCAACAGCGCCGCGCCGGCGGCGTGGATCGCGTCGCGAAAGCCCAGGAACACCACCGGTGACGGCCCACCATCGCGCTCGAGCTCGTCCTGGAGGATCGCGAGCGGGGCGATCCCTGCGCCGCCGCCCACGAGCAACGGACGTCTGTCGTCGGTGTGCGGCCGCGTGAAGCCATGACCGAGTGG
>CAJCHW010000108.1 GCA_903970125.1 Chlamydiota bacterium
CGTAAACCATTGCGCGTAATCGTCGGTGGAGATGTGCGAGCGGGCCTCCATGTCGGCCGTCGGCTTGCGATACCCGCCGGGCTTGCGCAGAAACAGGATGTGCTCGAGGTCGTTCTTGACGACCCCGTTGGGTAGGTTGGGCTTGCCCAGGAATCGGGACGAGTTTGACGCCTCAAGCTTGATGTTGGAGACCTTCAACCACCGGATCGGCGTGAGCGCATCAAGACCGAGCCGCCTCGCCCGCACCTGAATGTCGGCCGACAGCGGCAGCACGTAGTGGCGGCCACCCTGACGGCGCGACACGCATACGTCGCCGACCACGCAGGCGATCCGTCCGCCGGGGACAAGCACGCGGGCGCATTCGGCCCAAACCTTGTCGAGCTCGACCAGGAAAGCCTCGTAGTCGGCGATGTGGCCGAGCTGGGCCGGGTGGTCCTCGTAGCGCTTCAATGAGGCGTACGGCGGGCTAGTGACCACCAAGTGAACAGAACCGTCCGCAAGGATCGACAGATCGCGGCTGTCGCGTTCGTAGATGGTGTGTTCGGTCGTATTACCCATCGGACAGGCCATACTAGGCTGGTCCTCGGACCCCTCTGTCCGCCGGCGGCTAACCGTGATGTGGACCGGGCTGACGACGCCTATGCGGCGGCGACACTCCGTGCCACCTCGAACAGCGCCTCGGGCATCGGGCGGGGCAGACGCCACGTGAACTGCACGGGCCGCTCGCCGCGGTGCTCGACGTAGCTGACGGCGCCCAGGAAGTAGAACGGCTGAGTCCCGAGCTCGAAGCGCTTGCCCTCGCGGACGAACAGCAGCACGCGGGAACCGCCAGCCGCGTGGTTGATGTAGCGCTGAACTGTGGGCTGCGGCGGCGTCTGGCGCGACTGCGACTCCCAGTGGAATAGTTCGCGGTTGATCGCGTAGTCGTGGTACATGGTCGACGGCGAGTAGTCGCGCTCGGCCTTGCGTAGATCGACGAAGAAGACATCGCTGTTGGCCTCGCGCACCCAAAGCACGCCT
Source organism: Chlamydiota bacterium (assembly GCA_903970125.1). GTDB lineage: Bacteria > Actinomycetota > Thermoleophilia > Solirubrobacterales > Solirubrobacteraceae > Palsa-744. The sequence goes on from CAJCHW010000108.1 coordinate 1,021, forward strand.
CCCTGGGTCACCTTCGGCTTTACGCCATCACCGGCGCCCAGCGCCGCGATGATCTCTCGCCGGGAGTATCGGGCGTGGAGTGCCAAGGGAATCTCCGCCGGCAGCGCCGACGGGGTCGTGAGCGTTGTGGATTCGGCGTCGAGCAGGTTCAGGAGCTCGATCAGCTCCCCCCGCACCGCAGACTCCTGCCAGAGCGCCTGAAGGTAGGACTCCAGTGACCCCTCCCCCGCCGCGCCGGACTCAAGGTCCCACGCGAGCATCGTCACCATCCGACGCTCGCGCTCGCTGAGCGCAGCGATCTTCGGCGGCTCATCTGCGCTCAGCAACGCCCTGTAGAAGCTCACCCGCTCCGTGTCGTCGATGTGCGTCATGCGGCCAACGGCGCGCAGCGTGCGGGCCTCCAGCTCGGCGTCCAGAGGTTGCGCCGCCCGACGTCCGGCCTCCCGCCGCAGTCCGGTCCAGCTGTGATTGCCACGGTAGACGTCAGTCAACTTGTGGCCACGGCCCGCCAGGAACTCCCGCAGTCCGATGTCCTCGCGCTCGGCGCGGAGGTCTGCCACCAGCGTGCTCCACTGTGAGCGCCGTACGACAGCGCGCAGATTCTCCAGGATCAGCTCGCGCGATCGGCGGTCGAGGTCCGCGGTGCAGCCGGCGGGCAGGAACGGAAACCCGGCCTCGACCTGGTCGGCTATCGACCCACGTCTGCGGTCCAGAATCGCGGCCAGGCGCTCGTCGAATCTGAACTCGCGGCGATGCTGACCGATGAGATCGATCACCGTCAGGTGGCTCTTGTTCCTGGCGCGACGCAGGCCTCGGCCCAGCTGCTGGGTAAAGACCGTTGCCGACGCTGTCGGTCGCAGCAACAGCACACAGTCGACGTCCGGAACGTCGACACCCTCGCCGAGAACCTCCACGGAAAAGATGCAGCGCAGTCGTCCCGCCTGCAGCTCCTTCAGTGCCGCGCTGCGCACCTCCGGCGCGTCATCGCCGGTGAGCGTCACGCTTTGCAACCCGGCTTCGGTGAACTTGCGCGCCATGTAGTGCGCGTGCTGCTTTGAGACGCAGAACCCCAGCGCCCGCATCGATCCGGGATCCAGCACGATTCGCCTGATCGCCTCCAGAAGCTTGGTGACGCGGCGATCGTCGTTGGTCAGGACGTTGCTGAGCTCCTCAGGCGCATAGCCGCCACGGCGCCATTTCAGCTGGCGCAAATCGGTGCCGTCGGCGACCCCGAAGTACTGAAACGGCACGAGGAAGCCCTGGTCAATCGCCTCCCAGAGCCGAAGTTCGACCGCAATGCGACCGTCAAACCACGCGGTGACGTCGCGTTCGTCCATGCGCTCCGGCGTAGCCGTCAGGCCGAGGAGCTCCATCGGCTCCAGGTGGTTCAGGAGGCGGTCGTAGGTCGCCGCAGCTGCGTGGTGAAACTCATCTACAACCACAACGTCAAACGCATCCGGTGCGATCTGGTCGAGCTGTGAGCCGTGCAGCGATTGAACCATGGCGAAGACGTGACGGCCTGTCGCGATTCGCCCGCCACCGTGCTTCTCGCCGAAGGACCCGTCACGAAGCACGGCTCGGTAGGTGGCAATCGACTGGTCGAGGATCTCCTCGCGGTGAGCGACGAACAGCAACGACAGGTCTCGACTGGACTGTTCAAGCAGCTGGCGGTAGTCCAGGGCGGCCACCACGGTCTTGCCGGTGCCCGTCGCCGCAACCACAAGGTTTCGGTGCCTGTCGTGGCGCTGCCGTTCAACGCTGAGTGCATCAAGCATGCGCTGCTGGTGCGGGTAGGGGCGAACGTCGAGCCCGGCAAAGGAAATGGTCGACGTCTCGCCCAGCGAGCGGCGATCGTGCTGGCGCAGCGCGGCTTCGAGCGCCTGGCCGTTTACCGCGGGGTCGTAGTCCTCGAAGTGTTCAGATGCCCAGTGACTTTCAAAGGACATGCGCACGCGCTCGACGACGTGGGGCGCGTCCACTTCCGACAACCGCACGTTCCACTCAAGGCCGTCGAACAGAGCTGTGTGGGACAGGTTTGAGGAACCGACGAATGCCGTGCTCAGACCGGAGGACCGCTCCAGCAGCCAGGCCTTGGCATGCAGCTTTGTCGTGCGGGCATCGAAGGCGACCCTGACCTCTGCGCCAAGGGCGACGAGCTCGTCCACGGCACGCTTCTCGGTCGCGCCCATGTAGGTGGTCGTAACCACACGCACGCGACCCCCACGGGCCACGACCTCGGCCAGCGCGTCGCGAAGGTGGCGCACGCCCGACCAGATCACGAACGCGCAGATCAGGTCGACCGATTCCGCGCTTGCGAGCTCCGCGCGTAGCTCAGAGCCGATGTTCGGCTGGCCCTCCGCGTTGATGAGAAGGTCGCTCTGGCTCAGCGGCGTGGCGGGGGCCGGCGGCAGCGGAAGCGGCGCCCCGAGCGCAGACCGGCCCTTGATGCCGAGCAGCACCCACGCTGGGACCTCAATCTGGAAGTCGGCAGCGTCCTCACCGGAGACGTCGCGGAGCAGAGCGTTGGTCCGTTCGGCTTGGTCATCGGAGGACTCGACGTCGTCGAGCTCGCGACGAATCTGCTCCATCGCGTGGCGCGCAAGGCGCTCAGGACCCTCTGCGGGATCGAGCCGCTTCTCGAGCCTGAGCTCCGGATCGAGCGCGTCAAGCTCGCGTCGCAGCGCGCTTGTAACGAGGTGGTCTCGGGGGCCTGGTTCCATCGAGGACATGCGCGGGCAGACTATGCCTCGACGCCATCGGCGGAGCGTGTGGCACTGCGGTCCGAGGGGCTTCTACCGGCTCAGGGAGCGGCAGACGATCGCTGCTGAGGTCACCCGGTTCGAACCTCGGATCGATGCGCTAGCTCCATCAGCCGGTCACCCAAGCCCAGCCTTGTCCAGCATCGCGATGAGCGCGGGGCGGCGGCGGTGACGCTCGCGGAGATTTACGACCCAGACTGCGAAGGACCCGGCCTCGTCGCTGGCATCAGCCGCGCGACGGGCGCGCTTGAGCACGGCAACGGCGCGAGCGTACGCCGGGCGACCGGTGTCCAGCAGGGTTTCGTCAACGACGGTCATATACCAGTGCAGCGCCTGTTGCGGATGACCCGCCTCGCGCGCTTCGGCCAGGCGCAGGCGCCGGGCCAATCCCGGGTCCCAGTCCGTGTTCTCGACAGCGACGCTCCAGGCCGTCTCGGCCTCACCCTCGGCCAGCAGCGCGTCCACAAGACCGCCGAAGTCGCGCTCACGCAGGGCCAGGCGCGCTGCGTCGCGCTCGATGCCCCATGCGTCCACGGCGTCCGCCGCGCGGCGCAGTCGCGAGTAGGTGCTCGCTGAGGCCATGGTCTCGTGCTGCTCGCGACGCAGCCGCAGAACTTCAAGCGGGGCATTGCGTCGCTCATGCGCTCCGCACGCCAGGTCATAGAGCTTCTCGACCTGCCAGCCGGTGGTCTGGGCAATCCCGCGGTTGGCCCACGCCAGAACGCGCTCATCGCGCCCGAGCTCAGCCATCGCCTCACAGATCGCGATGAACTGGTGGGGGCGGGTGAGGTCTCCGCCGAGAACCGCGACGATGGCCTCCTCGTCGCCGTCGAGCACTGTGAGCCGCTGGCGGGCCCAGCGCACAGCGAAGACCCGGTCAGCGTCGTCTCGCTGGGCGATCGCGCGGCGGTACGCCGAAAGACCCCGGTCGCCAAGGGCGGGCGCGTACCTCACGGGGTCGACCACGAAGAAGTCCTGATCGTCGCAGCCGAACCGCACCATCCAGGCGGCGAGCTTGACCTGGTCGGCAACGCCGGCATCGCAGATCTCGGCGTGGAGGCCCAGAAGCTGGCGTGCCAGATCTCCGATGGCGCCGCTGGAGTCATCGGCGTGCATGATGACCTTCACTACGTGCCCAACCGCGCGCTCGACCAGGGCGAGCAGATCGTTCGATGGTCCCGTCGCGGCAACTGACCGCAGCTCGTCAACGGCCGGCTGCGCGGCACGTGCCCATTCGGAGCTCTCCCGCCAATC
>CAJCHW010000109.1 GCA_903970125.1 Chlamydiota bacterium
GTCGCACTCCAGGACGATGACATTGCACGCGCAGTTATTTACGCCGTCTCACAGCCGCCGCACGTGGACGTCAACGAGATCCTCGTGCGGCCGACGGCTCAGCAGGGATAGCGCCAGCCCAGCTGCTGCCTCGGCAACTGACGCGACCATCGCGACTCCGGCGCACACCGCGAGCAATGGCGAGACCCGGACTCGAACCCGGGACACCACGATTTTCAGTCGTGTGCTCTACCAACTGAGCTATCTCGCCAAAATGCGTGCTAAACAACCACTAGACGCCTCGTCGCCCGCGGCAGTTTTCCGGCTATGGGCCCAGCTATGTGCCCACCCTGCTGCGGAGAAGGGGTCGTCGAGGTGGCTGAAAGCAGCGTCATGGCCTCAACCCTAGCCGTTTGGAACTGCTCGTTGACAATCGACACTTGCCCTTTGTTCTCCCTCTGAGAGACCGACGCGTGGCCTTTAACGCTGGGGGTCGATGGTGCAATCGCGGGCCGTGCGCGCGCACACGAGACGGTGGGAGCGCAGCGGAGCAATGCGCGCCAGTGGCGCATACAGCAGTCCCGCGCTCCTCCCAAGGCGCCGCGCCAACGCCGGCAGGACGGTGATGGTCCGAATTTGGACCCGGGTGCCCGCGAGGCACCGCTCCAGCAGGGGACGACCCATGAACACGGTGGCACGGTTGAGCGGGTTGCGAATTCGCGGCTCCCAGATGAGCAGCGCCCCGCCCGGCCTCAGCACCCTGCGCACCTCGCACAACACCCGCTCGGCGTCCTCGGCGTTCGACAGGGAGGAGAGCACAGTCAACAACGTCACCACGTCGAAGCTGCCGGCGTCGAACGGAAGCTCGCGTGCGTCGGCGACCGTAACCGCAGCCGTTGGCACCAGCCCCTGAGCGGCCACGGCTCGCTCGTGTAACAGCTCGACCCCCTCCAGGCGTGCCGAGACGCGATCATCGCCGGCCATTCGCTCCAGCCACCACCCAGACCCGCAGCCGACGTCGAGAATCGCACCTGCGTCCATCAACTCCCGTCCCGCAACCAGGAAGACGGCCTTGACGAGCTCGTCCCTGATCGCAGCGTTGCCCGGATTCGCCTTGCTCCAGACACGCCGCTTGCGGGCACTCGCGCGGTAGCGGCTGTAGTCGCCGACCAGACGACGCTGCTCGCTCTTGGCGGAAGGCGACAAGTGCTTGTCGTTTAGCGTCTGCACCTATACAGCCATTGCCGCAGAAGATACGACGGAGTCCAAGTTCCACCCCGAACCCGACCGCTTGAGCCATTGGGTCGCCGGTGTGGGGGGCGTGCCGGTTCGCATCCCTCCAGTGAGGTTGACAAGCACCGTTTCGGTCGACGAGACTCCGCGCTGACGGCGAAGCTCGACGAGTCCGGCTAAAGCCGCGGCGGCGGCATAGCACGTTGAGATCCCCTCCAGTTCCTGGAGCATGCGGTGGGCTCGGCGAATCTGCGGCTCAGAAACGGCGACGAATGTGCCGCCACTCTCAAGCACGATCCGGCGAACATGGGGGTACACACGCGTGGGATTGCCGCGCAAGATCGCCTCGGCTATCCCACTTGGACGCTCGACGATATCCGATGGCCTGATCTGGTCGGCGCCGGCCCGCCAGGCCGACACCATCGGCGCACAACTGTCTTGTTGTGCACACAACAGACGTGGAGGCCGCTCGATTCGACCGAGCGCATGGAGCTCGCGGGCGGCCTTGTAGGCCCCGTAGACGCCCATCGCGCTCGACACTGCCTGGACGTACCAATCGATCGGGCCCGGCACCTGCTCGGCCGCCTCCAACAGGGCCAGCTTCAGCCCCTCACGTCTGCCAGGATTGAAGAAGCCGCGCTCAGAGACCACATCGCACCGCCGCGCCAATGCGCCTGCCGCCTCGAACGCCTCGACGAACGTGGCGTCCTCGAGAACGACGTCAACCACCTGGTCACCAGGCGGCAGCGCAACCCGCGAGCGGAACTCGGCGGCGGTGAACAGGTACATGACCAGATCCGGGATGCTCTTGATCGCATACGCGTATGCGCTCGAGCTATTGCCGGTTGAGGACGTCGCGAAGCGGCGTACGCCGCACTCGTGCAGATAGGCAAGCGCGACCGCGGCCATCCTGTCCTTCGTCGTCCGTGTCGGCAATCCCGTCTCGTCTTTGAGGTACAGAGCCGGAATTCCCAGCTCGGCACCAAGTGCTCGCGCGTGCACAGTCGGCGTGTAGCGGGCCCCAGCGGGCAGCAAAGCGGGAGTGGCGACGGGCAGCAGGTCAAAGAAACGAACGTATGGGTTGTCAGACCCGCGCAGCGTGACGGCGCCAAGGTCGTAGCTGACCTCCGACATCGCCCCACAATCGGGACAGAAAGGGAAGAACGCGCCGCTCAGTCTCTTATCGCAGCTGGTGCAATGGGTCCAAAACGGCGCCCGCCGCGCCCGCTCGGTCGATCTTGGCTGACTCACCGCTGTATCCCGGCGCGCCCGAGCGCGCACTCGGCGATCGGCACCTCGGTGGTTCCCAAGAGCAGCAGCTCGGCGGCCGCGAGCCCAAGGCCAGGGCCCAGCAAGAGCCCCTTGCGCCCGGCGCCACTCGCCAAGACGACGTTGTCCCACCCGGCGGGGATCGCGACTATGGGACGTCCGTCGGGCGTGAGTGGACGCAGCCCAACGACGTGGTTGAGCACCCTCTGCAGGTGCAGGCCTGGTGCGACGCTGGCGATGCCGTCGAGGATCCGCTGGCGCGCATCGGCGGTTGGACGCAGGTCATAGCCCGTCCGATCCTCGGTGCCTCCCAGCCAGCGTTGCCGTCCCGAACCTCCGTATACACCGAACCGATCCCAGGTGATCTCAGCCTCCGGCGCCAAGCCGCCAAGCTCGACCAGCAGCAGCTCGCCCTTCAATGGCTCTATCGGGATATCCACTCCAAGCCAGCGCCGCGGCGGATCACACCACGGACCGGTGGCGATTACCACTCCGTCGCACTCGATGGTGCCTGAGGAGATCATCACGCCACTCACGGCGCCGTTTTGATGACGGAGACCGAGCGCCTCCGCAACGACGACGCGTGCTCCGAGCGTGACGGCCGCAGCCGCGACAGCCCTGGTGTAGCGCGCTGGATGGACTCGGGCGTTGCCGTCAGTCCAAAGACCGCCCACGGCGTCCGGTGACAGCCGCGCCTCGGTCTTTCTGAGCTCCGAGCGCGACAACCAGCGGGCGGATAGTCCCTCGGTGGCGTTGTGGAGCTGCTCACGCTCTGCGAGTGCCGTCGCCTCGCGGTCATCCAAGGCGACATGCAGCCGAGCGACCACGCGCGCCAGAAAATCGATGCCTGATAGTCGGCGCACCTCGTCCCAATGCTCCAGGTGAAGGCCAAGCGAGCGTAACGCAAGCTCGTGCAGGGGGCCAGGTATGCCCGGACCATGGAGGGGGTTGAGGCCGCCAGCGTTGTTCCCGGAGGCCTGCGATCCGATCTCGCGACGCTCGATGAGCGTTACCGCCGCGCCGCGCCGCGCCAGAAAGTAGGCGGCGAATACTCCTGTGATACCGCCGCCAATGACAGCGATGTGAGACTTTCTGTCCGGCATCTGCGCCCCGTCGACCGTCAAGAAAGTATACGGCGGTTGTGCGTAGCT
>CAJCHW010000110.1 GCA_903970125.1 Chlamydiota bacterium
TCGTCGTCCTCGTATAGCGGCAACGAGATCGCCGGCTGGCCAGTGGCGTTGAAGATCGCTGTGAAGGGAGCCGGGTGGCCCGCCGCCATGTACGTCGACAGCGGCTCCTCCGCCGCGGTGTCCAGAGATCCCAGCGGCAGCGGCGAGCTCGCGAGCACCGGAGTCACGATTGCGTCATAGGGTGCAAGCGCCGTGACCACCTGGCGCGCGACCGCCATCAACCGCGCTTCCAGCCCGAGACCCTGCACTGCGTCCAGGCTCTTTGCAAGCGCGCGCAGCGCCCAGCTCATCGGCTCCATGTCCGTGGCCGTGGCCTCGCGGCCTGCCACCTGCTCGGAGTATGCGATGCCGAGTGCTATGTGCGTGCAGAACACAGCTCCAAAAGTCTCCACCATCCCCGGTTGCGGCCACGGCGGGTCAAATTCGACCACCTCGTGGCCGAGCGACGCCAAAAGCTCCGCCGTGCGATGTACAGCGTGCACCGCCTGGGGCCCGACCTCGGCGTCAGCAAGGTAGGGCACCGTGGTGATCGCAATGCGCGCCGGGTCAGGAGCGCTTGTGGCGGACACCGCAAAGGGCTTGGCCGGCGGCGGCGCCCAGGTCGTGTCGCCCGGCTCAGGGCCCTCAAGCACATCGATGATCGCCGCGGTGTCGGCAACGGAGCGCGTGAGCACCCCGTCTACGACCAGCAACGACTGCCCAGCAATGGGAGCGCCCGAAATCCGGCCCCGCTGCGTCTTGAGACCTACGAGCCCGCAACACGCCGCCGGAATCCGGATCGAGCCGCCGCCGTCGTTGCCGTGTGCCACCGGCACCATGCCAGCGGCCACCGCGGCCGCGGAGCCACCCGATGAGCCCCCGGGCGTGCGCTCGAGGTCCCACGGATTACGTGTGGGGCCAAACAGACTCGCCTCGGTGACCGGCAGGATGCCGTACTCCGGCAATGTGGTCGTGCCCACGACGATGAACCCTGCGCGTTTCAGACGCGCCGTGACGTTATGGTCGTAGTCGGCCACGTGCCCAGCCATCAACGGGCACCCCTGCGTAAGCCGCATGCCCTCCACAGCGCGGTTGTTCTTGATCGCGATGGGCACGCCCGCAAAGGGCCTGGAGTCCCCCGGCGCCACTTTCGCGGCTGCATCAAGCGCGCGCTCTGCATCGACATCGACGAAGGCGTTGAGTTTCCCGTCGAGCGCGGAAATCCGATCCAACGACAGCCCCACGAGCTCTCGTGCCGAGATCGTCCCCGCGCGCACCATCTCGGCAAGCTCACCGGCTTCTCGAAACAGCAGCTCGGCATCGGGCACTTGGTTGGCCTCCTTCACAATGGTCGTTGGAAAGTCTTGGACACCTTCGGTGGTGGTTAGTGTCACCATATGACTTTGCCCATACGGGACAGTCGGCTGTCGGCTGTACCGAGATCCACCGAGGGCGGTCTTTACCCCCAGGCCAGCCAGAAAGCGAGCGCCATGAGCGAGGTTCCAACGGGCGTTACGGACCAGGCCGCAGGCAGCGTCCAGCCCACCGCAGAAGTGCAGTCCGGCCTTGAAGGCGTTGTTGCCTTCGCCACCACAATCGCCGAGCCGGATCGCGCCGGCGGATCGCTGCGTTATCGCGGCGTCGACATCGAGGATCTTGTCGGGGTGGTCCCCTATGAGCACGTGTGGGGTCTGCTCGTCGACGGCCGCTTCGAGCCCGGCCTCCCCCCCGCCGAGCCACACGCACTGACTGTTCGCTCCGGCGATCCACGTGTAGACGTGCAATCGGCGCTGGCCATGCTTGCTCCCGAGTGGGGCTTTGGGCAGCTGCTTGACATCTCCGACGAGCAGGCTCGCGAGCACTTGGCGCGGGCTTCCGTGATGGCGCTCTCCTTTGTGGCGCAATCCGCGCGCGGGCCCGGTCAGCCTCCGGTCTCTCAGCAGGAAGTCGATACCGCGACCTCGATCCCGGAGCGCTTCCTGATGCGCTGGCGCGGGGAAGCCAACCCCGATCACGCCAAAGCCATCGATGCCTACTGGACCTCGGCCGCCGAGCATGGCGTCAACGCCTCCACGTTCACCGCGCGCGTCGTTGCGTCCACTGGGGCCGATGCCGCTGCCGCGCTCTCTGCCGCAGTGGGGGCGCTTTCAGGTCCGCTTCACGGCGGCGCGCCATCGCGCGTGCTGAAGATGCTCGACGAGGTCGAAGAGACCGGCGATGCCGAGGCCTGGGTCCGCGACGCACTCGACCGCGGCGACCGCCTCATGGGTTTCGGCCACCGCGTCTACCGGGCCGAAGACCCCAGAGCCAAGGTACTTCGCCGCACATGCCGGGAACTCGGCTCTCCTCGCTTCGAGGTAGCCGAGGCGCTTGAGAACGCCGCTCTCGCAGAGTTGCAGGCGCGCAAGCCTGACCGCGTGCTTGCGACCAACGTGGAGTTCTGGTCTGCGGTGATTCTGGACCTCGCCGAAGTGCCACCGGAGCTGTTCACGTCGATGTTCACGTGCGCCCGGGTCGCCGGCTGGTCGGCACACATCCTTGAGCAGAAGCGCGAATCGCGCCTGATTCGCCCGACTGCACTGTACGTCGGCGAGGGTCCGCGGTCCGTCAGCGCAGTGCAATAACGGCCCTTTAAACACCGGAAGCCCGGACTCCTTCCGGGCTCCCGCTGACTCTCTCGGCCGACAACATCGATATCGGCTACACGCGTCCTCCGATTAGGAGATCCGCAATACCTCGACAAGATGTCGAGGTGGTTACATCATCCCACTCATATCCGGCATGCCGCCGCCGCCGCCGCCAGATTCCTTCTCCGGAATCTCGGCCACGATGGCCTCGGTGGTAAGGATGTTCTTGGCGATCGAGGCCGCGTTCTGCAACGCCGAGCGCGTGACCATCGCGGGGTCGATGATGCCGGCAGCCACGAGATCAACGATCTCGTTGGTGGCCGCGTTGAGGCCCAGACCGGCCTTTGCCTTGCGCACATCGTTGACCACGACCGAGCCCTCGAGCCCAGCGTTCTCGGCGATCTGACGCAGAGGCTCCTCAAGTGCACGCAAGACTATGCGGGCACCCGTCGCCTCGTCCTCGTCGAGCCCACCGTTGAGCGACACCTTGTCCGACGCGCGCAGCAGTGCCACGCCGCCGCCGGTCACGATGCCCTCCTCGAGCGCCGCGCGTGTCGCCTGCAAGGCATCCTCGACGCGGTGCTTCTTCTCCTTCATCTCGGTCTCGGTGGCCGCGCCGACCTTGACCACGGCAACGCCGCCGGAGAGCTTCGCAAGCCGTTCCTGGAGCTTTTCGCGGTCGAAGTCCGAGTCGGTGTTCTCGATCTCGCTCTTGATCTGGCTGATGCGCCCCTTGATCGCGCTTGCCTCACCGGAGCCATCCACGATCGTGGTGGTGTCCTTGGCGACGACAACACGACGCGCGTGGCCAAGCTGGGAGATCTGGGTGTTCTCAAGCTTGAGCCCCATCTCCTCCGTGATGACCTCGCCCTTGGTGAGGATCGCAATGTCCTCAAGCATGCGCTTGCGGCGATCGCCGAAGCCCGGCGCCTTGACGGCGACGCCCGTGAAGGTGCCCCGTAGCTTGTTGACCACGAGCGTGGCAAGCGACTCGCCCTCCACGTCCTCGGCGATAATCAGCAGCGGCTTGCCGCTCTGAATCACCTGCTCGAGCACAGGTAGCACGTCGCGAACGGCGCCCACCTTCTGGTTGGCAATGAGGATGTAAGGATCCTCGAGCACGGCCTCCATGCGGTCCTGGTCGGTGACCATGTAGGGCGAGATGTAGCCCTTGTCGAACTGCATGCCCTCCGTGAACTCGAGATCCATGCCAAAGGTCTGACCCTCCTCGACGTTGACCACGCCATCCTTGCCGACCTTCTCGATGGCGTCTGCAATGACGTCGCCAATCTCCTCGTCGCCGGCCGAGATCGTCGCCACGCGGGCGATCTGCTCCTTCCCGGAGACCTCCTTGGACTGTGACTCGATGTTCTTGACCACCTCGTCGACGGCCTTCTCGATGCCGCGCTTGAGTGCGAGCGGGTTGGCGCCCGCGGCCACGTTCTTGAGGCCCTGACGCACGATGATCTGAGCAAGCACCGTGGCCGTGGTGGTGCCGTCACCGGCAACATCGTTGGTGGCCGTCGCGACCTCGCGGACCAGCTGTGCTCCCTGGTTCTCGAAGACGTCCTCGACCTCGATCTCGCGGGCGATCGTGACCCCGTCGTTGGTGATCGTGGGGGCTCCGAACTTCTTGTCCAGCACCACGTAACGACCCTTGGGGCCAAGCGTCACCTTGACCGCATCTGCTACCGCGTTCACGCCGCCTTCAAGCGCCTTGCGCGCGTCAGCACCGTATTTGAGCTCTTTGTGTGCCATATCTGTTCAATTCTCCTTCGGACTCGGAAGTCGCTCTAGGCCTCGACCTTGGCGAGGACATCGGACTCGCGGAGCACGAGCAGGTCGTCTGACTCGCCTGGGATCTCGGTTCCGCCGTACTTGCTGTAGATCACTTCGTCGCCCTTCTTGACATCAAGCGGAATGCGCTTGCCGTCATCACCGAGCTTGCCCTCGCCCACGGCGAGCACCTTGCCCTTCTGTGGCTTCTCCTTGGCGGTGTCGGGCAGGACGATCCCACTGGCAGTGGTGGTCTCCTCCTCCACCGCTTGCACGATCAGTCGATCGCCCAATGGCTTGAGCTTCATCTTCAAAACCTCCATCTAGAGACTGCTAGCGACTCGGCTAGCGACTGCGAAAATTGTCCGGGCGAAGCCCCGGAAACCGTTGGCACTCTCGGGGTGAGAGTGCCAACCAGGCTTATTTATAGCAAAGAGCGCGCGGCGGCCAGCGCGGGTCGGCAGCCGTTGCTCGGGCTTTCGCGGCGCTAGTTCTGGGCGCCGCCGAAGCCCTTCATGGCCTCGGTCATGCGCGGCGGCGTGTCCACAATCTGCGAGAAGCGCACGACCGTGACGATGTCCTCGACGGACACCGGGCGGCCATAGATCTGCTCCAGAAAGTGGATCAGCTCCTCGTGGCGGCGAAACTCCGGGTTGTCGTGCTTGATGTCCCGCGGGGAGAGCTCCGAGAGCCGCATCACCTCGACCTGGTCGATCACAGCCTCGAAGATACGTTCCCGTGGTGAGTACTGATAGCCGATCGTCACGAGCACCAGCTGGTTCTTGCGGTACTTGTGCGACTTGTCGCCAAGCCGGATCGTCGCCGTCTTGCGCCCGCGTTTGAGCTCGTCAGCGAAGATCGTTGAGTAGAAGTTCAGTACCTGCACGGTGCCCGCAGGCTATCGGTCTTTTGGCGCTTTCGGAAACCCGGGACCGCCAATCGCGTCCGCGGCCGTGCAAACGGGGATGCCGCGACAGCTAGAACACGTACGCGGCCAGCGCCTGCGGATCGTGGACCACAAGACGGCCCCTGCCCTGCGAGATCACCCCAGCGCGCTCAAGCACCGCCAAAAAGCGACTCGCGGACTCACGCGAGGACCCGGCGAGTTTGGCCACGTCGGCCTGGGTCGCCATCACGAGAACGTCCTTTGCGCCTCCGTCGCTGCGGCCCTCGTTCAGTGCCTGCTCCACCAGCTGCGAGAGCACCGTGGCGACGCGGCTTTGCACCGTCTGAAAAGACTGCCGGGCGAGTCGCTCGTTGGTTTCGCGGAGCCGCCGTCCCAGCGCGATCACCAACCGCATCGAGATTTCAGGGTGCTGCTTCATCAAGCGCCTCATGTCGCCGCCCAGCAC
>CAJCHW010000111.1 GCA_903970125.1 Chlamydiota bacterium
CCGACCTCCCCTGAGCAGGCGCGCGGCCGGCTGGTTCCTGCGCTCGCCTACGGCTCGCTCCGGAACCAGCCGGCGCATCAACCCTCAAGTGGCCTGGTTTTCAACCGGCGAAAGTGGCCTAGTTTTCGACCGGCCTTGACAAGGGTGTACTAATTCGATTCGTTTGAAGCCTTTGCGGCGGAGGCTTTCTCACGGGCCTTCAAGATGAGCGCCGTCGGGTTGCGAGTGCAGACGACGTACGGAATCGTGTCGGCGAATTATCAAGCGTTTTGCTGAGCCGTCGAACCATGTCTCACGCGCTAGTGGATGTCGACCATAAGGCGATTACCATGTTGTTGCAAGATATGGACGTGCTTCGGCCCACGGGCCCAAGCCATGAGTTCCTCTACCTGCGCCTAACAAGTAACAGTCATATCGCGATGTACGATCACGGTAGGCCCAAGGGTGACCAGGCCTGCAAGGAGGCCCCCGATCGCTTTCTGGCCGACAAGCGAGACCCGTGCTTGAGATCGGCGACGTCTGGGGCTCGGCGCGCTCCTGGTGGATCAGCTAGCTTGTTTGCACGCGCGAGACGGAGGTTGTTGACAGGGTGAGACGCTATTTGGGCCGACAAGCAACCGGGCGCACGAATACCAGCAGCGGGAGGCGGATCTTTCTCGTTGGTTACTCCGGTGCTGGCAATCTGGGCGACGACACCATTCACGAGGCGATCGATCGTGCAGCAAACATCCTTGGTGTGGAAATCTGGCGCTACGCGACCCGCAACCGCCATGATCCTGATCACCGCGCCGTGTACTTCCGCGGTCGCGGGGTTGGCAACTACCTCCGCGCTTGCCGTGGCGCAGACCGAGTGGTACTTGGCGGCGGCGGAATGCTTAAGGACGAGGGTTTTGGTCTCTTGATTGAAGTCTTACTGACGATCCTAGTTGCTCGCGCACTTCGAAAGCCCACTGCTCTCGTGGCGGTAGGGGTTGGACCGTTGTATTCCCGCACCGGGAGGTGGCTCGTATTTGCGATCGCGCGATTGGTGGGCCTGATTACGGTGCGTGACGACGATTCTGCCCAGGTACTCGCAGAACTGGGTGTCGACTCCGTCGAGGTCGTGGCAGATTCCATTTTCTCTCTTGCCGAGCCTCGCGGCTCGACGCTTGACGTGTCGATCATGGAGAGTGCTTCGCCGATTGCGGTGATTAGCGTGCGGCGCTGGTTCCATCTGGACCCTGACGGCGATAAATTGTGGAACGCTCTGCGCGAAAGCATTGCATCGGCTCTGAATGGCACGATTGCGGAGACGCATCAGCTTTGCTTTGTCAATCTCTATTGGCCACGGGATGCGCATGCATCGGAGGAAGTGGCATCGGCTCTCCGGACAACTTTGCCGCCCACGTTTTCATCCGGGCTCATGCGATGGGACGACATGACGTCAGTTGCAAGCACGGCGGATATTGTCGTGGCGATGGGGTATCACGCGGTCGCGGCAGCTGCACTGAGCGGACAGCGCGTAGTCGCGTTGCCATACGAGCCCAAGGGCATTTCGCTCGCTAAGGACCTGGGACTTCCTAGTGTCGACGTCGATGACCCAGAGTTCAGCGAGAAGCTGCGGGAGCTCCTTGAGCGCTGCGTGAGAGACGCCGAGTTTGCGGTGGTCGATTACGAGCGAGTCACGGCGCTGGCCGATCGGTCGTGGAGGGGTCTACGCCTTGCCCTTGGGACGCCGGTCGCGCCGTTGTAGTCGACACAGCCAGGCGGCTGTTGTGGTGTCAAGCCCTCAGCGCCCGGGTCTTCAGCTTGCTTTGCCCCCACGCTGTGTCCCTCCCGACAGCCGCGCAGTTGAAACCTCGACGGTCACGCGGCGACCGATAACCGGCACTAGGCACCGATCGGCCGCGGGTCACGGTATGGTCCGTTGCGCTGCCCGATGTGGCGCACGGTCGCGGGGCCAAATGTTTTTCAGTAGGCGTAGTCGGCGCTCTTTGACCACACACTCGCACGATCGCCGAAAAGAGGTGACCGGACCCGCTCCTCGGTCTGTCTAATCTGGATCCGCTGTACTTGACTGCGGGCGCGAGAGAATCAACGGGTTGGTCCTGAGCGGCGTCAGGTTCAGGTGGTCGTTAGCCGGCGGCGAGGCCGGTGGGTTCCAGTGGGGCGCCAGACGTTAGCCCGCGGCTCTAGGTTGACGCGCCGTTCGTACAACCGAGTTATGGCGCTTGTGCAGTGTCCGGGCGACGAGTAGCATCCACGTATTGTGGGGATGCGCGACTTACCGGACTGCATTCTGGCGCTTGTGTAGTGTCCGCGCGATCAGTAGCATCCACACGCTGGGGATCGCGTCAACCGCTGCTGGCCGCAGCCGCGTGTGTGAGCGGGGGCCATCCGGTCGCCGCGGAAGCGAGCGAGGGGAATCGACGAGTTGGACACTGAACGGTCGAACATGACAATCGAGCAGGCGTTGGGCGTGTTGCGTCGTCGGGCGCTAGTGGTTGGCCTGTGTTTAGTGGTTTTCCTGGTTGCCGCCTATGGCATCTCCAGCGCTCAGACCAAGAAGTACACCGCTACGGCGTCGCTGGTCTTCGAGAACAGCCAGCTCGGGCAAGCGGTCGCCGGCCTCTCGGTCGCTAGTACCAACAGCCAGACGGCTCAGCAGAACACGAATTTGAAGTTGGTCCAGCTCGGGGACATGGCGGAAAAGACCGCGAGCCTGCTAGCCGAGGGCCTCACTAAGGAAAAGGTCCGCAAGGACCTGAGTATCACTGCTGAGGGGGAATCGAACATCGTCGACGTTGCTGCAACGGCGCCCTCGCCCACACTTGCGGCTCGTATTGCCAACACTTACACCGATCAGTTCGTAGCCGAGCAGGAGAACAGCAACCACGCCTACTACGCCTCGGCTCTGAAGCTCGTCGAAAAGCAGCTGGCGCACCTGTCCCCGGCGGAACGGGCGGGTACGCCGGGGCTTGCTCTGGAGGATCGCGCCCAGTCGCTCGGGACTCTGGCCGAACTACGCAATGGCAACGTTCAGGTCGCGCAGGCTGCCCAGGTTCCAACCGCGCCGTCCTCGCCTCGGGTCTCCAGAAATACGCTGCTCGGAGCGGTGCTCGGCCTGTTGCTCGGGATCGGCATCGCCTTCGTGCGAGAGCGATTCGACCGCAGGATCCGGGAGCCCAAGGACCTAGAGGAGATCTACGGCCTCCCATTGCTCGGCGTAGTGCCCGAAAGCCTCGCGCTGTCAACCGCGACCCAGCGCACCGGTACCGGAACCACCCAGAAAGCCCTACCCGCGGCCGAGGCTGAGGCATTTCACCTGATTCGCGCACACATGCGCTACTTCAACGTCGATCGCGAGCTGCGCACGGTGCTGGTCGTGTCCGCTGCTCCCGGCGACGGCAAGACGACGGTCACACGCCATCTGGCGGCGGCAGCGGCGAGGATGGGGTCCAGGGTGCTG
>CAJCHW010000112.1 GCA_903970125.1 Chlamydiota bacterium
GAGGCTCACACCGGCTGGGTATTGTTGGGGTCCATAGCGATGGCCACCAGCTCCATCCAGACCCACCCCCACGCTGCGCGCCCAGCATGAGCGGGCGCACGCGGTCGCTCGTGCTCGTGGCAGCGATCGTCGCGAGTGCACTTGCGCCGGCGGCAGCGCGGGCCGACGGTGACCCCGCCAGTGACGTGCTGCTGACGCAGTCGGCGTTTGTGCCCGCCGACGCCAACATCTCTGGCGCACAGCAGACGGCGCTGACCGATTACCTGCACACCGCCGCCAAGGACCACTATCCGATTCGCGTGGCGATAATCCCCAACGGCTACGACCTGGGCTCTGTCACCGAACTGTGGGCCAAGCCGCGTACGTATGCCGCCTTTCTGGGGATCGAGCTCTCGTTGGTGTACAAGGGACCGCTGCTCGTGGTCATGCCCAACGGCTTTGGCTTTAACTGGGCCGGGCACTCGACCGCGTCGGCCTATCGGGAACTCGAAAAGGTGCAGATCGGCGCCGGAGGCGCCGGGCTTCTCACCGCAACCCGGACAGCGGTAGCAGCGCTCGCGGCGGCGTCCGGCGTCACGCTGCCGGCGCCGTCGAGCGCCGTAGCCGCAGCTGGGTCCGCTGAAAGCAACGGCGGGCTGATCGTGATCGCGGTCGTGCTCGCCGTGATCGCGGTCGTGCTCGCAGCCGGGTACCGCGTGCGCCGGCGCGCCAGCGCAGAAAGCCATTCCCAGCCGACGGCGCGGGAGCGCGGGAGCGCGCGTGCTGACGGCGCCTGGATGCACTGGGCGATGCCCGGCGTCGCGGTGCTGTTCGCACTGGCCGTGGGCGTGGGCATCGTCGCCTTCAGCAACGGCAACCACGCGTCGGCCTCCGGCGACGCCACCGCCAACATCACCACGGGCAAGGGAGAAGAAAACGCGCCCGTGGTCTGGCCCGAGGGCCGCCAGCCCGCACCCAGCTTCCAGCTGACCGATCAAGACGGTCAACCGGTCTCGCTGGCGGCCTACCGCGGGCGGCCCGTGATCATCACCTTCATCGACCCGCTCTGCCGCGAATTGTGCCCGCTGGCGTCGCAGGTGCTCAGCAATGTCGACCGCCAGCTGCCGGCCTCGGATCGCCCCGAAATCATCGCCGTCAGCGTTGACACGTACGGCGACGCGCGCGCAAACCTGCTGCAGGACTACGCCAAGTGGCATCTGGTGCCGGAGTGGCGCTGGGCCGTCGGCGCGCCGGACGTGCTGAAGTCCGTATGGAAGCGTTATTACGCCGAAGTCGACGTTACAACCAAGCACATCGTGGGAGTCACGGTCCACTACATCACCCACTCCGAGATGGCCTATGTGATCGATCCAAATGGCGACGAGCGGGCGTTGTTCCTGTGGCCCTACAGCGCCCACCAGGTAGAGCAGGCCGTCGAGCGCGTTGCCAACTCGTGAGGCGGCAGCGCCCACGGGGCGTCGCCTAGCGGGATCAGGCCAGCGCGCGCTCGCGCCCGGGCAGCAGCGGAAACGAGCGCTGTGCGCGGGTCGGCAGGATGTAGTTGGCGCGGTTGAGCACGAACATGAACGCATTGATGCCGTTGTTGACCGTGTCCGTGATCGCCGGGTTTTCCAGCTGTGCCGAGGACGCGTTCATCGCTTCGCGCGTCTTGACGAAGTCCTCGATCGAGCGCTGCAGTGAGACGAAGTGCAGGCCCGCCTGGCCGCCGTCGACCGTGTCGAAGTCACGACGGAGCATCAGCGGCTTGCCGTTGCGGCGCGCGCGCGCCGAGGTCTGGGCGTGTCCAATCACCCCGTAGCGGTTGATCGCTTCCCCCAGCAGCTTGGGATCACTTTCGGCGTCGGTCGTGAAGTGGGCAACCTCGTCGGGAGTGACCTGGGGTGCATACATCAACGCCACGCGCTGGCGCTGATTGAGCTGTTCATACCAGTCGTTCAAACGCAGGCGCATGTAGCTCACCTGCATCGTCGTCGCACCCGCGAAAGGCCCGTCGTCGATCGTGATGGAGTCCTCGGTGGCCTGATTGCGACGCAGCGAGGATTTGAAGCCCATGAACAGCGGTGAGTCCTTGGGCACAGGCCGGTTTGCGGGGATGCCGCCGGCATCCTGATGGGCAGCCGGCAGACCCGTACCCACGAACCCTGTGCGCGTGGCACGCCACCGCAGTGCGCGCGAAAGGTTAAGCGGCCCGTCGGCGCCGGCCAACGGCCTGCCACCGATCAACGCGGCTTCCACCTCAGCCAGGCGCTGGACGTCATCACAGGCCAGGTGCAGACACAGTTCGTAGTCGTCGATGGTCGGCAACTCGAAGGACGACAGAGCCCTTGGGTACTGGATCGGCGAGGGCACACCAAGCCCGCGCTCGAAGTAGCCCGGCCCCCAGCCGGCGGTGAACAGCAGCCCCGCTGGACCCCAGCGGTAGCGGCGCTCGAGCGTACGCAACGCCGCCTCCAGCAAGCGTGCAGCGGCCGGCGTCGCCGCACCGGAGACGTCGAAGAAAAGCAGCCGGTCAAAGCGCGGAGCGATCGGGTTGCCGTAGGCGTCGCGCGCAAGCGTCTGCGTCCACGCGTACTGGCGTTGCGGCAGCCCCGCAGGCTGGGGGCCAAGCGCAACCGCCGGCACCAGCGCCGAGTTCGTCAGTACGCGGTCAAGCCCCAGGCCGGCGGCCGCGCCGCCCACAGCCAGCGCCCCGGCCCGCAGTAAAAAGCGCCTGCGCGTCAGCGTCGCCATACGCCAACGCAGGCTATCCACCCGTTCAGGTGGTCGGCGTCCAGGGGAACGTGAAGCTGACCCTATGGGGCTGCAGCCACACCGTTGCGTATTCGACGTGTCGGGCCGACACGGGTGGGCTCACGAGCAGACTCAGTTCGTATGTGCCCGCGCCCGGCAGTGTCACGTCGTTGCCGTAGTGCGGCCCCATGTAGCGGGAGATCATCGGCCACTGGCGTTCGTCGAAGACCACGGCGCCAGCCTTCTTGATCGTCGCCCAGACGGTCGCATAGGGAATCGGCACACCGGTGTCCGCGTCGCTGAGCATCACCATCAAATGAAAGCTCGCGTGTCGCGGCTTGACCGTCTGCTCGCGGGTGCCGTTGTAGACGACGAACGGGACGGCGGTCATCGCCTGCGCGGTGATCTTCATCCCTTCCCAGTCGGTCGTGCCCAGGATCTGCGTCGGCACAGGCGTGATCTTGCCGTTGGCGCCGGCGACCTCGACGCTGCCCGTGGCGCCAGCGCCGGGGGAGCCCATGTTGTCCATGCCCGCCATCGCCGAAGACGTGCTCGTGGTGGTCGAGCTTGTGGACATGTGCATCGCTGCCATGCCCGCTCCGGCGGTAGAGCTGGCTTCGGTGCTCGACATCACGGCCAGCTTGTCGGCGGCCGCGCAGCCCGAGAGTAGCCCGGCTGCGGCAACTGCCAGCACCGCGCCCAGCACCCGATGGCCGACCTGGCGCGGCATCAGACAGCCTCGATCGCGGCGCGGCGCGCGGAGACCGCTCGTCGCGTGTGGGAGAACAGCGGCGGCAGATCGGGCATCACCGTGAACATCGCCCAAGCGAGCACGATGAACAGGAGCCCCGCATTCGGATCTGTGGCGCCCCCTTCAAAGATGCCGCCAAAGCCCTGACCGACCACCCAGTAGATGAGGTTGAGCACCATCGACAGCAGCAAAAACTCGCGCACGCGCCACTCGCGGGCGATGCTCAGCGCAATCGCCAGTGAGATCGCACCGAGCACGAGTGCAATCACCAGGCCGTTGCCCTTGGCCGCTTCAGCTAGCCAGTCCTGCACTTCGGTCAGCCAGCTCATACCCGACGGCGCGGCGTTGATCGCGCCGTAGGTCGCATTGGCGGAGTTGTTTGGCAGAGCCAGCCACAGGTACGCCAGGATCCCCCACAGGACCACCCAACTGGTCCTTGCGCCGCGCACTCCCAGGAGCCCGCCTGGGCGCCCGTTGGGCCAAACGATCAAGCCGATGAGCGCGTAAAGGAGCACCGCGCCGGGCGCGCCTGTGAGCGGGTTGGCTGCGCCCATGAAAAGCATCCCGGCACCCTCGCCGAAGATCCAGACGACGAATGCCCACGGCAAGGACGCGACGATCGCCGCCTTGACGGTGGGGCGGTAGAGCAGGCCGAGCCCGATCGCTACCTGCGTCAGCCCAAAGAGCGTGTCCCAGACGGTGAGATTTCGCCCTGCGAGGTGTGCGCCCCACAGCACGGAACTGTGCAACCACCCGGGCTGGCCCGCGGCCGCGGTTTCGAGAAATTCGACAAAGCCCTTGGAGTACATGAACGACTGGAACTG
>CAJCHW010000113.1 GCA_903970125.1 Chlamydiota bacterium
ACCCTGGGCTGGAAGGTGCTGCTGCCACTGGCAACGCTGAACGCACTGGTAACCGCAGTGGTCGTGGTGGTGACACACTGATGGCCGACGCCCCCAAACAGCCAGTGACCCAGACGGATGCAGGCGATGCCACGCCGGCCCCCAACGTCACGCCGGCCCCCGCCGCATTGCACATCGAGGTGTGGAGTCCAGGTGACGACGTCATCTCCGTTCAGCGCGCCCCGGAGCCGGGCGCGGGCCGCAGCTTTCTACGCTCCTTCGTGGAGACGCTGCGGGGAATGGTGACCACGCTGGGTCGGATCGCCGATGGACCGATCACGGTGCAGTACCCGGAGGAGAAGCTGCCCGTATATCCACGCTTTCGTGGCCGCCACAAGTTGCACCGCTTCGCGGAGTCAGGGCTTGAGAAATGCGTGGGCTGCTCGCTGTGCGCGGCCGCCTGCCCGGCCGACTGCATCCGCGTCGTGGCTGCGGAGAACACGCCCGAAAACCGGGTCTCGGCTGGCGAGCGCTACGCGGCGGTCTACGAGATCAATATGTCGCGCTGCATCTTCTGTGGCTACTGCGAGGTGGCCTGCCCCTTTGACGCCATCACCATGGGCCACGATTACGAGCTCTCCGACTACGACCGTTCGGATCTGATCTTCACGAAGGAGATGCTGCTGGCCGAACCGCTTGAGCGCACACCGCTGCGCGGGGAGGGCGAGTGAGCGCGGTCATCTTCTTCATCGCCGCAATCGGCGCGATCGCGGGCGCCACGGGCGTGGTCTTCATCCGCGACCCCTTCTTCAGCGTGCTTTCGCTCGTCGGCCACCTGCTCTGCCTGGCCGCGCTGTTTTTGCTCCTGCGTGCGGAGTTCGTGGCGGCCGTACAGGTCGTGGTCTACGCGGGCGCCGTGATGGTGCTGTACGTATTCGTGGTGGCATACGTCGGCGGTGAGGAGGCCAGCCTGAGCGAGCGTCTGCGCGGCTCCGGGACAGTGGGCCAGGGCCTACGCGCCGGCGCGGTCGTGGTCGGTGTGGCGCTGCTGATCGAGTTGATGATCGCGCTGCTTGGCACGGGACTCAAAGCGATCCACACCAAGGGCGCACCGTACGTTCCAGGGCCGCACGCATATGGCACGCCGGCGTATATCGGCACGCTGCTTTTGACCCGCTTTCTGCTGGCGTTTGAGATCGCGTCGTTTCTGCTGCTGATCGCCGCCGTCGGCGCGGTCGTGCTGGCAGGGCGCATGCACGATCATCCAGACCGCGCCCAAGCGCAGGTCCGAGCATGAACATCTCCTGGTATCTGCCCGTCTCGGCGATCGTGTTCTCGCTCGGCGTTGCGGGCGTGATCGCGCGGCGCAACCCCCTGGTGGTGCTGTTGTGCCTGGAGCTGATGCTCAACGGCGGCAACCTCGCGCTGGTGGCGTTCGCGCGCATGTGGGGTAACGGCGACGGCCAGATCCTGGCGCTGGTCGTGATGACGGTGGCAGCCTGTGAGGTCGCGATCGGCCTGGGCATGATCGTGGCGCTGTACCGCCAGAAGATCCCCGTTGACGTGGACGAGCTCAGAGAGCTGCAGGGGTAGCGCAGTGCACGTGATCACACCAAGGTCCGCCTGGCGGACCGAGCATGAGACGGCCCGAGCGTGAGCGCAACGACGTTCGGCTGGCTGTGTCTGGCGTGCCCGCTCGTGGGCACATTGGTCATCGCGGCGCTGTATCCAAAGCTTGCCTCGCTGCCATCGCAGACCGCGGGCTGGATCGCCACCGGCGCTATCTTTCTCGCGTTCCTGGCGGCGCTTGGGGCGCTGATCAAGCTCCAGGGCCTCTCACCCAGCCACCGCGAGACGACCTCGTCGCTATGGAGCTACGCGGTCACGGCGGGCGTCAATGCGCGCATGTCGATCCTCGTGGACCCGCTGTCGGTGTTCATGATCCTCGTGGTCTCGGGAGTCTCGACGCTGATCCACCTGTACTCGATCTCCTACATGGACCGCGACCGCGGCTTCGGGCGCTACTTCTCCTACCTGAACTTCTTCGTCTTCTCGATGCTTTTGCTCGTGCTCGCGGGCAACTTCCTGCTTTTGATCGTGGGCTGGGCTTTCGTGGGCGCGGCGTCGTACCTGTTGATCTCGTTCTGGTACCGCCGCACGACAGCTACGCGCGCGGGGATCAAGGCGTTCGTGATCAACGTGGTCGGCGACGTCGGCCTCGTGCTGGGGACATTCTTCATCTTCAACCACACGCACACGCTCGAATTCCTGGCCACCTTCCACGCGGCCCCGCACGTCTTCAGCAAGGGCTCGGGCGCGATCACCGCGGGCTGCATCCTGCTGCTCGTGGGCGCGTTTGCGAAGTCCGCGCAGATCCCCCTGCACACATGGTTGCCGGACGCCATGGAGGGTCCCACCCCGGTCTCCTCGCTGATCCACGCGGCGACAATGGTCACGGCAGGCGTGTACCTGATCGCGCGCATGCACCCGCTCTTTGAACTGGCCCCTGCGGCTCAGGACACGGGCGCGATCGTGGGCGCGCTGACGCTGTTCATAGCCGGCACGATCGGGCTGGTGGCCACCGACATCAAACGCGTGATCGCGTATTCGACGATGTCGCAGATCGGCTACATGATCATGGGCGTCTCCGTGGGCGCGTACGCCGCGGGGCTTTTTCACCTCATGACCCACGCCTTCTTCAAGGCGCTTCTGTTCATGGCCGCAGGCTCGCTCATCGGCGCCATGGGCGGCGAGCAGTCGCTCAATCGCATGGGGGGCTTCCGCAAGGCGATGCCCTTCACCTACGCCAGCTTCCTGATCGGGGGGCTCGCGCTTTCCGGGATCCCGCCGTTCTCGGGCTTTTTCTCCAAGGACGAGATCCTGTTGGTGACAGTAGAACGCGGCGGCTGGCACTGGGCGCTGTATGTAATCGGCTACATCGGCGCGCTGTTTACGGCCCTGTACACGTTCCGGATGATCTTCCGCGCTTTCCACGGCGAGCCGGTCACCGAGGCGCGGGAGCTGATGGCGGGCCATCAGCATCACGTCGACGTCCCCACCAACCCAGCCACGGGCGAGGAGGAGGACACGGAAGTCGGCTTCCCCGGTCCCGCGCACACGATCGCCGAGAACGCGTGGCCGATGCGCATCGCCATGGGCATGCTCGCCCTGGGAGCAATCGGCCTCGGCCTGCTCCAGATTCCGCGCACGGACTTCGTCATCGATCACTTCCTGGCGCCGACGTTTGCGGGCGCCTCGGGGTACACGATCCACGAACACACGGCCAAGCTCGCGCTCGGGTTGAGCCTAGGCACACTCGTGGGCCTGGCGGGCATCGCGCTCGCGTACCGCATCTGGGTTCTGCGGCCGGGTACCTCAGCGGCGGCGCAATCGCGCCTGGGCCTGCTGTACGCGCTGTTCTCCAACAAGTGGTACTTCGACGAGATGATCGACGGCCTGATCGTGCGCCCGGCCGCGGCGGCGGGACGCTTTGCGTCGTCAACGTTTGAGCGCGTGGTCATTGACGCCACGATCGTGGGCGGGGCCACGGCGCTCGTGGGCGCCGGCTCCACGGCCGTTCGCGCGCTGCAAAACGGCTTGCTGCGCTACTACGCCGCGCTGCTGGCCGTGGGCGTGGCGGCGGTCGGCCTCTACTTCCTGGTCCAGTCCTGATGCCGCCGCTTTCGTATCTGATCTGGTTGCCGGCGCTGTGCGGTCTTCTGAGCGCGATCGTGCCGGTGCCGCGCACGCAGCGCACCCGCGAGCACGTGATCGCGGGTGCAATCGCGCTCGCCGGCTCGTTGGTGGCGCTGGGGCTGGCGATCTGGGTGATCGTGGGCTACAGGGCGGGCGCCGGCCTCAGCGATGTCACGGACACGAAGTGGATCGGCGCGCTGGGGATCTACTACAAGCTCGGCGTCGACGGGCTCAACGCGGCGCTCATCGGCCTCACGACGCTGCTCTTTGCGACCGCGGTACTGGCGAGCAACTTCCGCATGCGGACCGAGCGGGCACCGCGTGCGCGCCTCTACTACTTCCTGTTCATGCTCGCGGAGTCGGCCGTATTGGGCGCATTCCTGGCTCAGGATCTGGCGCTGTTTGTGGCCTTCTTTGACCTGATGCTGATCCCGTTCTACCTGCTGATCGGGATCTTTGGCTCAGGTGACCGCGTGCGCGCCACGCTCAAGCTCGTGATCTACACGCTCGTGGGCTCGCTGCTGATGCTCGCAGCCGCGATTGCCACGGGCGTGCTGGCCTCCCAGCAGCACGGCACGCCGATCACGTTCGCGCTCTCAAGCCTGCAGGCGCTGCCACTGAGCAAGGGCTCACAGGAGTGGATCTTTCTGTTCTTCGCGGTGGCGTTCCTTGTGAAGATGCCCGCATTCCCGCTGCACGGATGGATGCCGGACGGCTACCGCGCCATGCCCACGGAGGTCGTGATGGTCTTCTCCGGGGTGCTCTCGAAGGTCGGCGCGTATGGATTTCTGCGAATCGTGCTGCCGCTGTTTCCACAGGCGGCCGTGCACTTTCAGACGCTGATGCTGATCATCGCCCTGATCTCCATCCTGTACGGCTCGATCGTGGCCTTCACGCAGACGGACGCACGCCTGATCGCGGGCTATTCCTCGATCGCGCAGCTCGGCTTCATCACGCTCGGGATCTTCTCGCTGCAGCTCCAGGGCGCACAGGGAGCGCTGCTGGGCATGGTCAACCACGGACTTGTGGTGGCACCGATCTTCTTCATCATCGCGCTGCTGGCGGCGCGCGCGGGCGGCTCCGAAGACATTCGCGAAATGGGCGGCATCGCTTTCCGTGCGCCCGTGCTCGCGACGATCTTCCTGGTCGTGGCGCTGGCAACGCTCGCGATGCCCGGCTCATCGAACTTCGCGGGCGAGTTCTTGATCTTGCTCGGGGTCTTTGAGAGCAAGCGCGTGATCGCGATCATCGCCTTCGCGGGCGTGGTGATGGCATCGGTGTACGCGCTGCGCCTGTTCATCCGCACCATGCACAACCGCGTCAGCCCGACGGTCAAATCGCGCGAGCTGGGACTTGGGGATGGCCTCGTGCTGGCCCCACTGGTTGCCGCGTTGCTCTATCTGGCGTTCTACCCGCAGGGGGCGCTGCATCGCTCCGAAGGATCGGTTGACAGCTCGCTCGCTGGTGCGCGCGCAGCGCTCGTGGAACCGGCGGTCAAGCCCGGGGCGCCGAGCACCCTCACCACGCAGCAGGCGGCCGCCGAGGAAGAAGAAGCCGCGGCGGCACAGGAAGCGCAGGAATCCGCGCGATGAGCGGACTGGCCTCGATTGCCCATGCGCCCGCGTTGCTGCTGGCGACGCTGAAGGGTCCGCACGTCGACTTCGCGGGGCTCTCGCCCTTGCTGGCGCTTCTGGGCGGCGCCGTGGTGGTGCTTGTCGCGGGTCTCGTCTGCGGGCCGGGCGGCCGCGCAAGCTACAGCGACAGCGCGAGCGACCCTGCTGCGGCACGACCGTCGCCGGGCGCCGCGGTGCCCGGACTGCTCGCCCTCGTCGCCCTTGGCGCGGCACTGGGTATGACCATCTGGCAGTGGAACGCCCAGAAGTCGATCGTCTCCGGCGCGCTGCGGATCGACGGCCTCGCGCTGGTGCTCAACGTAATCCTGATCGCAGGGGGCGCGTGCGCGGTGCTGCTTGCCTGGCGCTCACACGCCGCCCGAGGGGCCGCTCAGGGAGAGATGTATGCGCTCATGCTCACTTCGATCGGCGGTATGTCGCTGCTGTCAAGCGCGCAGAACACGATCATCCTCTTTTTGGGCCTGGAGCTGCTCTCGATCCCTCTTTATGTTCTGTGTGCGATCGAGCGCTCGAGTGAGCGCTCGCTTGAGTCGGGCCTGAAGTACCTGATCATCGGATCACTCGGCTCGGCCACGCTGCTGTACGGGCTGGCGCTGGTCTACGGCGTCACCGGCGCAACCGACTTCAGCGCGATCGCAAGCGCGATCGCAAGTCGTGGGCTGAGCAACGACACCATGCTTCTGGGTGGGATCGCGCTCTGCCTCGCGGGGCTGTGCTTTAAGGCGTCTGTCGCCCCGTTTCATCAGTGGACCCCGGACGTCTACGAGGGCGCGCCTACGCCGATAACGGCGTTTATGGCGGTGGCCACAAAGGTCGCGGCGCTGGGGGTGATGCTGCGCTTCTTCGACGTCGCGCTGATCGACGTGCAATCCGTCTGGGCGCCGGCGCTGGCGGTGCTGGCAACTGTCACGATCATCGTGGGCAATGTAGGCGCCCTCGGGCAGGCTTCGCTGAAGCGTATGCTCGCGTACTCGTCGGTCGCCCAAGCCGGGTACATGGTCGCGGGCGTGGTCGTGTCCACACAGCTGGGTGTGCGCGCCACGGTCTTCTACCTGGCCGCGTATCTGTTCATGAACATGGCCGCGTTCTCGGTGGTGCTGGCACGCGAACGCGAAACGTCGCTCGGAGACTCGCTCGAGGCCCTCAGCGGCCTCGCCCGCGAGAAACCGCTGCTGGCCTGGCCGATGACGATTGCGATGCTCGCGCTCGCCGGTATCCCGGCAACCGTGGGCTTTATCGGCAAGTTCTATTTGATCGACGCAGCCGCATCGAACGGGTACACATGGCTGGGCGTGGTGATCGTGGTCGGCTCAATGATCTCGCTGGGTTACTACCTGCCCGTGATCGCAGCGATGTGGATGCGCGAGGTGCCCGCGATCTCCGCCGGCACCTGGCCGCTGTCAGCACTCACCCGCCGTGGGGGTGGTGGCGCAGGTGGCTCGCTGCCGGCGATTGCAGGTGGCTCACCGGAGCTCGACGAGCCCGCGGGCGCCGACCAACCGGCGGCCGGCGAGGGCTCCGGCGATGCTGCCCCTGCGGGCGCTGACGCTTCGAGCCGAGCGAACCCTGAGGTCGTCTTCGTGGCGTTGCTGGCCGGCGCGGCGACGCTCTTCTTCGGCATCATCCCCGGGCCGCTGTTTGACCTGGTCCACAGCGCGGGCAGCGGCCTCGGGCTGTTCTGAGAGGCCGCCGAGTGCGTTTGTTGTCACGGAGCCGTCCGGCGGCGGGGCCGCGGACGCGGAGCGGCTAAGCGAAACCGGCGGCCGCAGCGGCGGCCTCGGCTTCGGTCAGCTGTGTCTCGATCAGGTCGAGGCCTGAATCCCAGAAACCGGGGTCGGCAAGGTCCACGCCGACGATCGCCCCCAGCTGCTCCGGCGACTGCGAGCCGCCGGCACCAAGCAACTGCAGGTAGCGCGGCACGAAATCCGAGCCTTCTTGACGGAAGCGCTCGTAGACGGCCAGTGCGAGCAGCTGCCCGTAGGCATACGCGTAGACGTATCCGGGGGTGTCGATGAAGTGGGGAATGTAGGACCACCAGGAGTGGTAGCCGCCGGTGATCTCGACCGAGTCGCCCAGCATCTCGGCCTGGCTCGAGGCCCATAGCTCGCCAAGGTGCTCAACGGAAAGCTCGCCCTGCTCTCGGCGGGCCGTGTGCGCGAGGTCCTCAAAACGGTTCATCGCGATCTGGCGGAAGACGGTGGCGATCCTGTCCTCGAGGTTCTCGGCCAGCAGCGCCAGACGCGACGACGGCGTCGAGTCCTCCTCGAGCAGGCGCCCGAAAACGATTGTCTCACCAAAGACCGAGGCGGTCTCGGCGAGGGTCAGCGGCGTGTGCTGGTGAAAGATGCCCTGCTGTCCGGCGAGCGCAAAGTGCACAGCATGCCCGAGCTCGTGGGCAAGTGTCAGCACGTCGCGCCGCCGCGATGTGTAGTTGAGCAGCACGTAGGGATCCACTGTTGGCACAACGCCGGCACAAAATGCTCCGCCGCGCTTGGACGGGCGCACAGGCGCGTCGATCTGGCGGCCGCGCATCAGCCGCCACACGATCTCGCCGAGCTCGGGCGCGAACTGCTCGTAGCAGTCGCCCACCAGCTCACACGCCTCGGCGTAGGAGTAGCTCGCCTCGTCGGCGGTGACGGGAGCCATGCGGTCGTAGTCGGCCAGGCGCTCGAGCCCCAGCAGCTGCGCCTTGAGCCGGTACCAGCGCTGCGCAAGCCCGTAGCGCGCGCGCACGGCCTCCACGAGTGCCGCCACCGACTCGTCGCTGACCTCGTTGGCCAGGTTGCGCGCCGCCAGCCAGTTGGGATAGGTGCGCAGGCGATCGTCAACGGACTTGTCCACCAGCAGCGTGTTCAGGATGAACGCGCGTGTGCGCAGCCCAGGCTCAAGTGCCGCGCTGATCGACTCCGCTGCGGCGCGCCGAAGCTCGCGGTCGCCGGCTGCCAGGTGGCTCAGCGCGACGTCCAGGGCCACAGTGCCTGCCGGCAGCTCCACGACAATCGCCGACGTCAGCTCCTCAAACAGGCGCCCCCACGCCGAAGAGCTGGTGAGCGCCTTCTCAGAGAGAATCCGCTCCTCTGGTTCGGACAACATGTGCTTGCTGTAGCGGCGCACATTGCGCAGGTGGTGGCGGCAGAAGTCAAGCCCCTCGGCTACGAGCAGCTGCTCGGCGTGCTCGTCGCTGAGCGCAGCCCACTCCAGGTCAAAGAAGAGCACCGCGGTCTGGATCTCGGTCTCGCGCTCTTGCACGCTGGCAAGCAGAGCGCCGCGTTGCGGGTCGGCGGTATCCAGCGCAAAGCGCAGGGCGGCATAGGCGCCGGCGCGCGACGCCAGCGCCACGATCTCGGCCAAGCGCTCCATCGCCTCTTGCAGACCCGCCGCGTCAAGCTCTGCGACCTTGCCCCGGTAGCTGTCGGCAAATGCGTTGGCCGCGGCTGTCGCCTGATCCATGCGTGCGCCCACGCCGGCCTCACCGTCGCCCTCGACCAACGGTTCCAGGTCCCAGGCGGCATTCGTAAGCTCGGGGTCGGTGACGAGGTCCGCGACGGCGGCCGCGGACGGCGGCGGATCGGAGGGCTCAAAGTAGCGACGGGCCACGACGGTCAAGCTTATTGGGCCGGGACACGGTCGCCCGGCAGCGGATGCTCAGACGCACAGCGGCGGCGTCCGGCGGGCGGCCTACTATCGACCGCCCGATGCCACACGAGACCACGCCGCGCGTCTACCTGATCGCCCGCCCTGCGGTCGATCTGGCAGGCATGCGGGCGTACCTGGCCGACGTCGGCGGCGAGTCGTGGCTGGACCTGCGCGAAAGCGAAGCGATCAACGGCGGGCAGCAGCTGATCGAGTTCGCCGGACGCGCCTGCTACCGCAGCTGGGAGCCGGGGCTGAACCCCAACGTGACGCGGATCCGCACCGACCAGCAAGCGTACTTCGCGAACATCCTCGCCTCGGGGCACGGCAGCGTACTTGAGCACGCCAACTACAGCTTCGCCCTGCGCAATGTCAGCCGCGTCTTTACGCATGAGCTTGTGCGCCACCGGGCCGGGTCGGCATTCAGTCAGGAGAGCCTGCGCTACGTGCGCCTTGCCGATATCGGCTTCCGCGTACCGCCGTCGCTTGAGCCGCTGCGCGAGCGGGTCCTGAGCGTTGTCGAGCAGCTTGAGCAGCTCCAACGCGAGGGGGCCGAGGCGCTGGGCATCGACGCCGAGGGTGTGCCCTTCCACGTCAAGAAGGAGGCCACGTCGGCGCTGCGCCGGCTGGCGCCCCTAGGGCTCTCGACAGACATCATCTGGACCGCCAATCTGCGGACCCTGCGCCACGTGATCGAGATGCGCACCGATCCGAGCGCCGAGGAGGAGCTGCGGCTGGTCTTCGATCAGCTCGCGCAGATCATGCGCGCCGAGGCGCCACTGTTGCTTGCAGACTTCACGCGCTCAGACGACGGCACCTGGGTGCCCCAGCACCGCAAAGTCTAAGTCAGCGTCGCCCCGCGCGCTTGCGCCTGGAGCCACGCGGCGAGCCCCCCACGGCACCGTTGCCATCGCCACCGTCGCCGGCACCGGC
>CAJCHW010000114.1 GCA_903970125.1 Chlamydiota bacterium
CGTCCGGTTCGGTGTGGCGCGTACCGATGTCGCAGGGGGACAAGATATTGAGAGCAACCAAGGTGCCCGGAACGGCCTGATGGCCCTCAGTGGCGGCGTCTCTGGGTTCGCTGACAGAGTGCCGCCGTATCTCCACCTGAATTACGGCAGCACGCTGATGTAGAACGCGTGCGGGCTACTACTACCGGCGCTGTTCACCGTATAGACGTGGACGTCATTCGGTGAGTCCGGGATCGTGCCGAAGCAGGAGCCACCGCTGGAGGAGGAGTCTGTGCCACCCCCGCACGGTGCAGCGCGGATTGACCCAGGTGTACCGCCGTTGTTCTGGCTCTCGCTGACAATGATGTCCTCCCCGGCGACGCTCGAGCCGAAAGCGACGAGATAGTCAGAGCCTCCATAGGGGAGCGACGCGGTGATTCCGCCGGACTGCTCGATCACCGAGCCGTCGGAATTGACTAACGCCCACCGGGCGCCAGGACCGGGTGCACCGGGTGCGCCAGGTGCACCGGGTGAACCCGGTGCGCCTGGATCTCCCTTGTCCCCCTTGCTTCCTCTGAGCCTGCTTCCACGGGGGTCCAGATCGTCCAACAGCGCACATTTCTGGACGCATAGGACGCATATGGAAGGGTGGATGTTCTCAAAGTGTTCTCACGGAATTGCGCTCCGGCATGGCGCCGACAGGTCGAGCGGGTCGGGGGCGTGTGTGCGCTGAATGAATGCGGACGGCGTGCTACGTTGCATACATGTCGGTGAATGTGTCCGTGCGCCTCGACGATGCGCTGGCAGAGCGTCTTCGCCTGCGGGCCCGTACGGCCGGCGAGACCCTCTCGGATCGGCTTCGTCGCTATGCCGAGGAGGGGGCTCGCCGCGACGAACACCCGCTGATCACCTTCCGTGACGGGCCGGGGGGCCGGCGGGCCGGGCTGCTTGGAGGACCGGACGTGTGGGAGGTTGCAATGTGGGTGGAGGACCTCGCCACGGAGGACGATCCTGCGGCGGCGCTTGTCGAGGACTCCGTCCTCACGCGCTCGCAGGTGGACGCTGCGCTTGGATATCGAGCGTCCTACCCGGATGAGATCGCCGCACGGATCGAGCTGCACCGTCTCGAAACTGCGGCTGCTGACAGACGTTGAAGCTGCTGTTGGACGAGATGTACTCGCCCCGTTTCGCCGAGGCGCTTCGGGCGGCCGGGGTGGATGTTTGCACCGTCGTAGAGCTCGGATTGGCAGGAAGCTCAGATCCAGAGGTCTTTGCAGCCGCGATCGCCGACGGACGCACGGTGCTGACCGAGAATGTCGCCGACTTCACACGCGTCTCTGCAGAGCATCTCCTCGCTGGCCACCACCACCCGGGTGTGCTGATTGCGCTCTCATCGCGGTTCTCGCGTCGCGCGTCAGGCATCGGTCCAGTGGTCGCCGCAGTCCGTGACATAGCCGATCAGCAGCTCAATGACCGCCTTGTTTACCTCGAAGAGCCCAGCCCGCGCTGAGCGTTCTATGCGCCCGAGTGGACTCGAACCACCACGGGGAAAACTCCCCACAAGGCCCTCAACCCGATTCATCCGGCGCATATCTGTCCGCGGGCGTCCAGATCGTCCGATATGGCCGGATTTCGGACACATCGGACGCATCGGACGAGCTGGGTTTTGTCACGGCTTTGTCACGGCCGGACCGCAGCATCATGATGCTCCCGCATCTAGGTGCTAAGGTGCAGCTCAATGTCCAAAGTTCGCACGACGCTCACGATTGACGAGTCGGTCATGAGGGCAGTGAAGATGCGCGCTGCCCGCACGGGTCGCGGTGACAGCCAGGTGATCGAAGACTCGCTGCGTCATCACCTGGGCCTCGACCTGCTCGAGGGCCTGTGGGAGCGCAACGACCTCGTCGAGGCTGACGCCGGGGCGCTCGCAGTGGAGGCGCAGCACAAGACGCGCCCTCGCCGGCGCTGACGAGTGAGGGCGGTACTTGATCCCAACGTCGTGATCTCCGGGGTGCTGTCGTCGCGGGGCGCGCCGGCTAACGTGTTACGAGCCTTCGTGGCGGGCGAGTTCGAGCTCGTAGCGTCCCACGCGCTACTCGACGAGCTGCAGCGCGCACTCGCATACCCGAAGCTACGACGACACATTTCCGAGACTGATGCTGCCGAGCTGGTCCGCTGGCTCGCCGACAATGCGACCGTCGCAGCGGACCCGTGTGGCGACCCGCCCGTGAACGCGAGCGATCCAGACGACGACTATCTGATCGCGCTTGCATCGGAGCAGCGCGCCGCTCTGGTGTCCGGTGACAGGCACCTGCTCGCGCTCGAGGAGCAGATACCGGTGTTCACGCCGCGGGCATTTCTCGACCTGCTCACGCGCGCTTGAGGCACGCGGCCGGCACCGTCGCGCGACGGCCGGCGGCGTGCCAACTGCATGCACTTGGTAGGACGGCTTTCAAACCCTTCTCCGGCTCAAGATCGGGTATTCCTGGCCTTCCAGGAGGGCGTTTCTGACCGCGCTCCGTCGGCAAATGGCGGCTTTGCGGCGAAGCGGATTGGCAATGCCGTCGTCCTTCGAGCAGTTCTGGCAGCCCTTTTTGATGGTCAGCCGAGGTCGGTCCGCGAGGTATGTCAAGGCCGGTCGAAAACTAGGCCACTTTCGCCGCGGCGCAGGTGGCCTAGTTTTCACCCGGCGCTTACAGTAGATGTCGCCGAGAGACAGTCGTCGGTCGACGCTCGTCTCGATCTGATCGAGGACCTCGTCCACGACGGGATGGCGCTCAAATCTGGCCTCCTCAACCAGGCGTCTCACGAATCCCAGAAGGTGGACTTCAGCACTTACGCTGGGGGAGATGCGACCCTCCAGGACGACCTCGCCGTCACGGATGCTGCGCAGGCACGGGACCTCGTCGATGACCAGTCGGCAGCCGGGGCGCAGCCGGACCCCGACCGTAACCGCATTTTCGAGCACGACCTCCTCGGCAACAGTCATCGGGCCGTTGAAGATAAAAGCCCCGGAAGGAAACCCGATCAGGTCAGTGCAAGCGTCCGGGGAGACACGAATCACGTCCCCTGGCTTCCCCTCGACCCGCCACGTCGCCTGGACAAAGCGCGCCAGATCGCCGGGCGGAGCAGTCTCGACGTATTTCATCTCTCAATCATGCGCCCACTCTGCGGCAGCCGTCAATGCCTGTCGATCGCACAGGAGGAGGGAGAGGGAAGGAGGAGGGGTGGGGAGAGATCTGGCGGCCTGGCCGAAGATGCCGCCGACGCGGCTGGCACCGGGTGGCGTTGGCAGCGGTGACGTGTACACGTACGTGCTACGTTTAGAAGCATGACTCGCAAGCCCCATGATGTGCTCGCCACGCGCGAAGCGCGTGCTCAGCTGCCCGCTTTGCTTGAGCGTTGTCGTCAGGACGGCGCCGACGCCGACCCGGTGGTGATCGGCGCCCGTCGCCGCCCGGAGGCCGTCGTGCTCTCCTACGAGCGATACCTGCAGCTGGCCGGTGGCCGCGAGCGAGTCGCCGCAGCCTTGGAACGCCAGACGCGCGAGGCCGGCGAGACCCTTGACGCCGACGAGGCTCTGAAGATCGCCGACGAGGAGCTGCACGCGATGCGTCGCACGCGACGCACCAACCGCCGATAGGGTGCGCGTCGTCCTCGACGCCAACGTGCTCGTCTCCGCGCTGATATCGGCCGCGGGGCCACCGCGAGAGATCGTGCGAGCCTGGACCGATGAGCGCATCGAGCTGGTCGTCAGCGCCACGCTCCTCGATGAGCTGAAAGACGTGCTCACCCGGTCGCGATTTCGACGCTGGGTGAGCGCCGAGGTCGCAGCCGAGTTCATCACCGGGCTCGCCCAGGACGCGCTGCTGATCGACGACGCAGCCTCACAGCAGCTGGTCTTGGCAGACCCCGACGATGACTACCTTGTCGCCCTGGCTCGTGCCGCCGCCGCCGACTACCTGATCTCCGGCGATCGACACCTGCTTGCTCTTGCCGACCCGGTTCCGCCGGTGCTCACCCCCCGCCAGTTCTGCGAGCTGCTCGGTAGTTGACCCGTTGTCGTCGCTGACGCCGTGCAGGCAGCCGACGAACTAAAGGTCGCGCGGGCCGCAACCTCGATCATCTCGGCTGGATTCCAGATACGGCCAGCCTCGTCCGTCATATACGGCACCCGGACCCAGCTCGCGGCGGAGCGCAGTGAGCGCTGGTGCCCCGTGGCATTGCGCCATCGAAGCTCCCAGCCGCCCTTGGCGTAGCTGCAGCTCATGGCTGGCCCTAGTGCGGGCGAACATCGGCGTGTCAGGTCTTCGGAAAAGCGTTCGGATTTGTCAGCGACACGAATCCGAACAGCACCGCGCGCGTGAGACGTTTTAGCCGCGGCACTAAGCCCGGCCTAGCAGCACCTGTCGCATGCGCCCGAGTGGACTCGAACCACCACGGGGAAAACTCCCCACAAGGCCCTCAACCCGGTTCCTGCGGCGTATATGCGTCCGTGCGCGTCCAGATCGTCCAATATGGCCGGATTTTGGACGCATCGGATGCATCGGACGATCTGACTTTTGTCACGGTTTTGTCACGGCCGGGCTCGCACGGCTTACCCCAGCCCGAGCGATAGCATGCTATCATAGGCGTCGTGGCCCAGATCCTTATCCGACGGCTCGACGATGACGTAAAGGCCAAGCTTCAGCGCCGTGCGCGCGAGCACGGCCGGAGCACTGAGCAG
>CAJCHW010000115.1 GCA_903970125.1 Chlamydiota bacterium
AATCGCGTGCCCGTCGGGCGTCTCCAGGCCGCGTGCTGCAGGACGGGGCTCACCGACGTTGAGGTAGAGCACGTCGCCGCGCTCGTCGTAATGGTGATGGTCGAACGGGATGCCGGCGATAGTGATAGTCATGATTTCCAGACGCGCGGCGGGTTTTCTTGGACCAGTGCGGTCACGACCCACGCGGGCTCGTCATTGAAGTCTACGACCACCCGCAGCCATCTTCGGGGATCGACGTGTCGCCGATAGAAGTGCTCGCGGCCCGGGATAGCGTCGTCAACGCGGTAATCGGGGTGCGCAACGGTGCCGAGGATCAGCTCGTGCTCGTCTACGAGCTCCGGCCGACCCAGGGACAGGTGCAGACGGGTGCCGGCGGTCGAAGACGACAAGGCGTCCGTCGGGATCAGTCGTGCTTGGATCGTCGTCGGCCACCCAGACAAGCTACGAGCAGCGCCAGACATGGTCGTCCCGAAGTAGCGAGCGCTCAGGGGAGCTTGGCCTTGTCGAGCATCTGGATGAGGGCTGGGCGGCGGCGGTGTCGCTCGCGCAGGTTGACGAGCTGCTCTGAGAACCAGCGATCCTGCTCGGCGGCGCCTGCGGCACGGCGTGCGCGCTTCAGCATCGCTATCGCCCGTGCGTATGCGCGGCGGCCTGTCTGGAGCAGCTCTTCCCCGGCGACGAGCATGTACAACGAGAGCGCCTCGTCTGGGTGTGTGGCCTCGCGTGCTTCGGCGAGCCGGGCGCGGCGATCGCCGCCCGGGTCCCAGGTCGGGTCCTCGGTTGCGACAACCCACGCGGTGTCAGCGTCGCCCTCCTGCAGAAGCGCGTCGACGTAGCTGCCGCGGTCGCGCTCGCGCAGCGCCCGTCTGGCGGCGTCACGCTCGAGCCCCCAGGCATCGAGCGCCTCCGCGGCGCGGTGCAGCGTCGAGTAGGTGCTTGCGGAGGGTGTGCGCTCGTGCTGCTGGCGACGCAGCGCGAGCGCTTCGATCGGGGCGCCGCCGCGCTCGTGCACGCCGCAAGCGACGTCGTAGAGCTTGTCGACCTGCCAGCCGCTCGTCTCGGCGATGCCGCGCAGCGCAAACGCGAGCACATCGTTCTCGCGCTCAAGCTCGGCCATCGCTTCGCACACGGCGATGAACTGATGCGGAGCGCTGAGGTCTCCGCCGAGTAGCACGACGATAGCCTTGGTGTCGCCGTCGAGTACGGCGAGCCGCTCGCGTGCCCACCGCACCGCGAACAGCTCGCTGCCGTCGGCGTGGCGCTGTTCGATCGCTTGCCTGTAGGCGGCGAGGCCGTTCTCGCCGAGCGCCGCGCGGTAGCGGACGGGATCGATCTCGAAGAAGTCCTGGTCATCGCAGCTGAAGCGCACCATCCACTCGGCGACCTTCACCGCGTCGGCGACCCCCGCGTCACACAGCTGCGCGTGCAGGTCGAGCAGCTCGCGGGTGAGATCGCCGATCGTGCCGTTCGAGTCATCCGCGTGCATGATCACCTTCACGACGTGCCCGACTGCTCGCTCGATGAGGGCGAGCAGCTCAGCTGAGGGTGACTTCTCTGCGGCGAGACGCAGCTCTTCGAGGACCGGCTGCGCCGCGCGTGCCCACGCTGAGCTCTCGTGGTAGTCGAGGAACCGGCGCGTGCGCAGCCCACGGTCGATCTCGCGGCGCAGCTCGCCGAGATCCCCTTCGCTACGGGCTGCCGCAAGCAGGACGTGACGTTCTACATCTGGATGGCGATCGACAGCGGAGCGCACAATTTCGCGCAGCTCCTCAGCCGATAGATCGCACACGACCTCCTTAACGTCCCTGGACTCACGGCGAGCTCTTGTGGGCACCGCGCAATCGTGCCATCTGGTCCGGCGTGGCGCTGCGTCGCGGTGAAGCTAGGATCGCGCGGTGAGCGCGTCGCCTGAGAGGCCCGAGATCGTGGTCGTCTCACCGCTGAAGGAGTGGACATGCTCTGCGTGCGGGGACACCGATGCCGGCTGGCTGACGATGGATGACGGTGGCCCGCTATGCCTTTCCTGCGCGGACCTAGCGCACCTGACATTTCTTGGCGCGGGGGACGCGGCGTTGACGCGCAGGGCGCGCAAGTACAGCCGGCTCTCCGCCGTCGTCGTGCGTTTCAGCCGGGGGCGCAAACGCTACGAGCGCCAGGGCGTGCTCGTCGAGGAGCCGGCACTCGAACAGGCCGAAGCGGAATGCCTCGCCGACGAGGACGCCCGCTTGCGGCGTCGTCAGCGAGAACGCGAGCGGCGTGCCGTTGAGGATGCGGACTTCGAGCGTGAGCTCGCGAACGAGATCGGCCGGTTGTTCCCGGGCTGCCCCCCTGATTGCGCGAGGGAGATCGCCTCACACACCAGCAGGCGCGGCAGTGGTCGCGTCGGCCGGACCGCCTCCGCGCGGGCGCTCGACCCGACCGCGATCACGCTCGCAGTGGCTGCCGCCGCGCGTCATCGCGAAAGCGAGTACGACGATCTGCTGATGGCTGGCGTCGACCGATCGCAGGCACGAGAACGCGTGCGCGCAACGGTGGGCAGCGTGCTCGAAGCATGGCGCACACCGCAGGGCTGACGTGCTCTGACGACGTCCGTTCTGCGCAATTGCGTGGCCGGTTCGAGGAGGTTGGGGTCTATATCCGCGATGGCTCCAATATCGCCACATGCGGCAGCGGCCACTGCCGTCCAAAAACGGAGCACACCCATCCTTGCGCTGAGCGTCGAGCAGGCGTGCGAAGCGCTGGGCGTGTCCTGGGACACCTGGCGCGCGCATATCGAGCCCGACATGCGGCTTGTCCGCCTTGGGCGTCGCAAGCTGATCCCCGTAAGTGAGCTGCAGGCTTGGCTCGACCGGCATGCGGAAGGCGTCGGAGTGGGGAGGTAGGATGCGGGCGTCTTACAAAGCGCCCCCGCACCGTTGGCGCGGCCGGGGGCATGGCAGAGGAGGTTGAGCTCCCATGCAATCGGCACCGTACACCGCCGCATCGTCTGGAAGTGATTTCTGATGGCTACCGGAGTGCGTCAGCGCCACGGTCTCAACTGCAACCGCAAGGGGCGCTGTGACTGCCCGTGGGAGGCGTCGGTCTACAGCAAGCGCGATGCGAAGAAGATCCGCAAGACGTTCCCAACGAAAGCGGCGGCGGTCGCGTGGCGTGATGACAGCCGCTCTGCGGTGCGCAAGGGCTCTATGTCTGCTCCGACGGCGATCACGATCACCGAGGCGGCCGATGCGTGGCTTGCCCGAGCCCGTGCCGGCACCAGCCTGACGCGCTCAGGGGACCCGTATAAGCCGAGCGCTCTACGGGCCTACGCGGACGCGATGCGGCTGCGCGTGAACCCCGTGATCGGCTCGATGCGGCTGTCCGAGGTCCGCTCGATCGACTTGAAGCGGCTGCTCGTCAACCCCCTGATCGCCGAAGGTCGCAGCGCGTCGAACGTTGGCGTCACGCTGTTGCCGCTCAGGGCGATCTACCGGGAGGCGATCGAGGAGGGCGTGGTGACCGTCAACCCGACTTCGGGCCTGAAGCTGCCGCGGGTGCGCAGCCGTCGTGACCGGATCGCCACGCCAGGCGAGTGCGCCAAGCTGCTCGCGGAGCTATCGGCGGCTGACCGGCGCGTGTGGGCGACCGCGATGTACGCGGGTCTGCGGCGTGGCGAGCTCATGGCGTTGCACGTCGAGGACGTAGACCTGCCCGGCGGCGTGATCCGGGTGTGCCGGGGGTGGGACGCTGAGGCGGGGGAGATCGCTACGAAGTCGGGGAAGGATCGCAAGGTGCCGATCGCGGGCGCTCTGCGCTCCCACTTGGCCGAGCACGTGCTTGCGCTCGGCTGGCGTGAGGGTCTGTTGTTCGGCGCCACCCCGGTCGTCCCGTTCTGCGACCGGACGCTGACCGAACGCGCAGACCGGGCGTGGGAGGGCGCCGGGCTGAGCAGGATCACGTTGCACGAGTGTCGGCACACCTATGCCTCGCTGATGATCGCCGCCGGCGTCAACGCCAAGGCGCTGAGCGAGTACATGGGGCACTCGAAAATCGCGGTCACGATGGATCTGTATGGCCACCTGATGCCCGGCAACGAGAGCGAGGCCGCGGGTCTGCTCGACGCGTACCTGGCGGCGCAGCAGGGCCAGGCGGCGACGTGCTGAAACGCGCAGCGAGCGGCGCGTCTTTCTCGGTCCACGGACCTGAAGCACGAGCCTCAGCTCGCGCCAGTCTCGCGCCAGTTCAGCCCTGATTCGACCGGATTCCAGCGGACTCAGCCGGAGCGTGTTTGGCTCAACCGTGCGGAAAATGGCTCAACCATGCAGGTCGCGCATGATCTACGACATCTTCGAGGGGACCGCCGAGATTCAGCAGCTGGTGATCGCCCGGGCGATCTCGGGGATGCACATTAAGTAGCTTCGAGGAGCCACACTCGCGCCCCTACCACGCCTGCGCACACCCGCACACGGGGCAGGCGACGCTGGTGGAGACGGCCGCCGCGAAGACGTAGCCGCAGCTGCAGCTGTAGGAGGCCTGATCGACGGGGCCTCCTGCCGCACGGGCGCGGCGCAGCGCGAGGTCGGGCGCGGAGCCCTGGCGATCGGTCGCGGGCGCGGAGCGCACGCGTGGGGCCGGCGCGGGCGCCTTGGAGGACGGGCCAGGGACCTGCGCGGCCCGCCCCGTCGCGAGCACGGCCTCGGTGTGCGGGGCGGCGTAGCGGCCCCGGCGCCGGCGGCGCAGCACGCGCCGTTCGCTGATGGGATGACGAAGGCTTGCTCTCATTTTGCTCTCACCACATTGACCCTTCCGCTGGCGAAAGGTTTCGCGCCGCAGGAGAATTCTCCTGGCCAAACCTGCTCATGACGATGGCCCAACCGTCGGACGACCTCTCTAATCGCCGGCGCAGACGGCCGATGCGATGCGATGCAGCTGCGCCGCCGGGTGGGGCTGGTTTGCGATACTTGCTGGCGATGAAGCCCGCGCGCAAGCGACCTGTGCGGCTGGGCGCAGGGGAGATCGCTGTCGCCGGGCCGGGAGATCCGCGATGACGGCCGGGATCGTCGTGCTGACGGCCGTGCTGATCTTCGTGGTGTTTCTCATCGTGAGTGCCCCACTTCGTTCGAGCAGAGCCTCGAGCGCGCAGAACGCTGAACGGAAAGATCTCGAGGCTGCCCGTGCGGCCAAGTACGGCGAGATTCGCGACGCCGAGCTCGACTTCCGCACGGGCAAGCTCTCGCGCGAGGACTACGAGACGGTCAACGGAACGCTGCGTGCCGAGGCGGTCGAGATCCTCAACCGCCTTGAAACCTCCGGGCCGGGCGAGGGCTCGGGACAGGGCGAGGGCTCCGGGCAGGGCGAGGGCTCCGGGCAGGGCGATGGCTCCGGGCAGGGCGATGGCAAGGCCAAACAGGGCGAGCCCGAGCCCGGGCAGAGCGATCCTAAGCCTCAGCTTGAGGGTGAGTTTGATGGCCGCGAAGCGCACTCCAACGGCCAAAAGCCTCTACATGAGCTCGAGGTTGACCTCAAGGGACCGTCGGTGCCCGGCGAGCACGCGCCGACGGCCGACGCGAGTTGACGGCGGGGAGCCGGGCGAGTTGACGGCGGGGAGCCGGCGTGCCACTGGACGGGCTGAGGGCGCCGGTGTCGAGCGGTGAGCGAGCGCCGGCCGGCGAAGCCCGGGGGCGCCGCCCGGCTCAGGCCCAGGGCCGCTTGAGCAGGATGATCGCGTTGACGAAAAAGAGGATCGCGAAGAAGATCGTCCAGCGGTTCAGGTTGCGCTCTACCATCGAGCCGCCGCCCAGGGGGCCGGTGCCGCTGCCGACGCCGAATGCGCCCGAGAGCCCGGAATCCTTGCCCGAGTGCATGAGCACGAGGAAGACGACGATCACGGCTATCACGACCTGCAGGATCGAGAGGATCGTTTCCACGCCCTGCAGGGTACCGCCTCGGGCAGTTGCGCGGCTGAGTGACAGGACTTCAGGCGAATGCCTCTGCCCACCCGAATGCCCCTGCCCGGCGGCAGGAGCGGGCCGGCGGGCCGCGAACAGAGCTCGATGGGCGCATCGAGTCATGCCGCGCGCGCTGCCTGGCGCTGCTGTATCGTTGCCACAGTCGGAGAGGGAAGGCTCGACGATCTGCGAGGGTCGGCGTGCCGAGGCGGCGGTTACGATTCTTTCACGGAATGGTGATCGCCTGTCGATATCAATCCCCGAGGGCGTACCCCGCGAGCGTGGGTAGCTGCGCCGATCACGATCATGGGACGACCGAAAGATGATCGAACGCGGCGCCTGGCGCCAATGAGAGCGCGCCGGCGAGCGCGGCGCGCGCTGCTGTCGATGCTCGCGGGCGGCGGTCTGACGGCCGCCGCGCTGGGCGGCTGGCTGCCGGGTCTCGCACGCGCTGCCAGCGACTGGACGGCGGTGACCAGCACGACCGAAACGGCGATGCCGTCGTCGACGGCCGCGATGACCTCGACGACGACGGCCGCGGCGGCCAAGACGACACGGGAACCGCGCAAGGAATCGGATTGGGAAAGGGCGAGCACCTCGACGACGACGGCGACGACGGCGACGGTCACGACGACCACCAAGGTCGCCACGGTCGCGACGCCGACGGTGGTGCTGCAGCGCAAACAGAAGCCGACGACGGGCGAAGGCAGCTCGGGCAAGGTCAGCGGCGGCACCGACGCGGCGGAAGCGCAGGCGGAAGCGGAAGCGGCGGCCGGCCTCGGCAACGACGTCGCCGAGGCTCCGCAGGTGGTGGCCGCCCAGCTCGGCGGCCTGGAGGCCGAAATGGCCGGGACGGCGGTCACCTCGCAGGCGCTCTCCTTCTATCGCATCCCGCTGTTCCTGCTGCCGATCTACCAGGCGGCGTCGGTCCAGTACGGGGTGCCGTGGCAGATCCTCGCGGCGATCAACGAAATCGAGACCGACTACGGCAACGACCAGGCTGTCTCGAGCGCGGGCGCGGTCGGCTGGATGCAGTTCATGCCCTCGACCTGGCTCCAGTACGGGGTTGACGCGCTGGACGCGGGCTACGCCGATCCCTACAACCCCGTCGACGCGGTGTTCGCGGCCGCTCGCTACCTGCGCGCCGCCGGAGCGGCGACGAGCCTCAGCTCGGCGATCTTCTCCTACAACCACTC
>CAJCHW010000116.1 GCA_903970125.1 Chlamydiota bacterium
CGTCATCACCAATCCGCTGCTGCCCGCCGGGGATGATTCCACCAACCTCGGCACGTACCTCAAACTCGAAGGCACCTCCTTCGAACAGATGCCCGGTGCCGGGACCAACAACGCGTCCGGCGGTGCGTTCTACTCAGAAAACGACGGTTGGCTGGAAGGGCCGGTGCAGATCACTTCCAACCCCGCCCCCCAACGTCTCGTCAGCTGGCCGGTGTCCGCGCGCGCGCCCTTCACGGCGATCGCGCCTGAGCCGGGCACGACGCCGGGCGATCCAAACGCGCAGGCGCTTGCGGTGGGCAGCGATGGTGCCGTTGCCCGTTACACGCCCGGTCAGGGCTGGCAACGCGAATTTCTGCTCACCGGCAGCGGCGCGGTCAGTTCCCCCAACCTGCGCGCCGTGGCCTGGCCCGAACCCAACCGCGCCTTCGCCGTCGGCGACCTTGGCGCCATGTGGATCTGGCGGGCGGAAACTGACCTCTGGGAGAAGGACCCCGCGGCGCCGCCGGCCGGGACCCAGGCGGACCTACTCGGGATCGCCTTTGACCCCTCAGAACCGGCACGCGGCTACGCCGTCGGCCTCGGCGGCGTGCTCTGGCGCTACGACAAGACGTGGACCCGGGAACCGCTGCCGGAACCGTTCCAGAAGGAGAGCGAAGGCGATCCCGAAGAACAGATAAAAGCCAATTTCACGGCGGTTGCGTTTGCTGGTTCCGAGGCGATGGTTGTTGCCGAACACTACAAGCCCAGCCCAACGTCAAGCGAACCGGAATCAAGTGCCCTGCTGGTCAACAGCGGCTCGGGGTGGACGGTGGAACCGCAGGTCACGGCGCTGCTGGACAGCCTGCCTGAACGGCCGAAGCTGTACACAGTTGCGGGCCTGCCCGATGGCGGGGCGGTCCTGGCGGGACGCGACGTGGTGCTTGAGCGCAACAGCGCCTCTTCGCCCTGGCACTTTTCGGCACAGCCGATCGTCAACGAGACGGCTGTCGCCGCCGCCGCCTACCAGGAAGGGTCAACCGTTCGCGCCGTGCTTTCGGTGGTGCCCGAAATCACCTATCCGCCGGTGCTGATCCTGCCCACGGAAGAACCCAACGTGCCACCAACCCTGATCCCGCCCAACCCGCTCCCGGGCGACGGCTATCTGCTGCGTGAAACGCCAAGCGGTTGGCAGGACGAAGAGCGCGCGGACTATGCCGGCGACACCAGCGACAAGCCAGTCAAGGTCGATCCGATCCTGGCGCTGGACTTCGGGCCCGAAGGCGCCGGTTGGGCGGTTGGCGGCTGGAGCGGATACGCGGACAATGCCGGTCGCGGCACCGATGCCGCCGGCTCCGGGCAGT
Organism: Chlamydiota bacterium; assembly: GCA_903970125.1. Taxonomy (GTDB): domain Bacteria; phylum Actinomycetota; class Thermoleophilia; order Solirubrobacterales; family Solirubrobacteraceae; genus Palsa-744. The sequence goes on from CAJCHW010000116.1 coordinate 1,341, forward strand.
CAACACGCGAAAGCGTGCAGACCGCCGCGATAGACCGCTATGCGCCCGCAGGCGGCGCGCCCGGGCCGCCGGCGAGCGCGCAGACGCCGATTCCGCTGCAGGCCGGTGTCGCCACCTTCGCGGTGGCCGGCCACGCCGAGTGTGTCGAAGCGTGTGCCGACCTGGCCGACGTCGGGATCGGGCCGGATCGCAACCTGACGGCAGCGCTGGCGACCTTGGGTGCTCTTGCCGGCCGGCCCAACGGCCCGAGGATGCTGCTGTATACAGGCGGGCGCGAGACGCCCGGCCAGGGACCGGAGTCCGACGCTGAGGCTGATCGCTTCAGCGACCTGCTGGCGGGCACGGGAGCCATTGCCACATACCCCGCGCTATCGGCTGGAGACTCGGAAGGCGAAGAGGACGGCGCTTTCTCGCAGGCGTTTGCCACATTTGCCGCCCCGTTCGGCGAAGGTCCTCTGCCGGCGGGAGTGAGCGCTGTAACGGTCCCGGGCACGGAGTCGGCCCGTCCCGGCGTGCGCACGCACTACGCCTTTGACAGCGAAGGCGCAGCGGGCACGGTTCGCGTGATCGTGATCGACAACTCCCGCGGGTCGCTGGCGGCAAGCAATCCCTATCAGAACCCCCCCGAAGAAGAGGGCCCGTGGCTCGAACGCGCGCTTGAAAGCGCCAAGCACGAAGGGATCCCCGCGATCGTGATGGGCAGCCGCGAGCTCAACCCCAGCTTGCCGCCCGCGTTGAACGTCGCCAGCGATGCAGCGCAAGAGGCGGAAATCATGGTCAAAGGTGGTGCTTCGGCCTATCTGTACGAGCGGCCCGAGGAAACCCGCTCAAGTCGCATACCCGCGGGCGGGTTGACCACGATTCCCGAGTACGGGACGGGCACGCTCGGGTACCGCTCGGCTGTGTCGGACTCCTTCACCGCCGGTCAGCCCGATGCGCTCTTCGGCACGGCCGGCTACCTGCTGTTCAGCATCGATGTGGCACAGCGCAATCCCGCGACAAATGTGGCGCCGGTGAGCGCACGCCTGATTCCGCTGGTCCAGAGCATCTCCCTGGATCCCGTCGATGGAACATTGCTCAGGCGCAGCGCACCCGCGCTCTTTCTGGGCCTGGGCCGGCGGCCGATCGCGGGCGACGACTGGGGCCCGATCTCAGCCGCCAACGAAACCCCAAGCCCGCCGGGAACGGATCCCTACACCGTGTTCCCGCAGGAACTCTGTCTGCAGTCCGACTGCCCGACCCGCATCGAACCGGAATACACCTTCACCTCCTCGGAAACCGAAATCGCCAACTTCGTCGAGCAGGACCCCGAATCCACGAATCTCCGTAAGCCGCTTCAAAACGCCGCCGGCCATGTGATCCCCGATCCGCAGTCGGGCATCCTTTGCGCCTTTAACCCCGGCACCACCGTCGTGACCGTCTCCGCTGGAGGTCTTTCGTACTCGGTGCCCGTGACGGTGCTAGGTGGCAGCGTGCAGCAGCCCTGTGGCACCGTGCCCCTGAGCGCTAGTCGCTTCAAGCGCCCGGCCTCGGCCTCTCAGGCGACACCCGCTTCGCCGCCGCCGCCGGCTCCCACGCCCGCGCCGGCTCCCGTGGCGCCGGTGCCGCCGCCGCCCGCCGCTGTGCCGCCTACCGCTCGCGCCGCGGTTGCTCCACCGGCGCTACCGCTCGCGCCGCCCGCGCCCGTGCTGCCGACGGCGGCCGCGCTGGTCACGCCGCTGCCGCCCCCGGCCAGCGGCTTCGGACGGCCTGTGCCGCCCGGCGGTGCGACGGTGCGGGTGTTCGAGGAAGAACGCGAGGAGGAGGCCGCGCCCGAACAGTCACAGGCTTTCGCGCGTTATGAACCGGCACCTTATGCCGGCGTCAACGGCGGCGGCGGCGGTCTGGGGCTGGCCCCTTACGCGCTCGTAGCCGCGATCGTGCTCGCTGGAGCGGGTACATCCATCCGTCTGGGTCGCCGCCGCCCGGTGCGCGGCTCCAGACGCTCTCGTCGTCCGCCTTTGGCTGTGGCCCGGGCGGCCGAATACAACCGATATCAAACCCCAAGGAAGTGAGAAGATGAGCCCGAATCGATCATCTGAGTCCGCCTCGGGACGCCCGTCACGGAGCGGCAGGGCCGCGCTTGCGATCTCGATCCTGAGTCTCGTCGTAGCACTCAGTCCCGCGGCTGACGCCGCGCGTCACGCGATTGCGAGCGTGATCGCCGGTCACACCGTCAGCACCAAGCCCTATCCAGGAGGGATCCTGCTGCTCGGTCACGACAGGAAGTTCGCGGCGTCCGCGATCCCGACAGTCAGCGATGCCGCCAAGCTGGGTGGCAAGACGCTCGCCGATCTCGAACCGAGCTGTCCCCCGGCCACGGTCAATCTGGGCACGTGGTGCATGATGACGTCGCCGTATCCCTTGACCAACGCCCAGGCCGGCCTGAACAACTACTTCTGGGCGAGCCAGGCATGCGTCGAACAGGGGGGGTATCTGCCCACGGCTGCGCAACTGATTGGCGCCGCCAAGCGCGTCCGCCTGGAGTCAACCATCCACGACTCGCAGTTGACCGCCACGATTCAGCTGGATCCGAGCGTGGGGCTCAAGGACCAGCGCGAGATGAGCGCCACACTCGTGACGACGGCTGCCGGGTCGGACGCCGCGGGCTCCGAGGGGGTAAGCGTCGGATCACTCGGCAACCCGCGCACGGGCGAACCGAATCCCGTCCCCTTGCCGGCCGTGCCGGAGCCCGAGACGCTGCAGTACGTGACCGTCTACTCCAATGGGACCAAGGGCGGCTTCGCCGGATCGGAGCCCGTTTCTCAACCGGAGAACTTCCGCTGCGCGTTCAACAAGGTCCCCGGCGCGAACACCGCAGAAGAATGATGTCGACGCCAGCCGCCGAAGCGTGTCGTCAGTGCGCTGCTCCGCTGCGGGCAGATCAGCGCTACTGCCTCAATTGCGGGGCGCCACGCTCAGCCCTGAGCAGCACTACGTTCCCGGGCTTGCCGGGCGCGCCGTTCAACGCCGCTGGCGTTGGCACCGGGGCGGCAGCCAACGCCCCCGCGATCCCGTCCCGTGCACGCTCGCAGGGACCGCTGACGCTTACGCAGGTGCTGCTGGGCGTGATCGCGCTGGTGTTGGCCGTGGGCGTTGGGGTGCTCATCGGCCACTCCGTGGCGTCGACCACGACCACGCCGTCGGCCACGACGCAACCGGGGCTGACACCGGCGGAAGCCGCAGCCGGCGCTGCGGTTACCACGTCCACCGCAGCCAGCACCGCCACGTCGGCGACCACGTCGGCCGCGGGCGCAGGCGCTTCGGCCGGCAGCGGCAAAGGTGTTGGCGAATCGATCGACAAGCCCGCGCGGCTGCCGAGCTCACGATCTCCAGCGAGCGCGAAGTCGGGCAAAAGCTACGAGCAGAAGTCCAAGGAACTGCCAAATGTCGTCGAAACCGGCTGATGAGCTCGCCGTCGAGCGCTGAGCGCGACGAACTGAAGCGGCGCACCGCGGAGTTGAAACGGCACGAGCAGCAGCTGCGTGCGCGACGCGATGAGCTCGCCAAACAGGTGGCACAGGAGCACTGGAATCTCGGCGGCCTCGCCTACGAGATGGCCGCGCGCGATCACTTCCGCCTCGATCTCCTCGTCAAGCGGGCGGCAAAGCTGCAGGAGTACGACATGGAGCTTGCCGAGGTCGACGGCAAGCTCAAAGAGGCCGCGGCGGCCATACCGGCGCCACCGCCATCGCCGGCCCCCACCGGCTCCAGGAACGCGATTGGCCTGTGGGCTTCACTGCTGGCAGTGTGTCTGGCACTTGGCGTCGGCGTCGGTGCGCTCACGGCGTCGCAGACCTCCGGCAGCTCCACCTCTTCGACATCGCAGCGCCCGCTCGCAGCGCAACCGATAGCCGTTGCCACGAGCCCCCAGACTCAGAGCACCGTATCGTCGGCCTCGGTGCCATCAGCGGCGAGCCGCGCGGCGGCCGCCGCTGCCGGTCACAAGAAGGCGACCAGCAAGTCGACAGCCGCCACGAAGCATGCGACCAGCGGCGCCTACAAGGGTGCTTCGACCGGCGCGGGCGCGGAAACCAACTCCGAATCCCACGCCCCGGCGCCCGGCGCGCCGGCAACGAGCTTGTCTGCAATCAAGCATGTGTTCGTGGTGATGCTCAGCGACGAGCCCTATGCGAGCGTGTTCGGCCCCGACTCAAAGCTGTCATACGTGGCCCAGAAGCTTGAGCCCAAGGGTGAGCTGCTGGTCCGCTACTACGGTGTTGCGCACGAAGAGCTTGCCGGAGAGATCGCGCTGATCAGCGGCCAGGGGCCGACTGTGCAGACTCAGACCAACTGTCCCACGTATACAGCGATCACGCCGGCGACCGTTGGCGCGTACGGGCAGGTGCTCGGACAGGGCTGCGTCTTCCCCCATTCGACGGAAACGATTGGTGACCAGCTCACCGCCAAGGGCTTGACCTGGCGCGCGTATGTGCAGGGCTTGCAAGCTCCGGCCGCGGGAGCGCACGGCACATGTCAGCACCCTGCGTTGGGCGCCGCCGATCCCACGGCAACGCCTGATG
>CAJCHW010000117.1 GCA_903970125.1 Chlamydiota bacterium
GCCCGCCCCAGGCGGGGCTCCGTCCGAGATCCTGGCCACGATCGACGGAGACGAGCAGTCGCTGCATCGAGGCCTGAACCCGAACGTCCAGGCCGGGGTGCAAACCGCGTTGCTGCGCGAGGGGCAGGCGAGCCTTGCAACGATCGAGCCCGTGGTGACGACCATTTACCGGACCAGCCTGATGCCCGGCGGTTTGCTCGGCGCCAGCTCCCATGTAAAGGAGCTCCTTTACAAGCTCACGGCGGACTCGGCGACGCTCGCGGTCCTGCTACGTCGAATCAGCGACGCGGACGCCGTCCGGGCCGATGAAGCCCGCACCGATGCCGAGGTTGGCGCCGCCGCCGCGCTGCTGTTGCTGCTGGCCGCGTTTGGTTATTTCTACGTCCGTTCGATGGCAGCCCGAGCCGCACTGGAGCGTATGGTCGAGCAGGAGAAGGGCCTACTCGGGTTGAGCCGCGTCGAGGCGCGGACGGACCCTTTGACGGCGCTCGGCAACCGCCGCGCGCTGGCGAGCAACCTGGGACGCGCGATCGCGGCACCTTCGCGGTCAGGTGAGGTGCTGCTAGCGATGTTCGACCTTGACGGCTTCAAGGAGTACAACGACTCCTTCGGCCACGACGCCGGTGATGCGCTGTTACAGCGCCTGGGCGGACGGCTGGGGATCGCCGCTTCAAAGCTCGGCGCCGCCTACAGACTTGGTGGCGACGAGTTCTGCATGATCGCCCGCTGTACCCCGGAGGCCGCTGAGCCGCTGCTCGAGGATGCGACAAATGCACTCACAGAATGCGGCGAGGACTGGCGCATAGGCTGCTCTCAAGGCGCCGTGTGGATACCGTCCGAAGCTGCCACCGAGAGCCAGGCGCTGAAGCTCGCCGACGAGCGCATGTACGCCAACAAGGCCAGCCGTGCCTCGGCGAGCACCCAGATCACCGACGCCCTGCTGCAGATTGTAAGCGAGCAGAGCCGCTACGGAGATGCGCATGTCGAGCGCTCCGACAGGCAGCACGTCGAGCGCGTCTCACAGCTTGCGGGAGCCGTGGCCGAAGCGCTGGGTCAGTCCTCGCACGAGGTCTGGCGTATACGGCTGGCCGCCCGGCTCCACGACATCGGTAAGGCGGCGATCCCGCGCGCAATCCTCGACAAGCCGCGCCCGCTCGACGAACAGGAGCGTGTGTTCATCCGCACGCACACGCTCATTGGCGAGCGCATCGTGTTGGCCGCGCCGGCGCTTGCAAGCACCGCTGAGCTGATCCGCTCAAGCAGCGAGCGCGTCGACGGCGGTGGCTATCCCAACGGGCTCGTGGGGGACGAGGCCCCGCTCGGCTCCCGCATCATCGCGGTCTGCAATGCCTTTGACGCAATGACATCGGAGCGCCCCTACCGGCCCACCAGAAGCGCGGACGGTGCGATCGAGGAGCTGGAGCGCAACGCCGGCACGCAGTTCGACGGCGCCGTCGTCGAGGCGTTCGTCAACCAGTTGCGCCGCGAGGAGCCCGGCGCGGCGCGCGGCGCGTGGAGCGTTCCACAACTGGGTGCCACCGGCGCTGAGCCGGACGAGCCGGCTGAACGCGCGCGGGAGCGTGCGCTCGCTTCGTTGAGCAACTCCAGCTGACGCGCCGAAGCCGTCGCACCGCAGCCCAAACGCTAGACCCCGGGGACCGTTTGGGTCCCGCCGACGGCCCTCGCGCCCGCTCCCGCGGAATATCATCGGTGACCCATGAGCCCCAGCCTCAGGATGGCCAGGCACGAGGATCGGCTCAGCCCGATCGATCACCTCGAAGAGCTTCGCAGCCGGCTGATCATCAGTCTCATCGCCGTCGCGGTCGCATTCGGCCTCTGCCTGTGGCAGAGCGGCACGCTCTTTCGCATCATCAATGACCCGCTCACCAAGCAGACCCAGCGCCAGGTTGCCAAGGGCAACGGGCCGCTGGGGCAGACGTGGCTTGCCCAGCAGGCGGTGCTGAAGCTCGCAGGCGATACCGAGGGACTGGCGAAGACCCTGAGCGCTGCCGGCAGCGGCCTTCCCCCGGCCACTCGGGCAGCGTTAGGAGCGGCGATTCCGCGCATCCAGCAGGACGTGGCCCGTGTTCCGCGCACGCCCCAGGGCGACAAACCGGTCACGCTGGGACTCGGCGAGCCGTTTTCGACCACCCTTCAGGTTGCGCTCTATTTCGGCCTGATCCTGGCGCTCCCGGTGATCCTGTTCGAGCTTTATGGATTCGTGATCCCGGCGCTGAAGCCGGAGGAGAAGCGCGCGGTGCTGCCGCTGCTGTGGGCCGTGCCGGTGCTGTTTGTCACAGGCGTCCTGTTCGGCTACTTCGTGGTGCTGCCCCCTGCCGTGCACTTCCTGCAGAACTTCAACCGCGAAGAGTTCAACGTGCTCGTGCAGGCCAGTCCGTACTACCGCTTCGTCGCCGCGACCCTGATCGCCATCGGTCTGACGTTTGAGCTCCCCGTGGCCATCCTGGGCGCGGTTCGGGCCGGCGTCGTCACCACGCAACGTCTGCGCAGTGGCCGTCGTTACGCAATCGCCGGGTGCGTCCTCATCGCCGCGATCTTGCCCGGCGAACTGATCACGATGGCGCTTGAGGCGGTGCCGCTGTACGTGCTGTACGAGCTCAGTCTGCTCGTTGCAACGATTGCTGAGCGCCGCCGGCCCATTGTGCACCCGGCCGACGCCACTGAGGCGCCGAGCAGCCCCTGAGCCGGCGCGAGCTACAATTGGGGGTGCATGCCAGGACTTGACAACCCGTGGCACATCGCCGTTGTGGTGGTTGTGCTGCTGCTTCTGTTCGGCGCCAAAAGACTGCCCGAAATCGGCAAGTCGCTGGGCAGCGGCATCCGCGAGTTCAAGCGTTCGGTGACCGGGCAGTCCGAGCCCGATCCCACAGCCGCCACCGCAGCGATCGCGCCTGCGCCTGCACCGATGCCGCAGCCGGCCACGATGGCCCAGGCTCAGCCCACCGAGACACCCGCGCCCTCAAGCTCTAGCCCCGCGCTCTAACCGGCCGAGGCCAGCGGACCGCGCTGGCGGCGCAGGTCGATGGCGCTGGCCGGCCGAGGTCAACGGCCGACCCGCCCCGCCGAGGTCAGGAGCCGCCCCGCCGTAGGAGCCGCCCCGCCGAAGTCAGAAGTGCTTCTTCTTGGGTTTCGGTTTGGACTTCGCAGGCTTGATCAAGATGACCTGTGTCTTCAGGGCCGTACCGTCGGAGACCACCTGAACCTCGACCGCGAGCTTCTTGTGCAGTGCGAGCAGCTTCTTCGCGGTCGAGCTCAGGGCGACGCTGACGATCTTCTTTTCGCCGGCACTCAAGGTGGCGCTCAGCATTCCAACGACCACCGTGCGCTTTGTCAGCTTGCTTGAGTGCTTTGCGGCGACCGCGACGAGCCGTCCCTTGCTCAAGGTCTCGACGATCGTGACCTTGACGACCGCAGTCGCGCAGGTGCCGGAACCCGGCGAGCACTCAAGCGGCACGAGCACGGCCGATGCCGTGCTCGTGATCGGGCCCGCCAGACTGAGCGTTGGCGTTGTTGTGGCACCCGTCGTTGCCGAGCTCGTCGTTGCCGAGCTCGTCGTTTCCGAGCTCGTCGTTTCCGAGCTCGTCGTACTCGTTGCCGTTGCCGTCGTGCTGGTCGAAGTCGTCGTCGTTGTCGTTGCCGTCAACGGCACGATCGCGGCGTTGATGCCTTCAGTCGGCAGCCCTTCTTTGACTGACACCTGGGTTGCGCCGAGCAGCGACGATGCGCCACTGAAGAACTGCCCGAAGAAGAATTCAGACGGCGGCACGAACTGCACCTCATAGCTCCCGGGCACCAGAGTGGCGAGCCTGTATGTCCCGTCGGAAGCGGTTTCTCCGCTTTCGCTTTCGACGAGCGTCCCGCCCGAGGTATAGGCGTTCACCTGGACTTCTGCGAGCGGCAGGCCGGTCAAAGCGTCGGTGACCGTTCCGGAGATGCTCCCCCCGACCACAAGCGCTCCGTTGATCTGTTCCGTTTTGTGTTCGGCCGTGACAGTTACCGACGTCGCCCCAACGAGCAGGGTGCCTTCCTTGTAGAACTGTGGCACATAGCTTCCACCGCCCGCGAACTCGACCTCGTACTGTCCGGGGGCCAGGCCCGAGACCGTGTACTGCCCGTTTGCTGCTGTTTCGGCTTTGGCGACGCGCGCGTCACTGGAGTCGTAGACCGTCGCGAGCACGTTCGCCAGCGGTGCGTCACTTGAGGCGGTCGTGACGGTGCCGGAAATGCCTCCCCCGACCACGAGCGCAGCATTGACCCCAGTCTTCGTCGAGCCGGCTGTGACCGGCACCGCAGTCGCTTCGGCGAGCGTCGACTTGTCCTGGGAGTACTGCCTGAGATAGTCCCCGCTGGTGGGGAGAAACTCGACCTCGTATTCGCCGGTGGGCAGGCCCGAAACCGAGTAGTCACCATTTGCGCCGGTTTCCACCGACGAAACGTAGTCGTCGCCGGAGTCATACACCTTCACTTCGACGTGTTCGATCGCCACATGGCTCGATGCATTGGTGACCGTGCCCGAAAGCGACCCGTAGGCGGAAACCATCGCCGCGTTGACCATTTCAGTCGTCGCACCCGCCGTGATTGCGAGTTCGGTTGCTTCACCGTACGACGAGGCGTTGTCGTAGTACTGCGGCAGGTAGTCACCCGACGGCGCGGAGAATTCGACCTTGTCGTGGTCTGTCGCCAGGCCGGACAGCGTGTACGTCCCGCCGGCGGCGGTTTCGGTGGTGGCCACAGCATTGCGTTCGGTTTCGTAGGCCACGACGGCGATGTCCGCAAGCGCGGCGTGTGTATTTGCGTCGGTGACGGTGCCCTTGATCTTGCCTCCTTCGGCCAGCACCGCGTTGATGGCGGACGTCGTGTGGCCAGCCGTGACAGTCACCGGCGCCGCTTCTGGCAACCGCGGCTTGTTGTTGTAGTACTGGGGGGCATAGTTGCCGGTGCTCGCAACGAACTGCACCTTGTAGCTGCCTTCGGTCAGCCCCGAGATCGTGTAGGACCCGTTTGCCACTGTGTGCGTGGAGGCCACCGATTCGCCGCCGGCGTTCAGTGCTTTCACTTCGACGTCTTCCAGGTGCGTGTTGGACGAGTTGGTGACCGTCCCGGAGATCGCGCCCGGCTTGACGAGCACGGCGCTTATTTCAGTGTCGGTTTTGCCCGGCTTGACAACGACTTCGGTCGCTTCGGTGTACGACGGGACGTTCTTGTAGTACTGCGGCAGGTAGCTCGCCGAGGGGACGAACTGGACCGCGTAGCTGCCCGCCGCGAGCGCTGGGATCGTGTAGGTGCCAGCCGAGCCCGTTTCGGCCGAGGTGACGAAGCTGTCTTCAAAGTTGAAGACCTTCACGACGACGCCTCCGAGCTTGGCGCTGGCCGCGCCTTCGACCGTGCCGGCGATTGCGCCGGGGGCGGCTAGCGTGGCGTTGACCCCGGCCTTGTCTGAGCCTGCCACGACGGCCACCGCGGTCGCTTCGGTGAGCAGCGCGGCACCGCTGTAGTACTGCGGGGCGTATTCGTGGTCCGGATAATGGCTTTCCAGCGGCGTGAACTGCACGTCGTAGCTGCCCTGCGGCAAACCTTCGACGGTGTAGGTTCCGTCGGCGGCAGTGGTCGCCGAGGCGACGATTGAGTCGCTCGCGCTGTATACGGCCACTTCGATTTCCGTCGCACCCACGCTGCCACCCGGCTTGTACACCGTGCCGGAGATCTCACCGCCGGCGGCCAGCGCCGCATTGATCGCGCTCTTGGTTGCGCCGGGCGCAACCGTCACCGTCGTTGCTTCGGCCAGTGTGGGCTTGTCGTTGTAGTACTGCGCAAGATAGTTGCCGGAGGTCGGCGAGAACCCGACCGCGTAGCTTCCGGCGGGCAGACCGCTAACCGTGTATGTCCCGCCCGAGCCGGTCTGCGCCGATGCGATTGGATCGCCGCCGGAGTCATACACCTCCACTTCCACTCCTTCCAACGCTTCGGCGTTGGACGCTCTGGTGACCTTCCCCGAGATCGCACCGCTCGCGTTGAGCGCGGCGTTGACGTTAGACGTCGTTTCGCCCCCGCTGACGGAAACCCCGGTGGCTTCGGTGGGCAAGGACGCTTCGTCGTAGAACTGTCGGGCGTCGCCGCCCGACAGAGCAACAAACTCGACCAGGTACCCGCCTGGTGCAAGACCTGAGACCGTGTAGGTGCCGTTTGAGCCGGTCTTCGCGGATCCGGCAAATTCGCCGCCGGGGGCATATACCTGCACTTCGACATCGGCCAGGCCTTCGTGGCTGGACGCCGAGGTGACAGTTCCCGAGATCGCTCCGGTGCTCGTCAGCGCCGCGTTGACCCCCGATGTGACTGAGCCGGCGGTAACGGACACTCTGCTTGCCTGCGCCAGTGAAAAGGCGCCGTTGTAGTACTGCCCGAGGTAGCCGGCAGTCGGCACGAACTCGACGACGTAGCTGCCTGTCGCAAGGTCGGACACCGAGTAGGTGCCGTTGGCAGCCGTATCGGGGAACGCGAGCAGTTCGCCGTGGGAGCCGAATACCTCGACTTCGACGCCCTCCAGGTCAGCCGTCTTGGCAGCGTTGGTGACCTTGCCGGAGATTCCACCCGGGGCCTTCAGCGCCGTGTCGATTTCGGCCGTGTTTGAACCGGCCGCGACAGGCACAGGCGTCGCCGCATCCAATGACGCCCCACCCCCGTAGTACTGGGTGAGATACGCAGCGGACGGCGCCACGAATTCGATCTCGTAGCTGCCCGGCGCCAGGCCGGACACCTTGTAGTCGCCGTCGGATTCGCTGGTCGCCGAGGCGACGTGACCGACACCCGCCTCATACACCTTGACCACGACGTCAGGGACCGCGGCATGGTTCGCGGCGCTCGTGACTTCTCCGGACAGCGAACCGTCGGCGGTCGCCATCTCCGCGTTGATGGGGGACGTCGGCACACCGGCCGCAACCGGCACCTTCGTCGCTTCGGAGAATTTGGCCTGGTTGTCGTAGTACTGCGAGACGTATTCGCCGCTGGGTGAAACGAACTGCACCTCGTAGTTGCCTGCGGCCAGCCCGGGCACCGTGTAGGTACCGTCTGGTTCGCTCTGCGCCGAGGTTATGAGTTGTTCGGCTGAGTCATAGACGAGGACTTCGATGCCCCCGAGGTCGGCTGAGTTTGACGCAGCTTTGACCGTGCCCTTGATCGAACCTTCGGCGGCAAGTGCCGCGTTTGCTTCAGCCGCCGCGCCGCCGGCGGTGACTTCCACCTTCGTCGCTTCAGCGAGCGTCGACTTGTCGTCGTAGTACTGCGGTGCGTAGCCGCCGCTGCTTGGGAGGAACTCGACCGTGTAGCTACCGGTTGCCAGACCCAGGACGGTGTACTTTCCTTCAGCGTTGGTCTGCCCCGACGCGATCGGTTCATCGGCCGAGTTGAACACGGTGAGTGCGACTTCATCCAGTGGATCGGTGGTGGCGGCGCTCGTGACGGTGCCCGAGATCCGCCCGCCGGCCGTCAGCTTGGCTTCGACTTCCCTTTCGCCTTCACCGGCTTTGACAGTGATCTCGGTGGCTTCCGCGAGGGTGGACTTGTCCTTGTAGTACTGCTTGGAGTACCCGCCGGACGGCGTGAATTCCACCTTGTAGCTGCCGGGCGCGAGGCCTTCGACAACGTAGATTCCAGACGAGCTGGTCACCACCGGCGTCGGGTAGAAGTCCGGTTCGGTTATGTCATCGGCCTGAACCTCCACGTCTTCCAACGGTGCTTCGGTCAAGGCATCGGCGACTTCGCCCTCGATTATGGCGCTGAGGGGCAGCTTTGCGTCGATGCCGGTCGCCGGGTGGCTGGCGCTCACTGAAACGTGGGTGGCATCCGTGAAGGCGTAGGTGGCGCCGTAGAACTGGTAGGCGAGACGCTTTTCCCCGAAGGCGGGCACGAACTCGACCACATAGCTGCCCGCAGACAGCCCCTGAATGGCGTAGGTCCCGAGGAGGGTTTGGCCGCTGGCCACGAGGTCGTGTGCGGTGTTATACACCTGCACTTCTACTTCCGGGGCCGCTTCTTCTTCGCCCCGGGGACCTTCAACCGTGCCCGTGATTTCCCCGCCGCTCGCGAGCTTGGCATTAACTTCCTTGGTCGTTTCACCAGATTTGACTTCCACAACGCTGGCAGCTTCCAGCGAGGCCTTGTCGTTGTAAAACTGCGTGAGGTAGTTACTCCCTTCGGGCGGCACAAATTCGACCTTGTAGCTGTATTCCGGGAGGCCGGAAACCGTGTAGGTGCCGTCGGCTGCCGTTTCTTCGTTGGTCACATACTCGCCTTCGGCGGTGTAGATCTTGACTTCAGCTCCCTTGAGCGGTGCGTTGTTCGCGCTCGCCGTGACCGTGCCGGAGATTGCGCCTTCGGCCGCCTCGGCCACGCCAGGCGACGCCGCGCAGAGCGCTGCGACGAGGCACACGACACCGGCCGCCAGGGTCCGCACAGCGGCGGCAGGCGCCCGGCGGCGGGCGCTCGCAGTCCTACGCATAGTCGGTCTCGCAGCCTGGCATCGGTCAGGTGCTCTGAGGATCAGCGACTGGCTGCCCCACGGGCTGCGCCTCGACAGCGGGCTGCGCCGGTGGTGCGGCGGCGGGAGCGGGCTGCCCCACCGGCTGAGCCTCGACAGCGGGCTGCGCAGGCGCGGCGGCGGGAGCGACTGGAGGCTTGTCCAGAGCAGCGGCGGCCGCTACGGGCGAATTGTTGAGAATTCCCTCCTTGAACTCTCTGATCCCGGTGCCGAGATCGCGTGCCATCTGCGGCACCCGCTTTGCGCCGAACAGAAGCAGCAGGATAAGAACTACAGCTGCGATATGGAGAGGGTTATCAAGGCCCATATGGCTCCTAGCTCGTCGCGTGTGGAAGATCTCGGCTCAACGCCGGGAGCGAATTTCCAGAGCTCGCCGGATGCGCGTGGTCTTGGTGCGTGGTCTTGGTGGTCAGTCATGCTCAGTCCCAATCATCCCGGAAGCGGGATGTGACACACGAAGGGTCGCCTGAGAGCTGTGTTGATCTGCGCCGGCAGCGGTTCATCCGCGGGGTAGTCGATCTCGCTGATACGTAGGCGCAGAGGATTTCCGCTGCTCGGCAGCTTGATCGGCGTGTAGCTGGTCCATTCGACTTCGTTCTGGATCTGGCCGGGTGCGCGCACGGAGATGTCCGCGCTGAGCGTGGTGGTGTAGCCGTCCACCGTGGACCAGCCGAAGTCTGCGCCGAAGGTGCTTTCGAGCTGTTGCTGGACCTCGACGACCATCGTCGAAGTCGTCTGAACGCCTTCCTTGTTTGAGTTCGGGTGTTCGGCGTCGGGGTTATTGCGGTCAACCCACTCGCCTGGCCCGCGCCATCCGACGTACCCGGGACCACGGACGGTTACATAGAGTTTGTTGGTCCCGACGACTTCGACGCTGCGGTCGGCGACGGGCTGAGCAAACGTGACGAGTGAGACCGGCGAGACCGAACCCACGAACGGCAAGGCGGAGGTTTCGGTGAAGGGCTGGTAGCGCACCAGTGACAGACGCAGGAAATAACCGGGCGGCAGCAGCGGCTTGCCCGCCTCGGGGGAGTTCTTGAGCGTGATGTCAGCGAACCACAGACCGCTTTCGGGGTCGTACTGTGGCTTGTAGGGCCATACCTCATAGGTATCCTCGGCGTAGGGTTCCTCCACCAGGTTGACGACCGACTTGCTCAGTTCCTGCTGCGTTTCGGTGGCCGGCACCTTGGTGTTCGTCACAAACGTCAGCTGGGACTGGCTGACATCGTCGCCCACCAGGTTGGCCACGCTGATCGGGTCAAGGCCGAGCGTCGTGACGAGATCGGCTCGAATCACCGATGGCAGCCCCGAGCCGGGGGCGTCGACGGCCACGACCACACCCAGCAGCTCGTCGGCACCGGTGGCGAACCAGGGCCGCTCCAAGTAGACGCGCAGCGTGTTGCCTTTGCGGTCGTAGCGGTAGCCCGGGCCGGAATTGGTTGCGCCTTGGCGAGACAGGCTCCAAGCCGGCGCAACCTTCACCACCTTCACCGGCGGCGGCGTCGTGCTCGACAGGACATGACGTTCCTGCGTGGGCCCGATGACGGTGTCGGTGGGCACAAAGGTCACGGCCAGTTCGGTCTTTTCCAATTCGACCGTTTCTCCAAGCTCTGTGGGTTCTCCAACCGGTGGCCGCTTTACGGTCGCGCCGCTCTTGAGCGTGATCGTGCCGCCCGGCCCGTCGACTTCATAGAGACTCGAGGGCACCGTGACGGCGGCGAGCGCGCGACCATGCGGCGCTTCGCCGACCGGTACTTCAGGCACCACGACCTTCAGGCTGTTCGGGCTGATCCCGCGCGCGTCGATGATCGTCGCCGTCGTGCTCAGCTTCACGAGGATCGTGGACGCGAAAAACTCGCCGAAGCGGCTTGCGGCCGTGGCGGTGTACTTGACCAGGTGGTGCTTGGTGTCTCCAATGCGCTGTTCGGCGTAGAACTTGGGCCCGATTTCGTCAAAGGGCCCTTCAAAGCCGATGAACCCAAACGGGCTCTTTTCATCGGCAGGAGGCAGCGCAGTCACGGGCCCGGCCGGCACCACGGGCGGATAGAGATTTTCGACGTGGAGGAGCAGGCCGCCCTGCGAGAAAGTCCTGGGGTTTTGCGCGAACGCTCTGGGCACCTTGCCATTGTCTTCCGGTTCTGCGGGGTTGTACGCCCAGTCTTCCGGTTCTGCGGGGTTGTCAACCGGGTCTGTCCAGGTCGCTTCGTAGGTGACCGTGGCGGTGCTCGGCGGGTCAACCACATAGTGCTTGTCTTCGATTGTCACAGCGGTGCTGTTGGGCAGGCGGCTGAACGCGCAGGACGCCGAGAAGACCGGTCGGCGCTGTGGTTTGAGCACCGCGTAGACCACGGTCAAAGTCTCCGCGGGGGTCAGCTGGTACTGGGACCCTCCAAGCGCCCGAGCCTTGGCCGCCGCGGGATTGGGCGGTGGTGGCGGGGGACCAAACCCGAAGTGTGACGACGTCAGCGTGGCCTTTTCGATCCACGGCCAAAGACCGAATGACCCCAGCTCTCCGAGTTCATCCGCTCTTTCCGTAGCTGCAAACGCGCTGCTGATTTCGAGCTGGTACACCGACCCTGGAACCACGGTCATCGTCAGCACCCTCGCCTTTTCCCGTTCGCCGTCGTGAAAAGACCAGACCGGGTCAGCTAGCCAGGGCCAGTGGTCTGTGGGATCCTTTTCGTCGACCGAGTCAAACCCCTCGTAGGGTTCGTGCGCCGGCTTGACCACCAGCAGCTTGGCGACGAGCGCAGGCCAGGTGCCCTCCCATAGGTCAACAAAGGGCTCAAGGCCGCCGGGTACCGGGTCATATCCCAGGGCCATCGGCTGCTTCGGGGCGCCGGTGCCGTTGATCGCCAGTCCCACCGCCGGCGGGTCCACGAGCCATTTGGCCTGTACTTCTGGCACCCCTTCGTGAGTGTTGTAAGGCAGCACGAGATTTGGCACGCCGGCACTGCCGGGCTCGTTCTTCATACCCGTAATGTCTGTCAGCGAGCCGTCGTTGTATTCGGCGATGAGCTTCTCGGCAGCCAACGTCGGAACGCCTTCTTCGTCGAACGCCCCGTGCTCCTCGGCCAGCAGCTCGTGCACCTTGGGAGGAAACAGCCAGCGCGCGTTTGGCTCCGGGAGGAGCAGGCCGCCGTCATCGCGGATGACCATGGTCAGCGCTCCCTCGCCTACGGTCAGCGCTGCCGTGGGAACAATGAACGGTGGTCTCACAGGTTCCCATCGATAGTGGGTCGCCGCGAGTACCTCCGGCGAAACGCCCGTAGAGGGTGTGAACTGTGGCAGCGACCAACCGGTCAGATCCACTGTGCGCGCGCGATAGAAGTAGGTATTGCCGAAACGCAGCGGCGGCAGCCCCGTCTGGCCGAGTTCTTCGTTTTGGTTTCCAGGCTGCGTGATCACGGTTCCGGCCGGGGGAATCGAGAACTTGGCGGAGACCTGGGGGTTGATGCTTCCTTCCTTTTCGTGCGTTGGCACCGGGTTCGTGTCTTCGTCTTCTAGGGAGACCGTGCCGTCGTTCATGATGTGGCGGCCGGGGCGCGGAGCGGAGAGGCTCCACCCGTCCCAGCGGGCGATCGACTCGTGGATCCACAACTGGGCCGGTGAGTCACCCTTGTTTTCGACCGGCTGATGGGTCACGCCGGGGCTCACGAAGCCCTCAATCGGCACTTCCTCGTTGAGTTCTTCGGGGTGTGTCGTACCGAACACGTATTTGCCGAACCTCCAGTGCAACGAGTCCCAGCTCAGCGGGGTGCCCGCCTGGTCAATAAATCCGGGGGGCGTGCCCACATCGAGGCGCCAGCCGCGCGTGAGATGCTCGGAGTAGACCAGCGGCGAGGGCGGCTTGGAGTTGGGATTGGCTTCGATCCATGCCTTTACTTCTTCTTGGAACTTCGTCTGAAGCCAGGCCAGTGCTGCGAGGTTAAGCGAGCTGCCTTCGGTGACGGGGGTGGGAGTGGTTGGGATTTCTTCACCCCATCCGTGCCAGAGCAACGACGGCCCCGCCGACCTCAGACTCGGCAGCCTCAGGTCGACCGCGACGCGGGACCCCCTGTGCGCTTCGAAGGTGGTTTCCAGGCCCGCAAGTGTGGTCGTCAGAGCCTGGCACGCGCCGTCGATGTCGATGTCGAGGATCGCGAATTGAGGCATGGTCCCTTCGTACTTTTTGCCGAGAAGCAGGAACCCGGCGCCGGCTGAGCTTGAGTCGTTGTTGTAGTCAGAGCCGTAGGGCCTGGGGAGAAAGGTCGCGGACACGCCCACCGTTCTCGGCGTCACGTCGTCGCTCTGCTTCACTTCGGTTTCATTGCTCCCAGCCGACGAGGTCCACTCAGGCTTGACGCTGAGCAGAAAGTAGGGGTGACTACTGCCCTGTCCAGGCACGTTGGTCTGCCGGGGCAAGCCCGCGAGGCTGACCGTAAACGTGAATGCCAATCCGAAGTACTGCAGCAGCTCCGGGTAGGCCGAAAGCGACGAGACCGCTTGGTGGAAGTCGATGACCGGCGCTTCAGTCGGCGGCTTGACACGTTCATGTTTGGCGACTTCGTGAAACTTCAGGACGCGATAGAACTGTTGAGGTCGCTCCGTTAGGTTCGAGTACGCCTCATACTGCGCGCCCGACGTCTCGACCGGCATCAGGTAACCGGGCTCGATCCCACCGATGCCGCCGATGCTGCCGACACCTCGATAGAGGTCGGGACGGGCCATGCCTCTGACGAGATGGACCTCCTTCTCGCCCGGTTCGGGCTTGAAGTTCAACGGAGTGGCCGGGGCGGCATTCAGGGGGCCATAAAGACCTTCGACGTAACTGTGCACGGGCGCCGCGTGAAAGGTCTTGATCGGGATCCCGTTGAAGTTCTCGATCGCGAACGGATCCACGCGCGTCGATTTGCCTTCTTCGGGGAACATCGTCGTCCAGTACTGCGGCTTGAGTTCCGTGAGGTCCGGTTCGACTTCGACTTCGATTCCGCCTTCTTCGTGAAGCTCGGCGTTGACAGGCACGATCTTCACCTTGAACTTGATCGGCCCCGACCGCGAGTTCTTCATCGTTTCAGGCCAGTTGATCCAATCGGTATAGGTGGACAGGTGCGGTGGCGTGCCGCCGCCGGGGCTTGCCGAGAGCTGCGGCGTCACGAACACCGACACGCGCGCCTGTTGTTCGTTTGATCCCGGGACAAAGCCCTGTGGCAACGCGGTCCAGATGACCGCCTGATCGTAAGTTTCTGTGCCCATATCCGGTCTCTATGCCTCAGGAAATCGCTCGTGGTGGCGCATTGAAGGCACCAACGTAGGTTTTCCAGTCTTCTTCATCGATGAGGTCTTCCCATTTGAGCTTCGGTTCTGGGAATTCGGCATCAGGCCGCGCAGCCGCGCTGGCGGCCGCCAGCGCCTTGTCGGTTGCCCGGCGCACGGAGGAGCTGGATTTGGAACCTCCTGCAAATTCTTTGTGCATCGTGATTGACACCGACGCGCCGAAGCCGAACACGGAGAAGTGCGCACGCAAGGTGGCCGTGCCTTCGGCCCTCCCCGGTGGCGTTTCGTATATCAGCGAGAGCACCAGTTCGGCGCTGATCGAGATGATCCCGAGCACTTCCAGCTGGCCCGTGACGCGGACGAAGCCTTCCAAGAAAACGCTGTGCTTTTCCACTTCGTACTTGATGTAGATACCGGCGACCAGGCTCAGGCTGCCGCTGGCGACGACGATGTCGAAGCCGAAGTGCCCCTCGAATTCGAACTGAAGTTCGACCGACTGAACGCCGCCGAAGCCGACGGAGAGTGCCACGAAGCCGCCGCCGCCGAACATCACAACCGTCAAGGTGAACGGGTTCTCCTTGCTCGCGAACCCGAACGTGGCGATCGCAGTGCCGGAGATGAACGGGATGTCGACGCTGCCGTTGAAACCCAGACCTGACAGGCTGAGGATTCCGACTTCGATGGGCGGCAACGTGATCGACGTGCCGATCTTGATGTCGGTCGGTTCGACGTGGACCGAGAGACCTTCGCCGCCAAGCGATTCAAGGAATTCCTCAAGCGTCTGGACGAATTCGAGTGCGCCCTCAAAGTTGACTTCGTTGAGGTTCACGTGGATTGACGGCTTGCCGCCACTGACTGAGGTGAAGGTGAACGACTCGAAGTGAAGCCTCAAAAAGTAAGTTTCGGAGTTCTCTCCGAACAGGCAGATCGCGAACGGGTCGATCGACCCTTCGACGTTGTAGGTCGGTGGCGCACCGTCCAAGCCCTTGACGACTTCGGTGACGAGGGTCAGATACCCGGGACTGCCATCGGGCACAAACACGGGGTATTGTTCTTCGGGTCCCCAGCTCTTGAGGGCCGTGTGCAGCTTGTACTTGACCGTCGGCGGCCCCGAGGATGGGTCCATCAGCGAGCTGATCGTTGGTGTCTGAAACCCTTCTTCGCCGTCGCCGTCGGGGCGCGCGAGCCACGAACCGGGCACTGCCGCGGCTTCACTGACAGCGCCCTGAAGGATGTCCACCAGCTTCAGGCCACCGAGCAGTTCCGACAGCGCGGCCGCTCCGGCTTCCTCGGCTTCCTTGAAGTATTCCTTTAGTTTCGCGCCACCTTCCTTGGCATAGTTTTCGAGACTTTCGAGCACCCCGCCGGACCCCTTTTTCAGGCCACCGCCCACCGCGCCGATGGCCGCGGAGAGCCCGGCGATCGTGGCGTTCGGGGTCCCGAGCGCTCCGACCGACGAGGAGGGCAGGTTCAGGGCGACGTTGTTGACCGTTTCCG
Organism: Chlamydiota bacterium; assembly: GCA_903970125.1. GTDB lineage: Bacteria > Actinomycetota > Thermoleophilia > Solirubrobacterales > Solirubrobacteraceae > Palsa-744. The sequence continues at coordinate 15,308 of CAJCHW010000117.1, forward strand.
CATAGACACTCCCGGGATTTTCTGTAGCGGCCGTGCCGTCCGGTCTCGCGCTCCCGGCCGCGGCGGCCTTGCGTGCGCCGGGCCCGTAGTGTGAGGTTCCCAGCGCCACATAATGTGGGTAGTACCGGAACTCAACGCCCCCCACCGCCGGGCGCTTTCCAGGCGGTGGCCCTTGTTCGTCAGAAAAGTCCTCGCCCCGGAGCGCGTCGGCGGCGTGCAGGCGGACCCTCGCGCTGCTGATGGTCGGATAGAAGTTCGGCTGAGCCGCGTTGATAAGTGCCGCCTCCCCCGGGCCTGAGGGCTCGGCCGAGCTGTTTTCGTTGCTCGTGCTCGTCGCTGCCCCGAGCACGAGCAGCAGCGTCGGATGGGTCGTGTTGCCCTTGGTGGTCTTTCCGGGGACCTCCGGCGCAAAACGCAAAGGCGCTCCCCCCGGCCGCGACCAGGTCTGATGGGAGCCGCTTTCCCGCACCGCTTTGTACATCTCGACAAGTTCTTCTGTCCATGATCCTGAGCCCGTCTTGTACTCTTGCCCTGATCCGGGAACGTAGACCAGCGGCATCTCAAAGGCGATGTCGTTGCCGGCGAGATCGGTGGCCACGAACCGCCAGAGAAAGTCAACTCTTGAGCTTTCCGGTTCATAGGTTGGCCAGAACGCCTTCTTTTCTTCCTGTGAAGATCCGATGTACTTGTCCGTGTAGATTTCCGGCGTCACGAGCGTGACCATGCGCACCGAGGAAAACGGCCAGTCGCTCGCTCCCCCGCTGGCCTCCGCAAAAGGCTGACCCGTGGCACCGTAGGCTTTGACAGGCTGCGCGACCTTGATGAATTTCCGCACCTGCAGATAGGCGAGCGGCGCCGAGCCGGAGTCGTGGGCGCCGTTTGTAGGTTCGGGTGCGATGACCCGCTGGAAAATTTCGGTCAGGGTCGCGCGGTGACCGAGCGGGAACAGATAGCCGCGCTTCACAACCACCGAATGCACCGTGCGACCGTAGGAACCGATGTCCAGCCATGACACGAGTTCGGGCTTCGGCTTCAGCTTGGTCGTCGACCAGTCGCCGTACAACTCGGCGTTGGCCCCAAGCGCGCTCAGTTCGAGCTTGTCGACTTCGATAAACGCTTCTTTTGAAAGCTCGACCAGGTTTTGCCGGCCGAGCTTGTTAAGGGTCGTGAACTGAAACTTGTCGTTGGGACCGTCTGGTTCGAACTTGGTCTTCTGCTCTTCGCTCACGACCGCCGATCACCCCGCTGGTGGCGACGCCTGCGAGCCATCCGCCTGCGCTTGGCCCCGGACTTCTTGCTTCTCGTGACCAAAGCCTTGCTTCTCGTGACCGCTGCACCCGTGCCCGTCGTCGGCGAAGTGCCGCTGACGTTCGTGGGCGAAGTCGGAGCGCCCGTTTGGATCCCGGCCGTACTGGGCTTGGCGCGGCGGCGGATCTGGGGAGGCGGAAACGGTTCGTAGTTGATTTCGGTCCACGGGGTAGCGCCCTCTGTGCCGACGCCTGATTCATAATCGCGCGCGTAGATTGCCGCGACTTGGGGTTTGCGTGGGGGTGGTGGTGGTGACGAGTACTCGACGCCGCGGTATTGGAACTCGAGGCGATCGCGGTCGTAGGTGGTGACTTCCAGCGCCGTCGTCCAGAGGTCGCTGATCCCCGTGGTCGGGGAGCCGGCCTGATGTTCGCCGACCAGAGGTTCCGTGCGCCCGTTGAACTTGGTCGTGAACCCGAAGAAGGCCCCGCCGATGTCAACGGTCGGCGCGAGAAAAACCGCGTACGGGTACTCGATTGAAGTCACGAATTCGCCCGGCTTGGCGGGGGGGCTTGAATCCGGTCTCGCGTCGGGGAGGCGCGCCGTGTTGCCCGCGGTACGGTCAAACGGCTCTCTGAAAATCCCCACGCCGCCCTCCACGCCGCCTTCATCGACCTGCGCCACCGCGGGAACCAGCAGCGTCCACGAGCTCCAGTCGAGCAGGTCCGCGGCGGTCATCGTCGTAAAGTCGACCTGCTGGCCGGTGTTGAGCGTGAAACAGAGCCTGCTTGGGCCCGAGACCGCCGACATCACCGGCGGCGGATCGACAACCCAGTCTGGTTCGTGACCGTCGGCGGCATACGTATAGATGGCCTCGCCGATCGCCTGCGGAGGCAGCTGGACGACGATCACGTTGCTGCTTGACGCCGGCACCAGCGAGGTCACCGAGCCGGGACCGTAGTTCAGCAGGAAGCCGTGGAAGGTGATGTCGAGCAGGGCCAGGTCGGCCTCGCGCTCGACCGAGAATGTGAAGGTCTGCGGGACCTGCTGCCTTTGGATCGGGATGCCACCGACATCCCTGGCGAGCGCCGTGAGCAGGCGGGCGGGTCCGTCGGGATACCCGGCGAGGACCGCGGCAAGCGACGTTGCGGCGCCGCCGGTGAGCATCTGCCTGCGCGTGATCCCATAGCGGCTGCGCGCCTCGCCGCCATCGGCCTTCCCAGACCCAGCCAGTCGGTCCGGGACCGGTCCCTCGGGCCCTGGCGCCCCTGAGACCTCGTCGGCCATCAGGCGCCGACCGCGTGGCAGCGAGCCGCTGACGCGCGGGGCACGAAAACGTCGGCATCAGGTCTTCGGCCCATCGTCACCCTTGCCAGTCTCAGGTCGGTTGGATCAGTGGTCCAAGTGAGTCCATCTTGCAGCGGGGAATCTATACCAGCCCCACAGCGCAGTCAATAGCGAGATCGAACAGATGTCCGTGCGGACCGCGCCCTACCGCCCCGAGCGGCGCGGGATTCGCGCCCGAGCGGCGCGAAGCCCCCCTACAGCGCGGCGGCCGCGACCCGCCTGCGGGCCTCGGCGAAGCTCACCAGCTGTCTGCGGTCCTCGTCCCACAGCTTCAGGTTGACGGCGCGCAGGCCGTCCCAGAGCGAGAGCGTGGGCACCTGGTGGAAGACCGGGTTCTCGTCGTGCGCGCGCTGGAGGTTGTAGTTGGGGATGCGGGCGCTGAGATGGTGAATGTGGTGCAAGCCGATGTTGCCGGAGAAGAACTGAAGCACCTTGGGCAGCTTCATGTAGGAGCTGCCCCTGAGCGCGGAGTCCACGTAGGTCCAGCTGTCGCCCGCCTCCCAGTAGGCGTCCTCGAACTGATGCTGGACGTAGAAGAGCCAGATGCCCCCCGCGCCGGCAAACAGCACAAGCGGCGCCTGTATCAGCAGGAAGCTCTGCCATCCCACAAACCAACACAACAGCGCCACCGCCACCGCCAGCGCGACGTTGGTTACGATCACGCTCTGGCGCATCCGCGGGCGGGCCGAGCGGGCCACGATGCGTGGACCGATCACCAGCGAGAAGAACGGCCCGACCCCGAACATGATCAGGGGATTGCGAAAGAGGTGATAACCGATCCGGGCGCGCTTGCCCAGCGCGAGGTACTCGCCAATCGTGAGGGTACGCACGTCGCCACCGCCACGCCGATCGAGGTCCCCGGAGGTGGCATGGTGGATCGCGTGGTCATGGCGCCAGCGCACGAAGGGCGAGTACACGAGCAGGCCCAACGCCACTCCAACCCAGCGGTTGGCGCGCTTTGACACGAACAGCGAGCCGTGCGTGCAGTCGTGGTAGATGACAAAGGTGCGCATCAGAAAGCCGCTGGCAGGGATGGCGATCGCGAGTACAACCAGATAGGAGACGTTGAGCGCGAAGTACATGGCAACGACGAGCCCAAGGTAAGGGACCACCGACGTGGCCAGATCCAAGGCGCTGCGACCAAGCCGCGGCTGGGCGTAGGGGGCAAGCAACGCCCGCCACGGCGCATTGCCGCGATCGGACACGTCCCCGCTCGCGACTGGGGTCAATGGCGCAAATGTGTTCATGTCGCTCCTTTTCCCCCCGGTGCAGGACCCAATACAGCGCCGGTTGCGCCTAGCGTCCGTCGCTACACAGCATACCGGCCGCCCTACGGACTGGCGTCGCCTGCCTCAAGTGCTTCGGAGAGCTCCAGCCACGATGACTCAAGCTCGGCACGCTGCGATGAGAGTCCGTCAAGCTCATCCTGCAGAGCCACCAGCTTCCCATGATCGGTCGCGTTGGCTTCCATCATCTCGGCGACCGTCCGCTCGCGCTCGTGCAGCTTTTCGATCGACCGCTCCGCCGAGGCCAATTCGCGTTGCAAGCGCTGCGTGAGCTTGCGCGCCTGACGTATGCGCGCACCCGATGGCAGGTCCTGCTGGTCCGATGACCGCGTCTGGCCCCCACCGTCGGTGCTGTCGCGCTGTTCGATGTACTGCTCGATGCCTCCCGGAAGGTGCACGATGGCGCCTCCTGGATCCAGCGCAAAGACGTTGTCGCACACGCGCTCGACGAAATAGCGGTCGTGGCTGACAACAACGAGCGTGCCCGGCCAGGCGTCCAAGAGATCCTCCAGCGCCGTGAGCGTGTCGATGTCGAGGTCGTTGGTGGGCTCGTCCAGGAGCAGCACGTTGGGTTCGGCCATCAGCAGGCGCATCAGCGACAAGCGCCTGCGCTCGCCACCGGAGAGCGTGTCCACAAACGCATGAGCCTTGCCGCCACGAAAGCCAAAGCGCTCGCACAGCATCGCTGCGGTGATCTCATGGCCGTCACTGAGGACAGCATGCACGCGCACCTGCTCGAGTGCCGCGAGCACCCGCACGTCCGGTGGGAGCTCGACGGTGTCCTGGGAGAGGTGGGCAAGGCGCACCGTGGCCCCGCGTTCGATCCGGCCCGACGTGGGCTCAAGCTCGCCTGCGAGCAGCTTGACCAAGGAGGTCTTGCCCGAGCCGTTGACGCCCACGATCGCCACGCGATCGCCGGGCCCGATGCGCCAGGTGAGATCGCGCAACAGCTGCTTGGACCCGAGTGTGAGCGAGACGTCGATTGCGTTCAGCACCTTGTCGCCCAGCCGTGACGTGGCAAAGCGCAGCAACTCGGCCCGGTCACGCACATCGGGCACGTTGGCGATCAGGGCGTTCGCGGCCTCGACGCGGAACTTCGGCTTGGTCGTCCGCGCCGGCGGTCCCCGCCGCAGCCACACGAGCTCCTTGCGCAAGAGCTGCTGGCGTCGATCCTCACGTGCCGCCGCCTGGCGGTCGCGCTCGGCGCGCGCGAGCACGTAGGCGGCATAGCCGCCGTCGTACTCATGAATGGCACCGTCAGCGACCTCCCACGTCGATGTGCACACCGCATCCAAAAACCAGCGGTCGTGTGTGACCACGAGCATCGCGCCGCGACGGGACGCCAGATGGCGCGCCAGCCAGTTGACCCCTTCCACGTCGAGGTGGTTCGTGGGCTCGTCGAGCAGCAACAGCTCCGGTGGATCGAGCAGCATCCGCGCCAGCGCGATGCGGCGGCGCTCGCCGCCGGACAGGCCCGCGATCGGCGTGTCCATGCCGCTCGAGAACAGGGTCGCCTGGACGCCGCCCGCAAGCCCCTCCAGCACACGCCGAAAGGCACCGTCACCGGCCCACTCGTGGTCGGCTCGAGTGCCCACAAGTGTCTCGCGCACCGTCTGGCGCTCGTCGAGATCGTCTGCTTGTGCCAGCAGCCCAACGTCCACGTTGCCCGCCTTCGTCAGCATGCCCGCGTCCGCGGTCTCGGTCCCTGCGATCAGGCGCAGCAGCGTGGACTTGCCGTCGCCGTTGCGGCCGACCACGCCAATGCGCTGGCCGGCGGACACGCCGAGCGTCACGTTGTGCAGGACCACGCGACCGGCGTAGCCCTTCTCCACGGCCTTCAGGTTCAGCAGGTTGCGCGCGCTGGGCATCGGTGGTCCATCCTGGCGGATCGCGGCACGCCTGATCGCCCCGCCCGCGGCGCCCCCGCCCGGGCACCCCGCCGCACGCGCCCCAGCCGCAGCTGCACCAGGCCCGGATGGCCCAGCGCGTGGCTATCCGTCCGTGCCGTGTTGCAGCATGCCGGGCCCTTTGGCACGTCGCACACCGACAACGCTACGCGCGTGGCAACGCCGCGCGCTTGACCGTCTCAGCGACTGGCGCGAGGGGCCATTTCTGATCTCAGCTGCGCCCGGCGCGGGCAAGACACGCCCCGCACTGGAGCTTGCCCGCGAGCTGCTGGGCCGCAAGTCGGTCAAGCGGGTCGTGGTTCTGTGTCCCACCACGCCCCTCACCCGCCAGTGGGCGACCGCTGCCGCCGAGCTTGGTGTGCAACTACAGCCGGACGCCAATGGCCCCACCCCACCGCGCGACTTCCACGGCGTCGCGGTCACCTACGCCCGCGTCGCGACCGATCCCGCGGCGTGGGCCGCCAAGGTGGCTGCCGACACGCTTGTGGTCGTCGATGAGGCACACCACCTCGGAGAGAATCTGGCCTGGGGCATGAGCTTTCAAAGGGCGTTTGCGGCTGCGCCGCGTTGGCTGCTGCTGTCCGGCACCCCGTTTCGCTCCGACGCCACCCCGATTCCAGGCGTCCGCTACGACAGCGACGGCGTGGTCGTGCCGGACGTCTCATACACCTACGCCGAGGCCGTCGCCGACGGCATCTGTCGCCCAGTGGCATTCGTGACCTTCGACGGAACGCTCTCGTGGCGCAGCGGCGGCGACGTGATCGAGTCCTCCTTTGAGACCGTGCTGACGGCGCGCGAGGCGAGCCGCCGCTACCGCACCGCGATCTCGACCGAGCTGCCCGAGGGGTTGCCACGGATCCTGCGCGAGGCCAACGCCAAGCTCGGGGCACTGCGCGCGGGTGGCCATCGCGACGCCGGTGGCCTCGCTGTCGCGGCCGACTCAAGCCACGCCCGTCAAATCGCCAAGCTGCTTGGCGAGGTCACGGGGCGAGCACCTTTGGTGGTCCTGCACACCGAGGCCAACGCAGCGCGCAAGCTGCAGGACTTCGGCGGCTCGCGTGAGCCCTGGATCGTGGCCGTGAACATGGTCTCCGAGGGGGTTGACATACCCAGACTGCGAGTGGGGGTCTACGCCAGCGCCGCCAAGACCCCTTTGATCTTTCGCCAGATCGTCGGCCGCTTTGTGCGCACTACTCCAGGCACGCAGCCAGAGCCCAGCTGGGTCTATCTCCCGGCCGAGCAGACTCTGCGCACACATGCCTCGGAGGTCGAATCCGAGCTGCGCCACGCACTGCGCCGCGACGAGCCGGCGGACGCTTTTGAGGACCCATTCCAGCGGCGTGCCTCAGAGCCCTCGCCGAGCGCCGAGTTCATCCCGTTGAGCGCCGAGTTCGCCGCGCAGATGACGCTCTTTGGCCCGCCCCCGCGGCCGGCCCCACCCAAGCCGAGCAAGCCCGCACCCGCTGCGGAGCCGGCGCCGAAAGCGGCCTTCCAGCGTCGCGCGGATTTGCGCGCGAAGCGAAGCCGCCTGGTGACAGAGCTGCACCGCCGCGACGGGCGCAGCCACCGCGAGATCAACGCCTGGGTCAACCGCGCCGTGGGTCTTGAGCACGTCGAGGCCGCGAGCATCCAGCAGCTGCAGCGGTCGATCGAGACGCTCATGGACGAGCTCACGCGCTCAGGCCGCCGCGCCAAAGCGCTGTGACGCGCGCGGGCACGGCGAGCGCGCCAAGGCGCCTTGACGTGCGAGGGGATCTTGAGCGACTACTCGGTGCCCACGGCTAGCAGCCGCCCCGTTTGGCGCGGCGCGAGGTGACGCATCGCGACCAGCCCCAACACCGCGACGAAGAGGCAAGTCACGCTGCCGATGCCCAGGCCCGCACGCGCGCCCGCTGCGGCCATCAGCCAGCCCACAATCGGGCCGCCGATCGGTGTCGAGCCCTGAAAGGCGACAAACCACAGCGACATCACGCGTCCACGCATGTTCGGCGCGGCACCCAGCTGCAAGGTCGAGTTGCCCGTGGCCATGAACGAGATGCTCGCCCCGCCGGCCAGCGCGAGCGCCACCAGCTCAAGCGGCAGGTCCGGAGCCAGGCTGGCAAATCCAAGCACCACCCCGAACGCCGCCGCTGCCGCCACCAGCGGCCGCAGGCCAGTCTTGCCCTTTGTGGCCACGACGAGGCCGCCGATGACCGCGCCGACGCCCATGGCGGCGGTCATCACGCCGTAGCCCGTCGGGCCCACATGTAGGCCCTGACGCGCCATCACGGGCAATGTGATCTGGAACTCGTACGCCAGACACCCTGCCAGCGCCATCATCAGCAGCGGCACTCCCAGCTCCGGGGTGTTGCGCACGTAACGCAGCCCCTCGCGCAGCTGCCCTGGCTTGTGGCCACTGGGCGCACTCCGCGCGATCGCAGCGCGATCGAGCGTCACCAGCGACACCACCACCGCAACAAAGCTCGCCGCGTTTGCAAGAAAGCAGACGCCCTCGCCGACGGTGGCGATCAAAACGCCCGCTGCCGCAGGGCCGATGACACGCGCGACGTTCACCAAGACCGAATTGAGGCTGACCGCGTTGCGCAGGCTCTCCGGCCCGACAAGCTCGAGCATGAACGCCTGGCGCGCAGGATTCTCGAAGGCGTTGTTGACCCCGAGCAGCGCAGCCAGCACAGCGATCTCCCACAGCCGCACCGCGCCCGTGACCGTGAGCACGCCCAAAACGAGCGCCTGCAGGCCCATTGCGGTCTGCAGGATCACCATCAGCCGCCGCTTGTCGATGCGGTCTGCGACAACGCCTCCATAGGGGCCCAGCAGCAGCACTGGCAGCGTCTGCACCGCAACGACTAGGCCGAGTGCAGTGGCCGAATGGGTGATCGTCAACACCAGCCAGGACTGCGCCGCCATCTGCATCCACGTGCCAATCAGCGACACCGACTGGCCTGCGATGTAGCGGCGGTAGTTGGGCACCGCGAGCGCGGCAAACGTGACGCGGCCGACACCCGCCCAACGCGTCACTCATGACCTCCCAACCGCATGTCAGCGAGCGAGCCGCTCACCGGTGCGCTAGTGAGCCTCGGCGGGCACGGCGGCGGTTACTGGTGCCGCTGATGCCACGGGTCCCGCGGGTGCCACAGGCGTCACAGGCGCCGCAGGAGGTCCGGTCAGCCCCGCGGGCAGCACTGTGAGCGCCACGACTAAGCCGATCACAAACACCCCCGCGGCCCACCAGAACGCCGTCGTGTAGCCGTGAATCGCCGCTGCGTTGGCCACGCCCGCGCTCTTGGCGTGAGCCACTGCGTAGCTCGACACAGCACTCGCGAAGATCGTGCTCAGCAGGGCCGTGCCAACCGAGCCACCGACCTGCTGCGCAGTGTTGACTGTCGCCGAGGCCACCCCGGCGTCGTGCTCGCTGACGCCCAGCGTTGCGGTGCTGAACGCGGGCGCAAACACGCACCCCATTCCCAGCCCGATCAAAATCAGTCCCGGCAGCACATCGGCGGCGTAGCTGCCGCCGGGCGACAGGCGCGTGAAGCTGACTAAAGCGATCACGCCCAACGCCATACCACCCGACACCAAGCGCCTGGCCCCGATCCGGTGCAGCAGCTGCGTCTGCACCGTCGTCGAAGTGATCACGATCGCGATCGTCATTGGCATGAACGCCAAGCCCGTTGTCAGGGGCGACAGGTGCAGACTCTGCTGCAGGTAGTACGTCAGAAACAGAAACACCCCGAAGACGCCGGAACCCGCGAGCCCGATTGACGCAAATGCGCCACCGCGGGCGCGGTCCCTGACGATGCGCAGCGGCAGCAGCGGGTGCGCGGCGCGCGACTCGATCCACACGAACGCGCTCAGGAGCACTGCGCTGGCCGCGAGCGCCACGATCGTGATTGGGTCCGACCATGAGCTGGTCTCGGCGCTGGAGAAGCCGTAAACGATCGCGAACAGGCCCCCCGATCCCGCGATCACGCCGGGGATGTCGATGCGTGGCCGTTCCGGCTGACCCGCGTTTCTGAGCGTGCGCACTGCCATGATCGCGGTGGGCACGGCGATCACGGCGTTGACGTAAAGACACCAGCGCCAGGAGAGCGCTTGCGTAAGCACCCCACCGAGGAGAAGCCCAACCGACGCACCGCCGCCCGCGATCGCACCGAAGATGCCGAATGCCTTGGCCCGGTCCGGCGAGTCGGCGAACGTCACGGTCAAGAGCGACAGCGCCGATGGTGCCAACAGCGCGCCGAAGACACCCTGCAGCGCGCGAGCCCCGACGAGCATCCCGAATGACTGTGCCAGGCCTCCAATCGCCGAGGCCGCCGAGAAGCCGATCAGGCCCGCGATGAATGTCCACTTGCGGCCAAAGAGATCGCCGAGCTTGCCGCCCAGCAGCAACAGGCCGCCGAACGCGAGTGCATACGCTGTGATCACCCACTGCCGGTTGTCGGCGGAGAAGTGCAGCGCGCGCTGTGCCGATGGCAGCGCGATGTTGACAATCGTCGCGTCGAGTACCACCATCAACTGCGCGACACCCAGCAGGGCCAGGACAGCCCAGCGGTTCGGCTCCGGTCGCGACATTGCCTCAACTGTAGAACCTGCCTGGCACCCGTCGCCGGCGCCCGCCGTGCTGCGCGTGCGTTTGCCGTCAACTACGCTCGCAGACCGAACGCAGGCCAACTGCAGGCCAACTGCAGGGCCGAGGCGTTTGTGACGCCATGACAGAGGACCTCCACGCCACTCCACCACGCGACTCCCTCGGCGTCGTCGCCGACGCGATCGCGCGCTCCGACGAGACGCTCGATCTGGCCTCGCGTTACCTCGACCAGTGTCTCGTCGACGTGCTCGGCATCTTGGGCTTCGACAAGAAGTACGTCAAAGCCCAGGGGTCCTATCTCTACGACAGCGCTGGGCGCGCGTATCTGGACTTCCACACCGGCGAGGGCTTCGCCAGTCTCGGTCACAACCATCCCGACGTCCGCGACGTGCTCACAGCGGCACTCGCAGCCGACCTGCCGGATGGCGTGCAGATCCACTACTCGCCCCTGGCAGGCATGCTCGCGGAGGCACTCACAGCCCGCCTGCCCTCAGGGCTGGACTCCGTCTTTTTCGCGAGTGCCGGGGCCGAGGCCGTGGACTCCGCGATGAAGTTCGCGCGCGCTGCCACCGGTCGCCCGCGGTTTGTCTCCTGCGAGAGCAGCTTTCACGGGGTCACGCTTGGGCCGCTCTCACTCGTCGGTGACGAGTTCTTCAAGGAGGGGTTCGGCCCATTGCTGCCGGGGTGCGCGCGGGTGCCCTTCGGGGACCTCGCACGCTTGGAGGACGAGCTGCGCGCCAACGACGTCGCCGCTTTCATTGTCGAGCCGATCCAGGGCCGCATGGTCACGCTCCCACCGGAGGGTTACTTGCAGGCGGCGCAGGAGCTCTGCCGGCGCTACGGGACACTGTTCGTGGTCGACGAGATCCAAACCGGCCTGGGTCGCACGGGCACGTGGTTCGCGCTGGAGCACTGGGGCCTTGAGCCGGATTTCGTGCTCGTGGGCAAGACGCTGAGCGGCGGCTACATGCCCGTCGCCGCCATGGTCACCCGCCGCGAGATCTTTCAGCAAGCGGTGGGTACGCTTGAGCGCAGCTACGTGCACCAGTCAACCTACGGCCGCAACCGCCTGTCCATGGCCGCCGGGCTTGCCACCCTGCGCATCATCGAGCGCGATCGCCTGCTCGAGAATGTGGCGCGCGTGAACACCGTGCTCATGGACGGGCTCACCGAGCTCTCCGGGCGCTACGAGATGATCGCCGAGATCCGCTCATGCGGGCTGATGATCGGGATCGAGCTTGGTGCCCCGAGCACGCGCATGGCCCGCCTGAACTGGCGGCTGATCCACATGGCCAGCGAGGGCCTGTTTCCCCAGCTGATCGTGATCCCTTTGCACCGCGACCACGGCGTGATCACGATGGCAGCGGGCAAGAACGACGTGATCAAGCTGCTGCCGCCACTCACCCTGTCTGAGGACGAGGCGCGCAGCTTCCTGGCGGCGCTCGATGCCGTGCTCGCGGAGTGCAATCGCAGTTCCAGCCAGAACTTGGCGGTTGTGCGCGATATCGCCACCACAACGCTGCGTCGCCGCGCACGTGCCGCGCTGTCGTGAGCGAGCCCGCGCCGGCTGCCCCCGAGACCCCTGCGCACCCGCACGAGGGCCCGTGCCTGATCACGGGCGCCACGGGATTCATCGGGGGACGCCTGGCGGCTCGGTTGGTGCACGAGGGCTACCCGGTGCGTTGTCTCGCGCGCGCCACCAGCGACACGTCGCGGTTGGACGGACTCGATGTCGAGATCGCAGTCGGCGACCTCACCCGCCCAGAATCGCTCGCCGGCGCCGCCGACGGGTGTCGCTATGTGTTGCACTGCGGCGCCATCGTGTCCGACTGGGCGACGGTCGCAGCGATCCGCAGTGCAAACGTGACTGGAACGCGCAACCTGCTTGACGCGTGCGCAGGGACCTCGGTGCAGCGCGTGGTCCACATCAGCTCCACCGACGTCTACGGCCATCCCGGCCGTGCCGCCGTCGACGAGGCCTACGCTCCCACGGGCTTTCACAACTGGTATGCGCAGACCAAACTCCAGTCCGAGGCCGAGGTTCGCCACCGCGAAGCCCTTGGCGGTGTGGAGACGGTGATCCTGCGTCCGGCGACCGTCTACGGGCCCGGCTCGACCGACGTCATCGGCGAGATTGCGCGGGCGATCTCCGGTGGCCACATGCTCCTGGTCGATCGGGGTCGCGCAATCGCGGGCCTTTGCTACGTCGACAACCTGCTCGATGCCGCCGTGCTCGCGCTGCGCCACGAGGCTGCGCCCGGCGAGGAGTTCAACGTCACCGACGGCCTCGACATCACCTGGAAGCAGTTCGCAGACGCATTGGCCGCGGGCCTGGACGCGCCCCCACCCCGCTGGAGCATGCCCTACTGGCTGGCCAATGCCATCGGTCTCTCACTTGAGCACGGCTATCGCCTCGCGCGCAGGGCCACCGGCCTGAGCACCACCCCCCTGCTCTCGCGCCAGGCCGTGGGCGTGCTTGGCCGCAACCAGGACTTCAGCAATCGCAAGCTGCGGGACGTGCTCGGGTGGCAGCCGCAAGTCGACTACGAAACGGGCCTGCAGCAGACGCTTGAGTGGTTGCGCGACGACTACCTGAAAGTCCGCTGACCGCAGGCGGCATAGGATCGAACGATGGCAACGGCCGCATCGACGCTAACCGCTGAAGATCTGCGCGGGATTCCGAGCGTGCCTGAGAGCGCGATCTCGGAGGCGCTTGCAGCGCGGCTGCCCGAGGCTGTGCCCGCCCCCTGGACAACGTCAGGCTCCGGCCTGGTGTGGCTGCACCGCGCCGCACCGGAAGCCGCCGGCCACCACCAACGCGGCCTGGAGTTCACGCGATCAGTGCCCGTGACCGTGGGGGCGTTTTTGCGCTACGACGAGGGTCCAGTGGGAGCGTATGACGAGGTCCTGGGCGCGCCGACAATGGTGGCGCGCGAGCGCCGCCTTTCGCTGCCAGTGGCGTTTATGGCGGTTGACTCCGAGGCGTCGATCGCGGGTGGCCGCAGCAACTGGGCCCTGCCGAAGACGCTCGCGAGCTTTCAGTGGGAGACGGCCGGCAGGACGCCGGCGCAGCTGACGGCCACAGGCGACCTCTGGGCAGTGCAGGCGCGCGTGCGCTGGAGCGGTCCCCGCATGCCACTGTGGTTGCGGGCGAGCACCACTCAAGTGCGCGCGGACGGTGCGATTCAGACCGTGCCCATCAGCTCCCGGGGCGTGGGGCGGCTGGCGCGCGTCGAGGTCAGCGCCGAGGGGCCCACGCTTTCCTCGTGGCTGCTCGCGGGCGTCCACATGGGCGTGGTCGTCGAGCGTGTGACACACACGATTGGCCCCGCTACGCTCAAACTGAACCGCTGAGGCGCCCGGATTGATGCCATGACTTTCACCGCCAGCGCACGACCCGTGGGCGACTCGCTGCGTCAGCAGGTCCTCGTCAACTCGCGCCACACGATCATCACCGATGAGCCAGTCGAGATCGGTGGCACCGACGCCGGCCCGACGCCGCATCAGCTGCTGGCTGCGGCGCTAGCGTCGTGCATCACGGCAACGGTGTCGCTGTATGGCCGGCGCAAGGGCTTGTCCCTCGATGGCCTCAGCGTGGACGTCACCTACGACAACGAGTCCGAGCCGCGGCGGTTCACCGTCGTGCTCAGCCTCCCGGACACGCTCACACCGGAGCAGATCGAGCGGGTGCGGCGCGTCGCAGCCGCCTGTCCTGTTCATCGCTCGATGGAAGCCGGCTTCGCCTTTGACGAGCGGCTGGAGTCGGAAGCCGAGGCGCGCCCCGGCCAGGGCTCGCCGGCGCGCTAGACGTCGAGCTCTGCCTGGTCCTTCAGCGACGGGTCCGTCGGATCGACGATCGTGAGCTCAAGTGGCCGGTTGGAGAGCGAGTAGATCTTGAGCTTGAACAACAGCAGGGCGCCCTGGGTGGAGGACGAGCCCGCAGGAGTGTCCAGACCCGGAATCCTGCCACCGGGATCCACGGTCTTGGGGACGTAGACGTAGGGATTGGCCCCGGCAGGCACCACCGGCGTGTACGTATTGCCCTCGGTGTCGGAGATGCTCAAGTCGCTCGCCGCGGGCGCCGCGTGTGCGGAGTTGTTGTAGACCTGCAAGAACACCGCGAACCACTCTTCCCCCGGAAGCAGCTTCGCCTGTGCCGGGCTGAGACCCGAGAGGTATAGCGCGTCTTCGTCGTCGTACGGGTTCAGCGCTCGCGAGATCTGCACCTGGTACACGAGCGGGCCCAAATTCAGGTAGGGCGCTGCCACGCCTCCCTCACCTGCGTAGGTACCTTCGCTGTGGTGCTGGCTGGAGCTGCCGCACGCGCCCAGAGCAAGCGCGAGCACAGCGCTCGCGCCCACAAGGGCCAGCGCGCGCCTAGGTCGGGTGGGGCGTCGCGGTGCCATGCCGCCGGGCAGTCTAACCACCGGCGACGTCGGGGTTGGCGCCGGAGTGAGTTTGCTCTTCGCCCTCGACCACGGATCGCAACCGCCGCAGCGCACGCGCGAGCTGGCGCTGCGTCCAACGGCGCGCGCCCAGAGCATCGCGAAGGTGGTCTGAGGGCATCACTGGCTGGGTCTCATAGGTCAGGCTCACGCGCGTCGTGCCGCTGGCCGAGGGCGCCAACTTCCAGGTGGCAAGCGTGCGCACGCGGTTCGCCTTGCCCGAGCGGCCGGCCTCAACGATGCTGTGCGGCCGTTCCACCTCGACGAGCGCCGTATCGGCCCAGGCGAAGCGGTTCAGGGGCATCTTCAAGCGGAACCGCGCTCCCGCGCCGGTGCCCACCGAGCCCTCACGCGTCAGGCGCCAATCAGCGACGTAGTGGTCGCTGAACGCGGGGCGGTTGGCGATGTCCTGCAGGTAGTCGAACACGTCCTCGCGGGGCGCATCAATAATCACAGACACGGTGACAGGATCCACAGCGCCGTAACTGTAATGCCCGCCGGCCCAATCGCGTGTCCAAGGGCGTTTGGCCGTGATCGCCACCGTTCTAGATCATGCGTCCAGTCCCTAATCCGGGCCGAACGGCTGGTGATAGAATCACAGCTCCGGTCCTCCTCGATCGCCGTCCACAAGCCGTCCAATCGGCCATCCTCTTTACCGGGGGTCAGACGCATCCTCGCAAATAACAGGGAGCAGCTGATGGAGTCATCTATCCAAGGCACCATGCCGGGCATTGGCTCGTTTCGCTGCCAGGAGTGCGGGCACACGCTGACGGTTAATCCGCCGATCACGGAGCTGCCGAGAGTCTGCCCCAACTGCGACAGCCATGAGTTGGTGCGGGCGTCGCTGTTCTCCCCCACGCACTTCACGCGTACCGCTCCTGCGCCTGCCGCGGCGCCCGGGGCTGGGACCGACGACGCCCTCGTCGACGAGCGGGAGACGTGGCTCGAGAGTGCGCGTGCTTTGATCGACGAGCCGGGCGAGTACCTCGCTTACGAGGAAGACGGCGAGGTCAAGCTGGTGGCACTGACGCGAGAGTGGACCCGGGTGGGACGCAGCCTCGCCGCTGATGTCCGCTTCGATGACCCGACAGTGTCCCGGCGCCATGCCCTGATCGTGCGCCAAGCCGATGGCGTGCGAGTTCTTGACGATCGCAGCCTCAACGGCGTGTTCGTCAACGGCGAGCGCGTGGAATGGCGGGTTCTGAGCGACCGCGACGAGATCGTCGTGGGCCGCCACCGCTTGAGGTTCCTGAGCGACTCGCTCGGTGGGGCGACGGCAGAGCCCGACGCCGAGTTGCAGACCACAACCTAGACGTCATCGACGCTCTCAGGGCGGCGTGGCGGTCCCACCCTTGCTCCGCGGCTCGACGAGATGCACGCCTGAGCAATACTTCTGCTTGATGGCCACCACGATCGCAGTGCTCTCGCAGAAGGGCGGCACAGGCAAGACCACGGTCGTGCGCACGCTTGCCGACGTGATGGAGCGGGTGGGCGTCACCACACTGGCCGTCGACCTGGACCCCCAGGGCAACCTCTCCGACTACCGCGACGTGCCCCCGGACGCCGAGCCCACGATCGCTGACGTGCTTGCAGGACGAGCGCCACTGGTGCAGGCAATTCACGGCGACGGCACGATCGTGCCGGCCAACCTGAGCCTGGCTGAGACAGAGCTGGCGCTGGGGGGCAAGATGGGACGGGAGCTGACACTGCGCAAGGCGCTGGCAGAAATACCGGAGCGTTATCAGCTCGTTTTGCTGGACTGCCCGCCGTCGCTCGGCCTGCTGACCGTGAACGCCCTTGCCGCGGCCGACTACGCACTGCTGACTGCCCAAGCCCAGTACTTCGCGCTCCAGGGCTTGGAGCAGGCGATGGAGGTCGTCGAACTGGCCCATGGCTCGCTCAACAGCGGACTGGAGCTGCTGGGCGTCGTGTTGAACCTCGCAGACATGCGCACCGTGCACTCCCGTGAGGCGCTGGAAGCACTCAAGGAGCATTTCGGGGAGAAGGTCTTCCAGGCGGTCATACGTGCTTCGATCGCGTACGCCGAATCCGCGGAGCGGGCTGTCTCGATCCTCGACTTCCGGCCCGACCTGGCGACCGACTATCTGGCCCTGGCCGAGGAGGTGCTGGGGCGCCTTCCCGGCTTCGAGCTCGCCCAGGAGCGTCTGTGGCAGCTCACCTGAGCGGCGTTCGTGGGCCCGCTGGGCGTGCGCCGGCGCCGTCGCAATTTCGCATGGCATGCGCGCGCGTACGCGCGCGCATGCGTGCCATCCCCTTTTGGTCTCCAGCAGACGCGCGCCTTTAGGTTGCCGGGCTCGCGAGTTCGTGAACCTGAGCGCCGTCTGCTTCAAAGGCCACGCGCATGACCTTGGCCCAGTTTTCGACCTCGCCACGCAACCGCTCAGCGACGCTCGCCGCCGTCTCGTCAAGACACCAGACGAGCACCGTGGGGCCGGCGCCCGAGATCGTGGCGCCCAGGGCTCCGAACTCCGAGGCCCGTGCGATCAGCGCGTGGCTGTTGGGATAGAGACTGCCGCGGCGATCCTGGTGGACGCGGTCCGCTAGGCCGCGCTCCACAAGCTCCCAATCGCCACGACTGAGCCCCAGCACCAGCAGCGCTCCATGGGCGATGTTGAAGACCGCGTCGGCGATGGGCACTTCGTCGGGCAGCGCGGCCCGGGCTATGGACGTGCTCACACGCGACCGGCCTGACGCGTGCCACGCGGCGGCGTCACTGGGCACCACCGCCACGGCCGCGAGCCCCGCGGGCACCTCCAGCGGGGTGGCACGCCCATCGGCGCACACCACAAAGCCCCCGTGCAGAGCTGCCGCGACATTGTCCGGATGGCCCTCGATCCCGCTGGCGATTGAGAACAGGTGGGCGTCGAGTCCGAAGAGGGAGTTGGCAGCTGTCAGGCCTGCCACGATGGCCGCTGCGCTTGAGCCCAGCCCGCCGGCGAGCGCAATGTTCGAGCGCATTGTGAAGGTGAGGTTGTCGGCTGGGTGCAGGTGCTCGAACGCGCGCACGCAGAGATTTTCCCGGCCGTGGGGAACGGCGAGCTCAGTGTGCACCCCGAAGTGATCGGCCTCCCTCACCTCGACCTCCAGGTGCAGGGCGAGCGCAGCCGCGAATGAGTCAAACCCGGGGCCCAGATTGGCCGAGGACGCGGGCACGCGCACGAGTACGCCGTTGGTCATGGGCGGCGCTGCCATCGAACACCGCGCGTCAGCGCAGGGCTCACCGGACGGCGGGCGCGGAGGCCGCGGTGGGCGCTCCGAGCACAGCCGTTTCCATCGCACCCAGCTCCACTGGACAGGTGATCACAGCACCTTCGGTCTGCGCAATCGCCACCTCTGGGTCCTTGATGCCACGCCCCGTGAGCACGCACACCACGCGGTTGGCGCCGTCGGCGCCGTACTTCAGCAGACCCGCCACAGATGCCGCCGAGGCCGGCTCGGCGAACATTCCTTCCTCGGTGGCCATGAGCTTGTAGGCGTGCAGGATCTCTGAGTCGGAAACGATCCTGATCGAGCCCCCGGACTCCGAGGCGGCCGTGAGCGCGTCGTCGCCGCGGACCGGCTTGCCGATCCTGATGGCGCTGGCGACGGTGTCGGGGTGCTCGACGGGATGACCGAGCACGAGCGGTGCGGCGCCGGCGGCTTGAAAGCCGAAAAGGCGCGGCGCGGCGTCCATCTCGCGAAATCCACGCCAGTAGGAGGTGATGTTTCCGGCGTTGCCCACGGGAATGCACAGCAGGTCGAGATCACCGGAGAGGTCTTCGAGCAGCTCGAATGCCGCCGTCTTCTGGCCTTCGATGCGGTATTCGTTGAGCGAGTTGACGAGCGCGATGGGGTGATCTTCGACGAGCTTGCGGACCAGCCCAAGCCCCTCGTCAAAGCTCCCCTTCAGCGAGACCACGCGCGCGCCGTGGATGAGCGTCTGTGCGAGCTTGCCCATCGCGATCTTGCCCTCGGGCACGATCACGGCGCATGTGATACCGGCGCGTGCCGCGTACGCGGCGGCACTCGCGGCTGTGTTGCCCGTGGAGGCGCAGATGACGGCCTTGGCGCCGTCGCGTACTGCAGCCGAGACGGCGCACGTCATGCCGCGGTCCTTAAAGGAGCCCGTGGGGTTGGCGCCCTCGGTCTTGAAGTACACCTCGGCACCGACCTGGTCGGAGATCACGGGAGCGAACACGAGTGGCGTGGCGCCCTCGCACAGGCTCACGTCGGGGTCATCGGCCTCGAAGGGCAGATGCTCGCGCCAGCGCTCAATCAGGGAGGGTCGGGTGCGCACGATTGTCATCGGTCAGATTGGATGGTGCCAGAGGCGGCGGGTGCCGTGCTCAGAGGAACTCCTCTTCGATCACCCGGATGGTCCGCGGCACCGAGCCGACGAACTCAAGCTCGCCGATCAAGCGGGTGGCCTCGCGCAGCCGTGATTCGGATATCGGGTGGGTCACCATCACCAAACGGGCGTTCTCACCCAGGCCGCGCTGGGACACCGATTTGATCGAGGCGCCGTGCTCGCCGAGCAGCCCGGCGACGGCAGCGAGGGCACGCGGCCGGTCGGCCACCTCCATGTGCAGGTAGAAAGCGCTTGAGACGTCGCTTACGAGCGGTAGTGGCTGCGCAGGCGGCGCGGGCGCGGCGCGTTCGCAGATCACACTCACGAGGTCCCCAAGCACTGCACTCGCGGTCTGGCGCCCACCGGCACCGGGCCCGGACATGGTGATCTCGGTGATCGCGTCGGACTCCACAGTGACGGCGTTGAAGGGTCCGCTGATCGAAGCCAGCGGGTGGCCGCCGTAGAGGAACGTGGGATGCACGCGCACCGAGATGCCGCCATTGAGCCGCTCGGCGGTGCCCACGAGCTTCAGTCCGAGCCCGAGCTCGCGGGCATACTGCATGTCATCGGCATGGAGATGCTCGATGCCTTCGTAACGCACGTCCTTCAGGGCCACGGGCGTGCCAAAGGCGAGGCGCGCCAGAATCGCCATCTTGGCTGCGGCGTCGCGGCCGGAGACGTCTGCGGAGGGATCGGCCTCGGCGATGCCCTGACGCTGGGCCTCGGCAAGAGCGTCGGGATAGCTGGCACCGCGCTCCATCTCGGACAAGATGAAGTTGGTGGTGCCGTTGACGATTCCGTGGATGCGCTCCACGTGCGCACCGGCAAGCGACTCTTGCAGCACGCGGACCACGGGGACGACGCCGGCCACGGCGGCCTCGAAACGCAGCTGCACGCCGTGTTGGCGGGCGGCGTCAAAGAGCTCCTCGCCGTGCTCGCACACAAGCTGCTTGTTGGCCGTGATCACATGCCGGCCGGCTTGCATGGCGTCCAGCAGGTACTGGCGTGCCGGTTCGATGCCGCCGATGAGCTCCACGAGGAGCTCGGAGGAGTCCAACACATCCTGGAAGCTTCCGCGTGACGTCGTGAGCACGCCACACAGCGTGGGCGCGCGCCCGGTGAGCGCGGCGATCGCCTCACTGCGCTCTTCCAGAAGCTTGGCAAACGCGGAGCCGACCGTGCCCAGGCCGAGCAATCCGACGTTGTAGGGGCTAGGTGACACTGCGCGCCGCCATATCCTCGAAGGTCTCACGCCGCTCCACCACGCGTGCCTGGCCGCCGGAGCAGAAGATCACGGGCGGACGGGGCACACCGTTGTAGTTGTTTGCCATTGCGTAGGTGTACGCGCCTGTGACGGGGGTGACAACGACGTCGCCGACGCGGGGGTCATCGAGGATCGCCTTGGCGACAAGCACGTCGCCGGACTCGCAGTGCTTGCCCGCGAGCACGCACTCGGTGGAGCCGCCAATGCGGTCGGCTACATGCGCTTCGTAGACAGCGCTGTAGAGCATGGGGCGCAGGTTGTCGGACATGCCACCGTCCACGGCCACCCATGTGGACACGTTGTGCTTGACCACTTGCACGGTGTAGATCGTGACGGCACTGGGCGCCGTCAGGGCCCGTCCGGGCTCAATCAGCAGCTGACTGTGCTCGCCCAGATGCTCACGCGCGGCTTGCGCGAGCGCATCGACATACTGCTCGATCGTGGGGGGCTGCTGCTCGCACAGGTAGGCCACCCCCAGCCCTCCGCCCAGGTCCCACGTGGCAAAGGGACCGAGCTGACCGAGCTGGGCGGCACTGCGGCGAAATGGCTCCAGGTCAAGCAGCTGGGAGCCGATGTGGGCGTGGATCCCGCGCAAGGACAGTCCTCCGATTGCAGCGATTCGGTCGAGCGCGGGCTGGACGTCGGCGAGCGAGAAGCCGAACTTGGAGTTGGCCTGACCGGTGGAGATCTTGGCGTGCGTGTCGCCGCGGACGTCTGGGGTGACGCGGATGAGCACGGGCTGTGGCGCAGCGTCGCGGCCGGCCACGAGCTCCTCAAGGCGCCGGATCTCGTCGAAGTTGTCGATCACGATCAGGCCGACGCGGTGCTCCAAAGCGGCTCGCAACTCGTCCTCGGATTTGGCGTTGCCGTGCATCACGATGCGCCCGGGGGCAAACCCGGCGCGCAACGCGAGGTAGAGCTCGCCGCCACTTGCCACGTCGCACCACAGCCCCTCCTCGGCGAGGACCTCCAGCACGGCGATGCATGGGAAGGCCTTGGACGCAAAGACAACGCTCATGGGCGCGCCGGTCGCGCTGTGCGCGGCGGCCACAAACCGGCGTGCGCGGGCGCGCAGGTCGTCCTCGGCGACCACATACGCGGGCGTGCCGTACTCGGCGGCAAGCTCGATCAGGTCGCACCCCCCCACCTCGACTCGCTGGCGCTCGTTGAGGCGGCTTCCAACGGGAAAGACCCCTAGCAGTCCAGTGCTCGTCTCGATCGCCATGGTGGGAGAGATTATGGGGGATTGGGGCCCCCGACCCGTGCCGTCCCGCCGGTGTCCGTGTGGCACAATCGCTGGCGAGGGCACTGAAATGGCACGCGGACGACCACAGGGGTTTGGCAGAGACACGGGCTTGCAGGCCCGCATGCTGCTGACGATGTTTTTGCTCACGCTGCTCTATGTGGCGTTCGTGGGGGCACTGTTCGCAGCGGGAGCTGGAGCGCTCCTGATCGCTGTGGTGGCGGTGGTACTGCTTGTGCTCCAGTTGTCCACAGCCGACAAGCTGGCGCTGGCAACGCTAGGGGCAAAGCAGGTGACACCCCAGCAGGAGCCCGAGCTGCACGCGATCATCGAGCGTCTGTGCGTGCAGGCAAACCTGCCCAAGCCACGCGTCGCGGTGATCGAAAGCTCGATGCCGAACGCTTGCGCGATGGGGCGCTCGCCGAAGAAGGCCACGGTGTGTGCGACGCGCGGGATCCTCGAACTGCTCGACACCTCGGAGCTTGAAGGCGTGATGGGACATGAGCTCACCCACGTGGTCAACAGGGACGTGATGGTGATGACGTTCGCGAGCTTCTTTGCCACGCTGGCGGCGATGATCATGCAGTTCGCGCTCTTCTTCGGCGCCTTTGGCGGTGGCGGGTATGGCCGTGGGGCTCGCGACGAGGAGGAGGACATTTTGATTGTGCTGCTCGTGGCCGCCGTGGTTTACGCGATCTCCTTCGTGTTGCTGCAAACGCTCTCGCGCTACCGCGAGTTCGCTGCCGACCGCGGCTCGGCGGTGCTCACGGGGCGCCCCAGCGCGCTCTCATCGGCGCTGCTGAAGATCGATGGAGCGATGCACCGCACACCGACGAAGGATCTGCGTGTCGCCGAAGGCATGAGCGCGTTCTTCATCATCCCGGCACGCAGCAAGCAGTCGATCATGAACCTCTTCTCAGACCACCCCCCGCTGGACAAGCGCCTGGCTGCCCTCAGTCGCCTGGAGTCACAACTCCAGGGCACGGCGTAAGGGAAAGCGGGTAAGGGTGGGGCTGCGCGACATCCTCACGGGCCGCCACTCGGTCCAGGGACCGGCCCCGGAGAAGCTGTTCGCGATCTCGACGGCGTACATCACGCTTGCAACGGAGCACGATATTCAGCCCACGGGCAAAGCCGCGATCGTCTTTCAGCCCCTCGCGACTAGCGAGTTCGAGGCCACGATGCGAGAAATGGAAGAAGTCGTCAAGGCGACGGGCGCCGAGGGTGGCACCCAGGTGGCCTCCCAAAACGACTCCTATGGGTACCGCTGGATGGTGGTCTCAAACCCGCCCAGCCAGCCAAGCGTCGAAGACCTGGCGGTGGCGATCAACGCCGTGTCGGACTCGATTGAGGGCGGTGGCCATGGCGAGCGTCTGCTGTGCGCGGTGTTCGCGTTCCATCACGTCGATAGTGGGGCTGCGGCTGGCGACATGGGCGGGGCTGGGGCTGGGGACAGCACGAGCGCAGGGGCGGATGTCCCGAGCTGGGCAACGGACCTGACCTCCGGCGCGCTCACCCCGGGCGCGGGCCTGGTCTACTTCATCTACAACTACAAGCGCGGTTACTGGTACCCGTTCGTGCCGGCGCCGGGCGATGAGCAGCGATCGACTGAACGCGAGCTTCAGCTCAAGGCGCAGATGGCCAAGGAACTGCCGATCGAGCCCGAAATGGACCGCTGGTTCCCGCTCTGGGGGATCCCCATCTAGAGGGATCTCGATCTGGATGGCAGCGGGCGGGTGCCCCGCTGCGCGCCCCTACTCCGGCAGCCAGCCCTCGCCCGTGAAGTTGTCGACGGCCTCCGAGAGCGACGTGTCTGACGGCGGCAAGATCAGGTCCGAGGACTCAAGGGCCTCGTCCTCAAGCGGCGTACCGCTGGCGCGCACGAAGTCCAGCAGTTTGGCAAAAGCGGCGTCGAAAGCGGGCTCGTCGCCGCGTTCCAGGGCAGCAAGTACCTCGTGGTCAAGATCGTTGAGCTCGGCCTCGTGGGCGCTGTCCAAGCGGAACTGATCCTCGCCGGCGATGCGCACGATCATGACGATGCGCCTTCGCTGGGACTGGGGGTCTCGGCAGCCACCTCGCCACCGTCGCCGGCCGGCTGGCTGGCCTCAGCGGGAGCGGCAGAGGCGGGCGAATCGGTCCCATCGGTAGCGGGCGCAGCCAGCTCACCGGCAGCGGGCGCGGGGCCCCCGATCTCAGCCTTCATCTTCGCCATTTCGTCGTCTACGGCGGACTGGTTTGAGAGCTGCTAGATCGGAAGAGCGTCGT
>CAJCHW010000118.1 GCA_903970125.1 Chlamydiota bacterium
CCGTCGACAGGCCGGCCCGGCGGGCGCCGAAGTAGATGCCCAAGGGGCCCGCCACGTCGAAGACCAAGACCAGCGCGAGCGCCGATAGGCGATCCTGGCGCGCGATCGTTTCGGGGGCCAGCGCGGCGTCAGTCAGCGCGCCGCCCGTGGGGTCAATGTCTCGACGCTCTCCGGGCCGCGAGAGCGCGAGTGGCTCAGCGTCGCTGCTCACCGCAGCCTCCAGTGTTGACCGTCCGGCGCGGTCGTTGTCCGCTCAACGGCGAATGCCGCGTGTAAGCCGGGCCGACTTCCCCGTTGATGCCCCGGCTTCGACATCCCGCCCAACTCTGCTGCATCGACTCCGCCCCTGGATGCCGCCGCCACTCGCTCGGTACAGGATTAGCAATGTGACGTCGCGCTGTAGACCGCATCCAGTATAAGGAAGCGTGTGCACGGCTGCGGTTCCCGATGGTGAAGGAGTCACTCGGCTGGGCCACCTACGGGCGATGCCGACGACCTGCAGCAGCTGATCTGAGGGAAGGGGTCTTCAATGCCGACCAGACTGGCGTGGCTAGGTGATGGCGCGCCGCGGATGGAGGTCGCACACGTCGAGCAGACTGAGCCGGAATTCGTTGCTTTTGGTGCGCAACTCGGCATCGTCTATGAGCTCCGGTATCGGCTCGAGCGAGGAGTCCTGCGCCTCGAGCTCGTCGGTGAGCGAACGCTGGAGCTTGAGCTCGGTGGGGCCGACTTCTTCGATCTTGGTTGGTCGCCGCTGTTCAACTCGTTGCCGGTGATCCGCGACCGGCTACTGGAGCCAGGCCCACCCCGCGACTATCTCATGCGCTGGGTCGCTGTCCCGTCCCTCGAGGTGAGCATGTCCACCCAGCGCTACGAGCCCCTGGGCGATGGTGTTGTTCGCTTTCGTGCGGGCGACTTCGTGAGCGACATCACGTTCGACGCGGACGGGTTCGTGATCAACTATCCAGGCATCGGCCGGAGAAATTAGACGATGCCACTCGATGGAAGCTCGTACGAAACGACCGCTTCGGACGAAACTCGGGCGGCTCGCCGGACTGTGACCCCATGCCTGCTTCCGGTGCGGACCGTCGGTTTGTTCCACCGTCGCGCCCCAGGGTCGTCCGCTGCTCGAGGCCGCGAGGCAGTCCCATCAACGAAACCAGACCACTTGAGGTGTTGCACCATGTCAGAGCCTGATCGTCTCCGACGCTGAAATAATCCTCGCTCCGACGACGAGCTTCGCAGATACCTTGATGCGCTTACGCTTCTTGCGGTCGGCCTTGCCGCGGCCCTCGCGCTGGGCGTCTTCCCAGGCCTGTTGGTTCTGGTTTTGGCGTACGAGGCCGATGTAGTACGCGATCGCGTCCTTGCCGCCCCTGATCGCGGTGATCGTGAGCATCCTGTGGCCGAAATTACGCGCGACCTGCGATGGCATTCCCCTGGGATGCAGAGGTGTGTCTGCTCTGGGGGGTGGAGAGGAGGGGAGGTGCGAGGAGGGGAGGTGGAGGAGGAGGGTGTGTTTGATTCTCCGTGGCACCCGGGGTGGCTCAGCGGATCAAACGTGCAGATGAGGGCGTCGTGTCCGCCGGGCCGGTAGCTGCCCGAGACCGATGCCACGGGGCGCCGTCCGAGGCTCGCCAGCCGCCGTTCACGTCCCGGGTGGTTGGGCTTGGGCGAGGCGCTGCAGTGCTTGCTTCAGCGTGGCTGACTCGGTGGCGGTGAGTGAAGCGAGTGCTTGTTGCTCGCCCAGCTCGACCGCCTTGCGAGCATTGCGGAGGGTCTTGCGGCCGGCCGACGTTGCCTCAAGCAGGTAGGCGCGCCGATCGCTTGGATCTCTGCGACGGCGGACCAATCGTTTCTCTTCAAGAGCGTCGATCAGCGCGACCATGGTGGTGCGGTCGACGCCGATGCGGCCCGCGAGCCATTGTTGAGAGGCTGGCCCCTCGGCGTCGACGAGCGTGAGTACGCCGAACTCTCGGCCGTTGATGCCAGCTCGAGCGAGTCCGGGCTCGATCGCACGCTCCACTAGTGCGGAGGTCTGCTTGAGCAGGAACGACAGCCGCTCCATCAGGACGGCCGGATGCCTGGGACCCTGGTCACTCACACCTCAATTATAGCTACGGGCTGATCATCCGCTACACTGATGATCAGACGAATACGCAATGGCTTATTCGTAAGACCGCAAGGCGAGCGGCCAAGCCATAAAGGAGATCAAGCATGAGCACTCCATTTGCTGCCGCTGCAAACATTCCAGTAAACGAGGCGGGCGCTGTCGCCACCTACAGTCCGGTGGTCTTTGACGTCCCAGGCCGTCCCGTGCCGCTGGAGATCAAGGTTTCGATGCCCGAGTCGGGGAGCGATCTTCCGGTCATCCTGTTGTCCCACGGCCACGGCCAGGCGATCTTCCTATCGTCCCTCGACGGATACGGCCCGCTCGCCAACTTCTGGGCCGCGCACGGATTTGTCGTTATCCAGCCCACGCACCTTGACTCGACCGCCTTGGGTCTGCGGGATAGGGATCTGCCCGACGCGCCCCTGTTCTGGCGCGACCGGGCGACGGACATGCACTACATCCTCGATCACCTCGACGAGATCGAGGCGGCCGTTCCCGGCCTTGCCGGTCGCATAGACCGCGATCGCATCGCCGCTGTCGGACACTCGCTCGGCGCCGAGACGGTCACTCTGCTGCTGGGCATGCAGATTCTTGACCCTGATGACCCGCGTGAAAAGGATCTATCCGACACTCGAATCAAGGCGGGTGTGGTGATTGCCGCCCCCGGAATCGGAGACGAGCACTTGTCTGAAAAGGCAGCCGCCGGCTATCCGAGTCTGAAATTCATTGACTTCTCCAAAATGACAGGTAAGGCATTGGTCATCGCGGGCGACAAAGACCTCAACCCCATGTTCTCCGACCGGCTCAGCTACCGCTGGGACGCCTATACCCACGCCCCTGCTCCCAACACGCTGTTGACGTTCTTTGGAGCGGAGCATATGTTCGGCGGCATCGACGGTTACGACACCGCTGAGACGACCGATCTGAACCCCGAGCGCGTCGCCACTCTGCGGGCGCTCGTTTGGGCCTATCTTCGATCGCAGCTTTACCCGGGCGACAGCTCCTGGGCCGAGGCCGTCGCGGCCCTCGAGGGCGACGACCCGATCGCGAAGGTCGAGTCAAAGAATGAGCTCGCGGCGTCGACGTCGTAGCCTGCCGGCGCGGAGCGGTGTTGAAATCGTCAGTTAGCACCGTTCCGCGCTCTCAGCCGGTCAGAACCACGGCGCATTCCCGGCAAATCGCAGCACCCGGGACCTGAGGCAACCGGTCTGTCGACTCTGGGAGGCGGGTGGTCTGGCCGCTGACGCCCACGGCCCATCGCAAGATCAAGACCGCGCCGACGGGCCCGCAGCGTCCGCACCAACTGGGTTGCCGAAGGCATCCACCGCGAACTCGACACCTTGCGCGCGGCGCCGGGGCTCCTGACGAATTGCCCGAAACACGCCTACGGTCAGAGCGATCGGGACGTCGGCTATCACCAGCCCGAATAGCGTTAAGCCAAGCAGGCCGGTGTGGTGGCCGATCCCAAACGAGCCGAGGGTGGTGCCTATCAGAACCAGGCTGACCGC
The DNA here is from genome assembly GCA_903970125.1 of Chlamydiota bacterium. GTDB lineage: Bacteria > Actinomycetota > Thermoleophilia > Solirubrobacterales > Solirubrobacteraceae > Palsa-744. The sequence continues at coordinate 3,622 of CAJCHW010000118.1, forward strand.
CATCGGTACGAGTATCAGGTCCAAGAGCAACAGCAGCACGAAGGCGGTGATCAGCAGAGTGCGCCGCACGGACGGAGTGTAAGCCTCCATCCGGGGCCGCGATAGCGCAGTGGCCCGCTTTCTGTGCCACGTGTCCGAGGTTTGCGCTTCGCGCTACGCAAAACAGGCCCCTACCTCGCTTAAAGGACATGGAGCGCCTGTCGTGACCACTACCCAATATCGCGGCCGGCATGGCTTGACGAGTGCAATGCCGGAAGCAGCCACAGCAAACCCACGTGCCGACTGCCTGATGACCGCCGACGAGGTGGCGCAGTGGCTGAAGGTGACGCCCGCGTGGGTCTACTCCCAGACCCGTGGACACCGGATGCCGCACATGCGCCTCGGTCGCTACGTCCGCTTTCGCCGCAGCGCGCTCGAAGGCTGGATGGAGGAGATGGAGCGTGCCTCCACGCTGCGTTCCCCGCGCGTGCCGTGAACCGACCGCGCGGGTTCGGCCCGCGAGGTCGTCGCCGGCCGCCGCTCAGCGAGCGTGCCATCCGTGGAAAGGCATATAAACGAGCGATGGCAAAGCGACTCCACGGCACCGGTCACCTGCACGTCAAGTGGGGGTCCTACTACGTCCGCTGCCGGACCTCCGACGGGCGCATGTTGAACCGCAAGGTGGGGCGCGTACGCGCGCCCGGCGAGAGCGATGGGCTGACCCGCGCTCAGGCAGAGCGAGAGTTCAGGCGCATGCAGGAGGCCGAGGAGCGAACCCCCCGGCCCGTGCGCGGTGCGCACGTTCCGACACTCGACGAGGTCACCGACTCATTGCGACGAAGCCTGGCGATCGGCGGAGCCCGGCGCTCCTACCGCGAGGGGTGCGAGTCGATGCAGCGCGTGCATATCAGCCCGGCCCTCGGCGATCGTAAGGTCACTGAGGTCAAGACCGCCGACGTGGACTCGCTGGCGAGCACCATGCTGCAGAAGGGCGGTCGCCGAAGTCGGTACGCAACGTACTGAGCTTTCTGCACTCGATCTTCGAGCACGCGATCGACCGTGGCTGGACCACCGAGAATCCCGTGCGCCGCGCGGCCCGACCGGGACGCCGCCGTGAGGGCGACGTCAATCCCGATCTCCAGTTCCTGACCGTCGAGGAGCTCGACGCGGTGCTCCGTGCCATCCCCGACGAGGTCGTCGTTCGTGCACCGAAGCCGACGCGACGCGGGCGCGCCGGGCCGTCACCGCCGCCGGCACCGGATGTGCTGGGACCGGTGCTGCGCGTGCTGGTCCTCACTGCGGCCATGACCGGCCTGCGCCAGTCCGAGCTCCTCGGCCTGCGCTGGGCCGACATCGACTGGGTGGCGCAGCGCATCCGTGTGCGCAACACCTACGTCCGCGGCGAACGCTCGACGGAGGGCAAGTCGGATCTGTCCACCCGGCGCTCGGTGCCCATGGCCGATCGACTTGCCGGCGAGCTCGATCGGTACTCGCAGCGTACGGAGTACCACGGCGACGGCGAGCTGGTCTTCGCCCATCCGCAGACCGGTCGGCCGCTTGACCGATCGAAGGTCACCAAGCGCTTCAAAGTGGCGTGCGTTGAAGCTGGCGTGCGGCCGGTGCGCTTCCACGATCTGCGCCACACCTTCGCCACGCGGTTGGCCGCGTCAGGGCAGCCGCTGCGGGTGATCCAGGAGTTCCTGGGCCATGCTGACTCAAAGACGACCCAGATCTATGCCCACTACGCTCCGTCGGAGCGCGAGGTCGAGATGGTTAACGAGGCGTTCGCACGTACCGAGCCCGAGGATCGGTCCGGCGAGGACGGCACGGCGGCCGCCGACGCCACCAATGGGTCGAGCTCGGCGGCCGAGCAGCAGTGATCGGCGTCGCGGGCGGCGTGTCGGCTGGTGGCACCGGACAAGCCTGCGCATAAGCGCGCGGCCCGGAGCCCCGTGCGGCCGGCCCGTGTTCGGGTTGCGGCACCCCAAGCGGGGCCGCCATATTTGGTGCGCTGGCACCCCGAGGCCGAGGCTGAGCGCGACGCCGCCTGGCCCGCACGCGAAAAGGTGGCAATGCTGCATGCGGCAAAGAAGCTTGAAGCCGAGGGCGTGCGCCTTTCCCACCCACACTCAAGTGCGATTCAGGGCGACGACGGTTCCGGGCTGCGCGAGTTGCGCCCGCGCGGCGGCAGGAGTCGGTGGCGGCCGATCTATCGTCAGGTCACGCCCGATGCCTTCGTGATTTTTGCCGTCGGGCCGGAGGCCCAGATCGACCGACGCGGCTTCGATGCGGCGGTGGTCCGCGCCGGTCGCAGGGTCACAGAGCTACAGCACGATTGAGCAACGCGCACCTGCCGGTGATAACAGGAGTGCTATCGTAATCGCACTATGAAGCTCAGCGAGATGAAGACCAACGACGAGCTGATCGCCCAGGAGATGGCCGACCCGGCTTTCCGCGCCGAGTGGGAGCGAACAGCTCTTGCTCGCGCGGTGGCGCTGCGATTGGTTCGCTACCGCTCCGAGCGCGACCTGTCACAGCGGGCCCTGGCTGAGCTGTTGGATATGAAGCAGCCACAGGTCGCCCGGCTGGAGCGTGGCGACGTCAATCCCACGCTGGACACACTGCTTCGGCTCTCTGGGGCACTTGGGATCGAGTTCACGATCGACGTGCGGCCGACCAACCGAAAGGCCCGTCTGGTCACCCGCAAGGCCCAAAATGAGGCGCTGGCGTCCTACGCGACTGAGCGTGCAGTGGCCGTCGTAGCCGCGGCTTAGCGTCACCGCGTCCCATCTCTGGCTGCTCCAGGCGACCGCGGTCTCGTGGTGTCAGGATTGGCCCGTGGCGAGCAGCGGCGGTCGCAAGCGGAGGGATCTCCGCGAGGTCATGGGCGAGCTTTCGCCCGAGGCGTTGCGCGAGATCGTAGCTTCGGCTGCCGACCGCCACGGCGACGTTGAGCGGCACGTGCGCCTCGTCGCCGCGCGTCAGGGCCCCAACCTTGGCGAGCTTCGCTCCGAGGTCGATCGTTGCCTGCGGACGCG
>CAJCHW010000119.1 GCA_903970125.1 Chlamydiota bacterium
CTCGTGCGCGGGCGGGCGGCGTAGCCGCTCGCCCGCAGTGTGGCGTCGCCTGTGCTGGGCCGCGATCTTATGCATTCGCGATCGCTCCGGCTAGGCTCACGCGGTCGGCGGGAGCGGGCTCGACTGCAAAGCCCAACTCCCACGCGCCAAGCCGGCATCCGCCACCATGGACCTCGAGACCGCCATCCGGACACGCCGCACGCACAAGGCCTTTGACGCTGAGCCCATAGACCACGCCACCTTGCTTGAGCTCTTCGAGCTCGCCCGCTGGGCGCCCAACCACCACCTGACCAATCCCTGGCGTTTTCGCGTGCTCGGCCCCAAGACGCGAGCGTTTCTCGCCGGCGAGGCAGAGCTGGACCTGCGCGGGTCGGCGAGCAAGCTCCAACGCGCTCCCACGCTGATCGTCGCTAGCGCCAAGCTTGACGGTGACGCCTCTGAGCAGCGCGATGATCTGCTGGCGGCCGCGATCGCGGCGTACATCGTCCTGGTCGGGGCGCACGCACGCGGACTTGCGGGCTACTGGCGCACCGTGCCCCTGCTCGACAAGCCCTCCGTGCGTGCCGGGCTCGGCGTCGCTGCCGACGAGCAGCCGATCGGTCTGCTGCACCTGGGAAGGCCAGTCCAGGACCAGCGCGTCCCTGCGCGCGCTGCCGTAGCCGAGATCGCAAGCTTTCTCGATTGATTTCATCCCCCGGCACTGGTGCTTGCCGGTACTAGAATGTACGCTCGAGGGCATCGTGGCGAGGTCGGTCCGCCCGCGGACCAGCAACACCACTTGACTTCCGGGTTTTCAGCTTTCGCACCGCACTCGGAGTTCCAACGCCTTTTCACCCTCTATTCATTCCCGACCGCTGCGGGCGGCTCTAGGCACGTGGCGGTTACGCTAGATCCCGGCACCGCGTCCGTCGATCGCGAGCTGATTGCGCAGATCGAGTCTGGCAGCGCCGGCGCCTTTGAAGCGCTCTACAGTCGCCATCACGCGATCGCGTTCCGGCTTGCGCGTTCGCTGTGTCGCGACGACGGGCGCGCCGAGGAGGCAGTGCAGGATGCGTTCATGGAGATCTGGAGCCACCCCGCGCGCTATGTAGCGGGACGTGGCGAGGTCGTGGGCTGGCTGCTGTGCATCGTGCGCTACCGAGCGCTCGATGTCTCTCGGCGTAACGTCAAACACGCGTCGCATCGCGCTGACGTGGACGATATTGGGCACCACGTCGCGCCGGGGGCGACCGCGGCCACCGTCGCTGACCGTGATGATGCGGCTCAGTTGACCGCGCTGCTCGGGCGCCTTCCCGACCGCCAGCAGAAAGTGATCGCACTGGCCTTTTACGGGCAGCTCACGCACACGGAGATTGCCGCGAAGCTGCAACTGCCTTTGGGCACCGTGAAGGGCCGCATGCGCCTTGGCCTCAAAACTCTGCGCGGCGACCTTGAACAAGCGGTCGTGTCGGAGCGCTGGCACGGCGCACTCACGGCCGCGCTGTACGCGGGCGAACTCGATCGGGCACTTGGGATCGTCTGCGAGGCCGCAGGCGAGATGCCTGCGGCGAGCATGTTCGACGACGTGCTCGCGCCAGCAATGCACGCGATCGGTTCACTGTGGGCGCGCAACGAGATCACGATTTTCGACGAGCAGCGCGCCAGCGCGACGTGTGACCGTTTGCTCGCTGAGGCCGCTGCGCTGCTGCAGAGCGTGCCGGCAAAGTCAAAAGAGACGGTGGCGTTCGCCGCGGTGGGCCCCGAGCGCCACACGTTTGGCCTGCGGATGGCGCGCGACGTGATGGCGGGTGCCGGCTACGACACGGTCATGCTGGGACCTGTGACCTCATTGGCGCTACTTCGTGCTGCGCTTTCCTACCATTGTCCCGCGATCGTCGCGCTGTCTACGACGATGCCGCACGCTCGCACGCTCGCAGCCGCATTGGCAAGCATTCGCGATGCCTCTCCCACGACCCAGATCATCGTCGGCGGCGCGGCTGCGCGGCAGTTGGGGCGCGACCACGGTGCTCGCCACGTCGCGCGCGTGGACGCCCTTGTCGAGGCCGCCGAGGCGCTGCTGCACGGCCGAACGCGGTCCTGCTCGCGTACCAGCCTGCTGAGCAGACTGATCTAAACGCCGCGATGTCGACGTAGGGGTTTAACGGCGCGATTGGGAGATCCTCCCGGCGGCCGCAACCACAAGGAGCAACGATGAGCTACACGATCAATCTCGACGAGATCGACGTCGACGGCGCGGTTACCGAGGCAGCCGAACAGGCCTCCGGCGACACCCGCCTGAGCTTTCTCAAGAAAGCCGGTCTCGCCGGCTCCAGCGTTGCCGGCGGCGGCGCGATCCTCTCTGCGCTCGCACCGGCGGCGCTGGCGTCGGCCAGCGCCGGCCGTCCACCGAAATCGTTCGGCAAGGGCGACTACGGCATTCTCAACTATGCCCTGACCTTGGAGTACCTCGAGGCCGCCTTCTACAACGGTGCGACGGCCGCCAACCTCTCGCTGAGCTCGCAGGCTTCGGCGTTCCTGAAGATCGTCACGCGCGATGAGAACGCGCACGTGGCGTTCCTCAAGAAGGCGCTCGGTAAGAAGGCGGCAGCCGAACCAAAGTTCAACTTCAACGGCGCCAACACCAACGTGGAAAAGTTCATGATGACCGCCCAGACGCTTGAGAACACGGGCGTGCACGCGTATCTGGGGCAGATCACGAACCTCGAACACGCCGCCTATATCAAGGCTGCCGGGTCGATCATCACGATCGAGGCGCGCCACGCAAGCGTGATCGGACTGCTCAACGAACCGGCTGGGGCGGACATTGCACCGAGCGGTCCTTTCGACACCCCGCTCACTGCCGCCGAAGTGCTGGCAGCGGTGAAGGCCACGGGTTTCATTTCCTAGCAAGAGTGCCACGCGGCGTCGCGTGCGGCCCAATGCGGGCGCATGACGGCGGCGCTGGGGCTCCAGTCAGTGCCAAATGCCAATTGTGATCCAGATGTTGACGGCGCTGCGAACTACACCCAAGACGGCGTGAGCTACCGCTCGGCGGCAATCCAGGCGCAGGGCAAAGCAGTGCAGCGAGCCATAAGCGACCCAACGGAGGTTCTGAAGATGTCAAGTCCATCCAACGAGCAGAACGTGACCCAACCAGCAGGGATCGTCGAGCGTCTCGTGCGCGACGATGTCGACCGCAAGAGGTTTCTGAAGATGGCCGGCGCCGCGGGCACGACCAGCTTCGGTGCGTTCGTGCTGGCCGCTTGCGGAAGCAGCAGTAGCAGCAGCAGCACGGCGACCACGGCGGCGGTATCAACGAGCGCCGCGACCATGTCGGCGGCCTCGAACAGCACCGACATCGGGATTCTCAATTACGCACTTACGCTTGAGTACCTGGAGACTGCGTTTTACGAAAAAGTGGTGGCGTCGGGCTTTTTCTCAGGCAGCGTCGGTTCTCTGATCGCGTCGTTCGGCGCCCAGGAGAAGACGCACGTTGAAGCACTCAAGGGTGCTGTGGAAAAGATGGGTGGAACGCCGGCGACCAACCCCGAAGGCAAGTTCCCGATCCAGAGCGCAAGCCAGGTCGGACTACTTGCCTACACCGTCGAGAACCTCGGCGCGTCGGCATACCTCGGACAGGCGGGCAACATCCAGAGCCCCGAGGTGCTGGCGACCGCGCTGTCAATTCACAGCGTCGAGGCTCGCCACGCATCCACGCTGGGCACGGTGGTCAAGAAATCGGTCACGCCGGACGGTGCCTTTGCCAAGCCGGCCGACATGTCAACGGTGCTCGCGGCAATCAAGCCGTTTTTGCCCTAAGCGCAGATCGAGAATAGGAGCCAACGCAATGTTTACAAAACGACTGTCTGAGATCGTCGATTCCGGCATGGCCAACCCAGAGTTGGCGAACATCGAGGTCAGCGGGATGACCCGCTCGAGCTTCATCCTGCGCGGAACGCTTGCCGCGGGTGCGCTCTACGGGGCAGCGGCGGTGACGCCGTTTGTCTCCCATGCGGTTGCCGCCAACGGAGGCGGAGATGTCGAAATCCTTAACTTCGCGCTCACCCTTGAGTATTTAGAGTCGGATTTCTACAACGTCAAGGGCCAGTCGATCGGGCTAAGCGGCCCCGCCAAGAGCTACGCCACGCTCTTTGGCGAACACGAGCAAGACCACGTCAAGGCGCTGACAGAAACAATCAAGCAGTTGGGCGGCACGCCGGTCCCAAAGCCGACGTTTGCCTTCCCCGGCTCGAGCCAAAGCGCGTTCCTGTCGCTGGCATCCGTACTGGAGAACACAGGCGTTGGAGCCTACAACGGCGCGGCCCCGTCGCTGCAGAGCAAGAAGGTACTCGCTGCAGCAGGCAGCATCGTGCAGATCGAGGCCCGTCACGCCGCTGCGATCAACCTGCTGATCAACGAGAGCCCAACGCCCAACGAGGGCTTCGACGTGCCTTACACCAAAACCCAGGTTCTGGCCAAAGCAGACCCGTTCATCAAGTCATAGCGACCCAGCGGGCCGCCACGCGCACAGCGATGGCAACCAGCCGGCGAGCACATCAATCATCGCACTCCTACGCACCACAACACCGGAGGTAAAGAAGACCATGGGACTCGACAATCCGATCCACATCGCATTTCTGCTGATCCTGCTTCTGCTCGTGTTCGGGGCCAAGCGGCTTCCCGAGATGGGCCGATCGCTGGGACACGGCATGCGCGGCTTCAAGGATGCACTCAGCGGCGAGATCACGGATCCACTCGCCACGACCACGGCCGCCACGACGACGACGCCCGTAACGCCCGTGGCGACTGACCAAGGCGCACAGACGCTCGCGCAGCCTACGCTGGCCGTCGCCCAGCCCGCGCTTGCCGACGCCGAGGTCCAGCTCGCGCCGCAGACCGAGCCCGAGAAGGTGGCGGTCTAGCGGCAGGCCTGGTACCCGACAGCAGTCCCAAACCCAGAGCTCGAGCGGAACATCGGAGAGATCATGGCTGTCGCCGTGGGTAGGATCGGACACGAAGAGCGCCTCAGCGCGGTCGATCATCTGGAGGAGCTTCGCTGGCGGCTGATCGTGTCGCTGGCGGTGGTCGGCGTTGCCTTCGGGCTGTGCATGTGGCAAAACCACGAGCTGCTGACCATCATCAACAGGCCGCTGGCGCACGAGACCCAAAAGCAGGTCAAGGCGGGCAATGGCCCCCTTGGCGCGACCTACACGGTCCAGCAGAGCGCACGCACCGTGGCCACCGAGTTGCAGGTCGTCGTGGCGGCACTTGAGCGTCCCGGCAGTGGTGCCTCAGCCCAAACCAAGGAAACGCTCGTGCCTGTCGCGCCGAAGCTTCGCTCGGCGATCAGCCACCTTTCGACTGCGCCGCAGGGAAATAAGCCTGTGACGCTCGGCATCGGTGAGCCGTTTACGACCACGCTCGGGGTCGCGCTCATCTTTGCGCTGATCCTTGCCCTGCCGGTGTTGTTGTATGAGATCTATGGCTTTTTGCTACCCGCATTCAGCCCCGAGCAAAAACGCGTCGCCATGCCGCTGATGCTCGCGATCCCATTTCTGTTCATCGCGGGCGTGCTCTTTGGCTACTTCGTCGTGTTGCCCGCCGCCGTGCGCTTCTTTCAGAACTTCAACAGCGGCGAGTTCAACGTCCTCGTACAGGCCAGCCAGTACTACCATTTTGTCGCTGTCATCCTGCTTGCGATGGGCCTCGTCTTTCAGGTGCCTGTCGGCGTTCTCGCGGCCACCCGCGCGGGCATCGTCACGACCAAGCAGCTGCGCCACAACCGCCGTTACGCGATCCTCGCGTGCGGCGCCGTCGCCGCCTTTCTGCCCGGGGACGCGATCACGTTGCTGCTTGAGACCGTCCCGCTTTATCTGCTCTTCGAGATCAGCGTCCTGCTGGCGCGGATCATCGACTACCGTGAGGGCCGGCGCATTGTGGCCGACCGTGCATAGCCACGCGCGACTCGCGGCCACGGGACGCAGTCGGCCTAATATCTCTCTGTCCACCCCGAACAAGGAGCTTTGAATGCCAAACGTCCTCTACACCGCCGAGGCTCACGTGACCGGTGGTCGCGACAAGGGCCACGGCAGCTCAAGCGACGGCCAACTCGATGTGCAGCTGCGTCTACCCACAGAGATGGGTGGAGCGGGTGACGGCACAAACCCCGAGGAGCTCTTTGCAGTCGGTTACGCCGCGTGTTTTGAGGGCGCTTTGGGCGTTGTCGCCCGTCGCACCAAGGTCGACACCGGCGACGCCGAGATCGACTCAAAGGTGTCACTGATTCCCAACGGCAGCGGCGGTTTCGAACTGGGCGTTGAGCTCGATGTGACGCTGCCCGCGATCCAGGACACCGAGCTTGCGGCTACGATCGTGCGTGAAGCTCACCACGTGTGCCCGTACTCAAATGCCACGCGTGGCAACATTGAGGTTCTGCTCACCGCAAATGGCGAGCCCGTATAGCTCGCGCGGGACCGCGCGCCCCCTGCAGTTGACCGCGCGTCGTCTGGTCGGGCACGCGTGTGGAACGCCCGCCGTCAGGCGCCGTCGGCTGGCGTCAACACGATCACAGGGATTACACGCCCGGCCTTCTCTGCGTACTCGGCAAACGTCGGCATGCGCTCGACCTGCGTGTTGAAGAAGTGGTCACGCTCTGAGCCCAAGGCCTCGCTGGCAACCACGCTGAGCGTGTCCGCTCCGACCTCGATCTGGGTGTTGGGGTTGGCCTTGAGGTTGTAATACCAGTCGGGGTTGGTAGGCGCCCCGCCCTTGGACGCAAAGATGACATAGCGCTCGCCGTCGCGCAGGTATGCGAGCGGATTGATGCGCTTGATGCCGGACTTGGCGCCGGTGTGGTGCAGCAGCAAAAGGGGCATGTCTGCGAACATGCCACCGACGCGGCCTTCGTTTGCGTGGAACTCCTCGATGATCGCGGCGTTGAAGTCTGACGGCGAAGTGGACATGGGCTCCTCGAAAGCTGGGGGTCGGGACGCATCGCGCGCCCGACCAGTCTACTGGCGGTGGCTTGGAGCTTGGAAGGCGATCGGCGCTGAGAGGGCCCTGTCAGTAGACCGGCGGCGGCGTCCCTTCGGCAGACGCTGCCAACGCGGGATCCCACGCGCATGTCTCACACGCGTGGCGAAACACCGAGTGGGCGAATTGGAGCGCCGTTTGATGTGGGTCCGACGCGTCACACACGTCCTCCCAGTCCAGGATGTACTCGCCGAGACTCGCATCCCAGCGCGCCGGCGCCGGCGCCAGTGTCGCCTCCGCGAAGCCGTCCGGCGCGGGGTGGGCGTAAGCGTAGAAGGCCGGCTTTTCATAGCGTGCGTCGCCTGGCCACCAGCCGATCGCCACCTCCTGAGCGTCCATCGCGTTGCGCATGATGAAGTCCCCAGACGGCGGGTCGGCGGGCACTCCCGAGAACAGGTTGACCGCGAGATCAAACGACCCCCACCATGCGTTCACCGGCGTGGAACGGCCGCGATATGGGGCACGGAACCGCGCCAGCGCGAGCGCCGCCTGCGTGGCTGCGCCGAAGTACGCGGCTACCTGTTCGGTGTCGTAGTGCCGGTGCTCGGTGTCCTGGTCGAGCGGCACGGTCCAGGCGACCTCCTGTGGGGCGGGATCGATCTGAAAATGCCCTGCCAGCGCTCCGAATGTGTCCAGTAGCTCGCGCGTGACGTCGCCCACGGGGCGGTCCGGCGTCAACGGCACACGCCCACCGCGCCCATCGCTGTGCTCGACGAGTGCCTCGTGGGTGTGAAGATCCAGCGCCACCACCACCGCGCCGGAACCGTTGGGGGCGGGGAGCGGCAGAGTCTCCCAGCCGCGCGCTGTCAGCCGCAGAGCGGCATGTTGCAGCTGCGGCTCCGGTGGCGCCAGACCGGCGGCAAGCTTGCCCAGCACCTGCGTGTGGGCGTGCAACGTCTCGCAAGTCTCTTGCCACTGCTCCCACACCAGCTGCGGCCACGCCGATGACATCGGCTCACACGCTACACCGCCCGACGAGGAGCAAGTCGCGCAGCGGCTCGGCCCAGCGCGTTCGTCGGCCCTTTGCGACCGCGTTGTCGTCCCAAAAGGACGACAAAGCCGTCCCGAAACCGACGACGGCGCCCCCGGCACCGGCGGGCTAATTTTTCTCAAGGATCTGAGGCGACTCGCCATCGACCGCGTCCACCAAATGACTGTCGAGCTTTTATCCATGTTCAAACGCAATCGCACAGCCAATGACCTGACCGCAGAGCAGCGTCGGTTTGCCCAGGAACACAAGGCGATCCCCGGCATGCGCTCCGGCGTGCGCGATCGCCTGGTGTTCGTATACCGCGATGGCGACTGTGGCGGAACGCAGCGCTGGTTGGTCGATCCGGCCGGCCGGGTTGTCGACTTCGCGTCACTGCGTTGATTGCCGCCACTGTGACAAGACCTTGTCGCCGAAGCTGATTGAGGCGGCATCGTGCTTCCCCTTCATTACAGCCAACGCCCGGCGGCCGGCGCCGCGGCCGGCCTGCTTGTGTTGCACCACGGGCGCGGCACCGACGACCAGGATCTGCTGCCGCTCGGGGACGTCTTGGATCCTGAACGCCGACTGCATGTGGTCAGCACGCGTGGCCCGCTGCAGCTGCCGGGCTGGCCGGGTTACCATTGGTACACCGTGCCACGTGTCGGCTACCCCGATGCCGTCAGCTTTCAAGAGAGCTACACGGCGCTTGCGGAATGCCACGACACGCTGTGGGCCAGCACTGGAATCACGCCACTGCGCACGGTCTTCGCCGGGTTTTCGATGGGCACGGTCATGAGCTACGCGCTCGGCCTCGGCGGCAACCGGCCCGCCGTGGCCGGCATCATCGCGTTCTCCGGCTTTATCCCGACGGTCAGCGGCTTCGAACCCAGCCTCAGCGACCGCACGCACACGCGCGCGTTTATCGCGCACGGCCGCCAGGACCCCGTGATCGACGTGAGTTTCGGGCGCGCCGCGCGGGACACGCTGCAAGCCGACGGAATCGACGTTTCCTACCACGAGTCAGACTGCGCGCATGAGATCGACCCCGCCCACATCCCCGCTGCCGCGAGCTGGCTTGCGACCACGCTGCTGGCTACGCCGGGGCCGCTCGCGGCGCCGGCCTGCTGAGTGCTCTCTCAGTCGCCGCCTCGCCGAGCGTGCACGTGGGCAGCCCGATCGTTGTGACGAGCGGGGAGATTTCGGTCGCCGATGATTGAGCCGCGCGGTGTGAGCCGGGCAAGCCCTACGCCATCGGCTAATGTCGTGCACTTGGCCTACACGCCACCAAAAGACATTCTTGAGCGGTATGCCGATGTCCTCATCAACTTCGCCTTGGGGGGCGGTGGTGGCATCAAGCCCGGCGAGGTCGTGCGCGTGGTCGCGCACGAGTCGGCCAAGCCGCTGTACGTCGAGTTGCACCGCGCCGTGTGGCGTGCCGGTGGCCACACCCTCGGCCACTTTCTCCCTGACGACGAGAGCAACTCATACAACCTCTCGCGCGATTTTCTGGAGCTGGCGAGCGACGCCCAGCTGGACTTCTTTGCGGCCCAGCATGCACGCGGGCTGATCGATCAGATCGACCACCAGGTGAGCGTCCTCAGCGACGCCGACATGCATGCCCTTGAGTCCGCCGACCCGCGCAAGATCATGCGGGCGTCGAAGGCCTCCAAGCCGCTGCTTGATTGGCGTACCGATAAGGAGAGCGAGGGGCGTTTCACGTGGACGCTGGGCCTGTACGGAACGCCTGCGATGGCGGCCGAGGCGGGGCTGTCAGAGCTTGATTACTGGCAACAGATCATCCAGGCGTGCTTCTTGGATGATTCCGACCCGATCGCACGCTGGCGCACCGTGAGCACCCAGATCGAGGACTATGTCGGCCGGCTCAACGCGCTGCCCATCGAGCGCGTGCATGTCCTCGGCGAGGACGTCGATTTGACGGTCACGTTGGGCGAGCAGCGCCGCTGGGTGGGTGGAAGCGGCCGCAACATCCCCAGCTTTGAGATCTTCACCAGTCCCGACTGGCGCGGGACCGATGGCTGGATCCGCTTCAACCAGCCCCTCTATCGCTACGGCAACCTGATCGAGGGCATCCGGCTTGAGTTTGCTGACGGCCTCGTGGTCAAGGCCAGTGCCGAGCGCAACGAGCGCGTGCTCGCCGAGATGATCGCCACCGAGAATGCCGACAAGGTCGGCGAGTACTCACTGACGGACTCGCGCTTCTCGCGGATCACCAAGTTCATGGCCGAGACGCTTTACGACGAGAACGTGGGGGGAACGTACGGCAACACCCACCTGGCACTGGGCAAGTCCTACCACGACTGCTACGACGGCAATCCCGCTGGCGTGACGCCCGACCGCTGGGCCGAGCTCGGGTTCAACGACTCCACAGTTCACACCGACATCGTTTCCACCACTGACCGCACGGTGACCGCGCGTCTACGTGACGGCTCAGAGCGCGTGATCTACGCCGGCGGACGCTTCGAGCTGGACTGAGAGGCACGCGCCCCACCCGCAACGGTGGCGCCACCGGCAGGCGCGCCACTACGAGCCGCTGAACACCGGCGCGCGCTTGGTCGCAAACGCGACCACGCCCTCCTGGAAGTCCTTGGTGCGGGCGAGCCCGTGCTGCAGCTGTGCCTCGAGGTGCAGCTGGCCGTCGAGGTCGGGGTAGATGGCACGGTTGAGCGCCTCCTTGGCGGCCGCATAGGACAACGTGGGTCCGGCCGCCAGACGTGCCACGAGCGCCTCGGCCTCGTCCATCATCTGCGCGTCCGGGTACACCCAGTTCACCAGGCCCCACTCAAGTGCCTGTGGCGCCGGCACGCGCTCGCCCAGGAACGCCATCTGGAACGCGAGTGCCTTGCCCACGGCCGGCGGCACGAACGCAGTGGAGCCGCCATCGGGCATGAGGCCGATGTTGACGAACGAGAGCCCCAGATACGCCGACTCGGCGGCGACGAGCAGATCGCACGCGAGCGCCAGCGAGACCCCGATGCCGACGGCCGGCCCGTTGATCGCAGCCACGACGGGCTTCGGCAGACGCCGGATGGCTGTGATCACGGGGTGGTAGATGTCCTCAAGCTCGTGCCCCAGATCGGGCATTCCGTCGTCGGCAAGCGCCGGTGGCTCTTTGAGGTCGGCGCCCGAGGAGAAGCCTCTGCCGGCGCCCGTCACCAGCACGGCGCGCACAGACTCCTGCGCGGCCTCGCCGTCGATCACGGCTCCAAGCTCACGACCGAGCTGCTCCGTCCAGGCATTCAGAGTGTCCGGGCGGTTCAGGGTCAGGCGCCCGACGGCGCCGGACTGCTCCCAGATGACTGTCTCATAGCTCATGCAGGCGCTCCTTTGTCGGTGCTGGCGCCGCGGGCGTGGCTCGCGGGCGGGAAGGATGGGGTATAAACGATCGCGCCCCACCATGCCCGTCGCGCCGTTGACCCTTGCCTCAAGCGAGGCCACGCTGCACTTCGGCGAGTTCGTGCCGCCGGTGCTCGCTGCGGCGGCCTACCTGCTGCTGTACCTGCGGCGCGCCAACACGCTCAAGCTGGCCGGTCGGCCCGTGGAGCCGTGGCGGGTGGTCTGCTTCGTCTGCGCCGTGCTCACCGTGGTGGCCGTTCAGCTGCCGCCGCTTGACACGCTCGCCGATGAAGTGCTGCTGGCGCACATGATCCAGCACATCGTCATCGGCGAAGTCGCCTCGCTGTTCATCGTGCTTGGGCT
>CAJCHW010000120.1 GCA_903970125.1 Chlamydiota bacterium
AGCCAGCTCGGCGACCGAGCGGCCTTCGGACAGATGCGCTTCGACCAGATAGCGGGCCTTGTGCACGGGGAGACTCCTTCGTGTCGGTGTCTCCTATGTCCTGACACACCTGTCGCCGATGTGCTGAAACCGCACACTCTCATCCGCATCTTCGAGGGAGCAGGACCGCAGCGCGGGGAAAGCGCCGCTAACGCACCCGCGGATCGACGCTTTCAAGCGGCCAGTGGCGAACGACGCCGGGTCGCCAGCCTCCATCCTCTTCACGCGTGAGGATGAAGCGGCTGATCGTCAGCTGGCCGCCCTCGTGGTCGCCGTAGAGCAGATCGACCGTGAGTGTGCCACCAGCCAAAAACGCCTCGTGCAGGCCCTCGCGAAACGGGTCGTCGGGATCGCGGATCGCCCCTTGCCAGAACCCCGTGTCGCCGGCGGGGACGTAGAGGTCACGGCTCTGGGCGCGGTGTTCTGAGGGCTCGGCGTGTGGTGTGTCCACCGTGGGCCGCTGCGCCGCAAAGCGCCAAGCCTGGAGGACCGCGAGACCGTTGCCCACGTTGCGCAACGGGATCACGAGGTAGTAGTTGTCCCCGTCCAGCTCGACCGCCGCCATCCCACCATCGACGGCAACCATCCTCCCCTCGCCGAATCGAACTATCTCCGCCGGATCGGTGACGCGCGAAGGGGCAAGCACGGGCCTCATTCCAAGCAGAAACGCACGCTCTGCGATCGCGGTCGAGCGCTCTGCCAGCCGCGTCGCACGCTGACCGAAACGCACCGAGGAGAACGTCGCCACTGCAAGCACGAGCGTCCCCGCTGCGGTTGCCAGCGAGGCCACCGTCGGCCAGTCCACAGCGAGTACTACCGTCATGTCCCAGATGCTCGCGCCATGCGCGGACGGTGGGTCAGACCACCACAACGCGGGTTGAGCGTGTGGTACGCACAAGCAAGCGGGCCCACGCGGGGCCCGCTTGAAAACCTAAGCCGAGAGACGAAACCTACCGGTGCGCGCGTGCGCGCAGGGCGAGGCGGATGCTGAGGCCAGCGCCCAAAAGCAACAGACCCGCGACCACGACCCAAGTCAGGTTCAGGCCGGTGAACGGCAACGTGCTTTTGGTCGGTTCCGGCGTCGCAGTCACCGTCGTGACCGGCTTGGCTTCTTCGGTCGTCGGCAAGACCTTGGCCTTGGGGTGCGTCTTGGTCGTTTCGAGGCTCAACGACACCGATGAAGAGGTCGATGTGCCGTAACCGCTCAGCGAGGAGGTCGCGGCAGCGGTCGCGTCAAGCGTGGTCGTGGTTTCCACAGCCAGCGCCGACGCAGGCAGAGCGGCAACCGCGACAGCGGCGAGCGCACCGAGCGTGGCGGCATGGCTCCAACGCGCCCTCGAGGCGCGGGGGGCCTTATTGGTCATCTTCCCTGACTCGCGCCAGGCCGAAGCGTTGGTTGTAGTCATGCCTTGAAGCCTCCCACTGTGCGGTGGATAGTGGTTCATCGAATAGCTGATGCTCTTCGGATTGCGTTGCACTATATACATCCCGTCGGTCGCGTACCCCCTTGCAACACTGCCGGCCGCAACGTTGCATCCGTGGGGGCACCTGATGCCGCGTCTGAGCACCGGGCAGACGTCGCCCGGGTCCTGCGATCAGCCCGCCTGCGACGGGCTCGACTCCTCAGCTTTCGCCGCGGGCGCAGCGGCTCCTGCCTCGCCCGGGCGCCCCAGCATCACGCGCCCATCGAGCTCCCCCTGCTGTAGCCGCGCGCGCAGCTGCTTTTTGTCGAACTTGCCCACGCTGGTCTTGGGCACCTCGGCAATGAAAGCGATCTCGTCCGGCAGCCACCATTTGGCCACGCGCCCACGCAGGTGCTCGACGATGTCGGCCGCGAGTGCGTCGGGGCTGTGAGCGTCGAGTGCGCCCTCACGCACCACCACACAGCACAGCGGGCGCTCGGCCCAACGCTCGTCGGGCTTGGCGATGACCGCTGCCTCGACCACGTCCGGGTGCGCCATAACCTCGTTCTCAAGCTCCACGGAGGAGATCCACTCCCCACCGGACTTGATCACGTCCTTTGAGCGGTCTGTGATCTGCACGGACCCCTCCTGGTCAACGGCCGCGATGTCGCCCGTCCTCAACCAGCCGGAATCGAACTTCTCATCATCGGCGGGCTCCTTGAAATACTGCGCCGCCACCCATGGGCCGCGCACCTGGATCTCGCCGGTGGAGGAGCCGTCCCAGGCGACCTCGCCGGCATCGTCCATCAGCCGTAACTCGACCCACGGCAGCGGTCTGCCCTGCTTGGCGCGAGCGTTCCAGTAGGCCTGGTCCTTGCCCCCAGGACCCGCTACGGGCCGCGCGTATGTTGCCACCGGGCTGGTCTCGGTCATGCCCCACGCCTGAAAGACGCGTACGTCGTGGCGCTCCTGGAAGTCCTGCATCAGCTGTCTGGGCACCGCTGAGCCGCCGCACGCAGCGTTGGTGAGCGACGACAGGTCGACGGGATTGCTGTCGGCATACCGAAGCAGGTCCGCGAAGATCGTGGGCACGCAGCCCATGATCGTGGGCCGCTCGGCTTCGATCAGCTTCGCCAGCGGCTCGGCCTGCAGGAAGCGGTCGGGCAGGATCAGGTCGGCGCCGGCGAGCGCGGCCCCATGGGGCATGCCCCAGGCGTTGGCATGGAACATCGGCACGACGACGAGGGCGCGGTCGGTGTGGCACATGCCCAGACCGTCGCGCATCAGCGTCGCCGAGGAGTGCAGGCTGATTGAGCGGTGCGAGTACAGGACGCCCTTGGGATTGCCCGTGGTGCCGCTGGTGTAACAGAGGGCCGCCGCCTGGCGCTCGTCCAAATGCGGATACTCAAACGGACCGGGGCCGGCTGCCTCAAGCAAAGCCTCATAACTGAGCGCGCCGGGCAGGCGCTCGATCGCGGCGGCAGTCTCGTCGTCGTCGCCCATCACCACGTACTGCCGGGGCGCTTGGAGCCGGTCCACCAAAGGCTCAAGCAGGGCCACCAGTGAGGCATCCACGAAGATCGCCTGATCTTCGGCGTGATCGATTATGTACGCCAGCTGCGCCCCGGTGAGACGGATATTGAGCGTGTGCAGCACGGCCCCGGCGCACGGAACCGCCATATAGAGCTCGAGGTGGCGCTGGTTGTTCCAGGCGAACGTGCCCACACGATCGCCGGGCCCCAGGCCGAGTGACCCAAGCACACGCGCTAGCCTGTCGACACGCTCGGCGATCGCGCCAAAGCTCGCGCGCACGGTGCCGGCGGGGGTGAGCGTGACCACCTCGGCGTGCGGATAAAGCGAGCGCATCCGCCGCAGCATGTGCGCTACGGTCAGCTGGAAGTCGTCCTGCATCAGCCCTTCGAGCACGCCTGGCTCCTAGGTTAGCCCGCGCGTGGGCATGTGGCCAAGCGCATGGCCGCGCGCGCGCGCGGCCTCGCCTTTTGCAAGGCCCCCACCGCCGGCGCTTCTGCGCTGTGAGACCTGCTCGCGGTAGACCGCGAGCGTCCGCTGCGCCACGTCGTTCCAGTCAAAGCGCAGAACGTGCTCGGACGCTTCGATCACCAGGCGGTCGCGCAGCTGGCGGTCGCTGAGCAGGCGGTCGATCATCACGCCCAGATGGTCGGCATCGCCGCCGTTGAAGCGCAGACCCACGCGCTCGCCCGCAGGGACGACCTCGCGCAGGCCACCGGTGTCGGCAACGATGCACGCACACCCGGAGGCCATCGCCTCCAGGGCGACCAGACCGAAGGGCTCAAACAGCGACGGCACCACGCAGAGGTCGGCGATGCGGTAGAGCGAGTGCAGCACGTCGTCGCCGATCCAGCCCAAAAACTCACCGTGGTCGGTCAGTCCCAGATGCCGCGCCTGCGCCTTGAGCTCGTCCTCGTGAGTGCCCGAACCGGCCACCAGAAAGCGCACGCCGGCGCGCCGCTTGACAATGGGCGCAAGCGCCTCCAGGGCCAGCTGAAAGCCCTTCTCGTACACCAGCCGGCCAACTAGCAGCACGAGCTGCTCCTCGGGCTGCGCGAAGCGGGCGCGCAGCGCGCTCAGATCCTCGACCGGGTGCAGGTCGATCGGATCGATGCCGTTGGGAATCACGGTAATGCGATCCTCGGGCACGGCAAAGACATCGGCCACGTGACCCTGCATGTAATGCGAACACGCAATCACTCGGTCTGCGCGAGCGGCCATGCGCCGCTCGATCCCGTGAATCCAGCTCTGTGGATGGTCGCTGACGTACCCCTGGTGGCGCCCGTACTCGGTGGCGTGGACGGTCATCACGAGCGGGCACTCAAAGCGGGCGGAGAGGTGCTCGCAGGCCACGGCCACCAGCCAATCGTGCCCTGCCACGATGTCCGGCCGGTAGCTGTCACCGAGCTCAACCCCGGCCGCAAGCATGTCCGCGTTCATCCGCTCCACCCAGGCCACAAAGCGGTTCAGGTCCGACGGACGGGGCGACTCGCAGACACGGTGAACGGTCACGCCGTCACGCACTTCGTCGCTGGGACCGGCGCCGTCGCCACGCGTGAGCACATGTACTTGGACTCCCAGCGCCACCAGCGCCTCCGAGAGCTTGCGCACGTGCCTTGCCAGGCCACCCTCTATCACCGGCGGGTACTCCCACGAGAGGATTAGGGCGCGCATGCACGGGCAGCCTACCGGCCCCCGGTGCCGACCCCTTGCAAGCGGGCACAAGCGAGCGAGCGCAGGCTCGCAGGCGCGACTTCAGGCTGCCGTCCTGGCCACCTTGCTCCGGCGGGCGTCGGAGGGGGCATCTGGCCCCGGCGGGGCGGTCGAGACCTCTTCGTTTGGCCGCGGGCGGCGCTGGATGACCACAAACCACGCCAAGCCGAGCAAACCGATAATCGTGGCCACCCAGAAGTTCAGGCGCATTCCGAGGATGTACTGCGAGGGATCGATCCGCAGCTGCTCCTCCCAGATGCGCGCAAAGGAGTAGCCCGCAACGTAGAGCGCAAACAGCCCTGGCGCCTTGATCGAGCGCGCGCGACCGAGCCACACGAGCGCGCCGGCCAGCAGCAGGTTCCAGATCAGCTCGTACAGAAAGGTCGGCTGAAAGGTGGCGAAGTGGCGGTAGCCCACGGCAAGCACTTCCCTGTGCACCGGTTCGATTTCAACCGCCCACGGCAGCTTTGAGGGGCGCCCGAAGAGCTCCTGGTTGAAGTAGTTGCCGATACGGCCAAAGGCCTGCGCCACCAACAGTCCGGGAGCCGCGCAGTCCATGAACACGCGCACGTTGGCGCGATTTCGGCGCAAGCGCCAGATGCCCACGAGCACGCCGCCGGCGATGCCGCCCCAGATCCCCAGCCCACCCTTCCAAACCGCAAACGGTCCCCACCAGTGCGGCGGGATTTCGTTGTAGCTGGTAGCCAGAAAGTAGAGCCGGCCACCGACGATCCCGGCGGGAAAGCCCCACATGGCCACCTCGTAAACAAGCTCGCGCGAGCCCCCGCGGGCCTCCCAGCGGCGCGAGGAGATCACCACGGCGGCGGTGACCGCGAGCACGTACATCAGCCCGTACATGTGCACGAACAGCGGCCCGATATGAAATCCGTTAAACGGCGGACTGGGCAGATAGGCTAAAGACATGTGACCGCGCGGGAGCCTAGCGGCAGGTAGCCTGCCCCGGGGCCGCTTTCAGCGGCTAGCCTGATGGCAAGCAAAGCGAATGGACTGAGATGACAACGAGCTTCAAGGGCCGGCTGCGGCGCGCCCGCACTGGACCCACTGCGATTGGAGTGACCGTGCTGGTGGTCGCGGCCTTGGCGCCCACGGCCTCCCTTGCCGGCGCCCGGATACACCCCCCGCGCGCGCGCAGTTCAAGCTCGTCGGTGCGCGTGGGCATCGCAGATGAGCACATCGCGATGTTTCGCTCGCCCCTGTGGCAGCAGCTGAACGTGGGCATCACCCGCTACATCGTGCCCTACGACGCGGCCGCGCACCGCAACGAGCTAAACGAAGCAACAACGTATATAGGCTACGCATTGGCCGCCCACCAGCAGGTCCTGGTGGCCTTCTACCACTCCTACCAAACGCCCAACCGCATGCCCTCGGGAGCACAGTACCGCTCCGCGGTCACCCGCTTCATGAAGGCGGTCCCGGAAGTCCACGAATATGAGCCGTGGAACGAGGCCAACCGCGGCAACGAGCCGCACGTGTTCGACAGCCCCACTCCGGAGCAGTCCGCGGTTTACTACAGGGAACTGCGCAACGTGGCCCGCCACGACACGCTCGTGGGCTTGGACATCCTGGACAACCCCAACGTCGGCCCCACGATCGAATACATCTCGAAGTTCAAGCGCGACCTCTCCCACCTGCACGTGCCGACCCCGTCGCTGTGGGGGTTGCACAACTACTCCGACACCAACCGCTTCCAGTCGATCCGCACACGTGCCGTGCTGAAGGCTGTCCCTGGCACGCTATGGCTGACCGAGACAGGCGGGGTGGTCAAGTACGGCACGGACTTCACCAACGTGCACGGTGCAGGGCTGCGCAGGGCAGCGCGCGCGTTGAAATACATGTTCACGCTCACCACCCTGAGCTCCCGGATCAAGCGGCTGTACATCTACGACTGGACCGGCGCCCGGCCGCGCGAACTTTTTGACGCAGGGCTGACGGACGCACAGGGTAAGCCGCGGCCTGGTTATGTAGTGGTGTGCGACCAGCTCCTGCACAACAGCCGCAAGTGCCGAGTGCACGTAGCCAACAACTGACCCGCGACCGCTGGGCCTGACCGCGCCCGAGCGCATGCGAGCGATCCAGATCACAGAGCTGACGGGCCCGGAGACCGCGCTGCGCCTGGTCGAAATCCCCGCGCCCGCGCCCACGTCGCCGCTGGCTGAGGGTGCAGGAGTCGTGGTGGACGTGCACTGCGCGGGGGTGGCCTTTCCCGAGGTGCTCCAGACACGGGGCCTCTACCAGATCAAGCCGGAGCTGCCATTCGTGCCGGGCAGTGAGGTCGCCGGCGTTGTCCGCGAAGCGCCCGAGGGTGGCGCTTTTGTGGCGGGTCAGCGGGTGATGGCCTTCTGTGGGCTCGGGGGCTTCGCCGAGGTCGCAGCAGCTGCGCCACACCTGTGCTTCGCGCTTCCCGACGCGCTGGACTTCGGTCAGGGCGCCGCGCTCATTCTCAACTACCACACGGCGCACTTCGGGCTGGTCCGTCGCGGGCACGTGCAGGCCGGCGAGACCGTGCTCGTCCACGGAGCGGCGGGCGGCCTGGGCACGGCCGCTTTACAGGTGGCGCGGGGGCTGGGAGCGCACACGATTGCAGTGGTCTCAAGCGACTCCAAGCACAAGGTCGCCAGCGACATGGGCGCCGACCACGTGCTGCTGTCAGACGGGCCTTGGAAAGACGAAGCACGCGCCCTGACCGGCGGGGGGGTCAACGCCGTCTTTGACCCCGTC
>CAJCHW010000121.1 GCA_903970125.1 Chlamydiota bacterium
AGCTTGGAAGGCTTCTGTGCAACCACAACACTTCGCCCGCAGGCACGCCTATGTTACCCCTGGGGTCCGTCCTCGGCTCGTTCTACCCTTTGTCTGTGCTTCGGAGGCCATTGCTGTGCACGCTCGGCCTCACTGCGAGCGACTATGCGCTCTGGGCTTGGGCGCTTTCGCACGGGCCGCATGTGCTGGCGGTCGGCGCCGGCCTGACACTGCCGCTTTTGCTGCTCGCACTTCTCCGGATGGGCGCAGCCGGCGCGTTACGCATGCTCGGAGGCTCACTGCGCCGTCGCCGGGCCTCGGGGGACACTCGTGCGTGGCAACAGCGCGCCCAGGTGCAAGCGCTTTCCGGCGGCCTGCAGAGGACCTCGGCGCACCCGGCAGCCGTTCCCGGCGCGCGCATCCCAGCGCCGGCGCCGCCCGCGGTCGCAACCGACAAGCTCGCCGCTTAGCTGCGATAGCCTTGGTCTAGGCGCGGCAGTCGACCGAAGCTCCAGCAGTACTTTCGATCCCCGCTCCCAGCCGTACTTCCGATCTCCGCTCCATCCCCGTCTCGCCCGCACGCCCGTAGCCGCACGTCGCGCGCGCACCGCCTGCGACAGCTTCCGTGCGGCCAAGTCTGACCGTGTCAAACCGCCACCTGCCTTCCCTCATAGTGCTCAGCCTAAAGCGGCTGCAATCCTGGCGCGCGTGGCTGAAGCGCCTGCGATCCCGGCGCGCGTGGCTAACGCGGCTGCAATCCTGGCGCGAGTGGCTAAAGCGGCTGCGATCCCGGCGCGCGTGGCTAACGCGGCTGCAATCCTGGCGCGCGTGGCTGAAGCGGCTGCGATCCCGGCGCAGGCTGCTTGGGCTCGCCGGTGGAGTGGCCCTGGCCGTCGTGGTGCTCGGCCTCGCCGGGTATCTCTACGAGCGTCACCGCACCGGCTCGGTCTTCCCGCACCCCCACGCGCCCTTCCTCGCGCAGGCCACCGAGCGGCCACCGACACGAGGGCCGGAAGCCTTCTCCTGGCCGAACTATGGCTACTCCAAGGACCACCTGCGGTACTTCGCCGCGCCCGCAAGTCTCGGGCCGCCCCTGCGCACGCTGTGGTCGCGTTCGGAGGGGGCGCTGCTTGAGTTCCCACCCGTCATATACGGCGAACGCATCTTCCAGCTGGCCGACGACGGCGTGCTGGCTGCGATCGACAAGCGCACCGGCAACTTCGACTGGGTCCGCGACCTCGGGGTGTTGTCAGCGTCTACCCCTGCGGTCAACTCGACGAGCATCTTTGTCACGCTGCTCGCTCGCCAATCCGGCGTTGAAGGCGGCCGCGTGGTGGCGCTCAACGCCGCGACCGGCGCGGTGCTGTGGTCACGCGACCTGCCCGGCCCGAGCGAGTCCTCGCCGCTACTGGATGACGGATTGGTCTTCTTCGGCTCTCAGAACGGCACGGTTTATGCGCTCAGTCAGCGCAACGGCGCGACGATCTGGGAGTACCACGCCGATGGGGCCGTCAAGGCCAGCCCCACGCTCGACAACGGCGTGCTCTATTTCGGTGACTACGCGGGTGATCTTCAGGCGATCGGTGAGCACACCGGCCGCCGGCTTTGGCGCTCGGGCTCCGAAGGCGCCCTGCTTGGCTCCGGCACCTTCTACTCGACCGCAGCCGTCGCTTACGGTCGTGTCTTCCTGGGCAACACCGACGGACGCATCTACGCTTATGACCAGCGCACCGGCAGCCTGGACTGGGCTGTGCAGACAGGCGCCTACGTCTACGCCTCACCCGCAGTCGCCGATGCCCAAGGCCTCGGTCCGACAATCTACCTCGGCTCCTACGACGGCAACTTTTACGCGATCAACGCGCGCACGGGCGCGATCGACTGGCGCTACGACGCGCACGGGCGGATCTCCGGATCCGCCACGATCGTCGGCGACATCGTCTACTTCGCGGACCTCGGTACCGACACCGTGACCGGACTCGACATCACCACAGGGCGAGCGGTCTTCCAGTTTCACGAAGGCTCGTTTGACCCGATCATCACTGACGGCCACGATCTCTACCTCACCGGATACAACACGCTCAACGCGCTCGAACCAATTGCCGCGTCAAGGACGGCGCAAAAGCCGACCGGCACGCGCAAGCTGACCGCAGCTCAAAAGCCGACCACGCAACAGCCGCCCGCGGCGCAAAAGCCGACCGGCACACGCACTCGAGCGCCGGCGCCGGCGGCCGCGCCCTCAGAGCGCGCTGCTAAGGACCCGCCCAATCGCAGCAAGTGAGAAGCGGGTCGCCACCGCGATCGTGCCCGCATGTGCGGCTCTTACCTCGGTGAAACCTTCTGGGCCCGGGCTGACGCGGGCGCTGCCCGCGGTCACCGTCCAGTACGGCGTGTAGTGAACCTTGACCAGGAAGCGGCCCCGCCCGGTCACCGCAAGCGCAAAGCTGTCTACGCCCAGCGACGTCAGCTGCCCGCCGGCAGCACGCGCGCCGTGGCCCACCCCCAGCCGCGCCACCAGCGGACTGGCTCCCAGCACGCGGAAGATGCGCCAGTGGGCGCTGTGAGCGACTTCGTCCAGGTACGGCAGGCCGCCCCGGATCAGGCGCACCTCCCAGGCGCTGGACTCGTCGAAGCGCACAT
>CAJCHW010000122.1 GCA_903970125.1 Chlamydiota bacterium
CTGGTCTGCGACCACGATCTGTGCCATGCCGACGCCGTGGGACGTCGTGATGTCAACCGCCGAGCCCTCCGGTGCCACCGCCAGCGCGTTGTCAAGCAGGATCCGCACTATCTGCGCCACTGCTCCGGGATCTGCACCGACCCAGGTGGCATGTGCCGCGTTGTTGACTCGCAGCGTGACGCCTTTGGCCGCCGCCCGCAAATCCAGTTCCGCGACCACGGCGCGCGATATCTCCCCAAGCTCGACAGGCTCAGTGCGGAGGCTGATCTCGGCGTCCAGCCGACTCAGATCCAACAGGTCCGACGCCAGCTTCGTCAGGCGACGCGACTGCTCGCGCGCGCGCTGTGTGCGCTGGCGGGCGTCGTCGAGGTCCTCGTGCCCGGGGGCGAGATCGTCTTCGATCAACTCGAGCATCCCGTCGAGCGAGGCAAGCGGTGTGCGCAGCTCGTGTGATGCCGTGGCGACAAAGGCACGCAGAGCGGCCTCCTGATGGGCCAGTCGCGATTGCATTTCAATCAACGTGCGCGCAAGCTCGCCGATCTCGTCACGCCCCGGTTTGACGCTGATCGGCCTCGCCAGCCCATGGCGTTGCAGGTCCAGGGCGGCGTCGCGCAGCTGGCGCAGGCGGTACAGGAGCGTCGTGGTCAGCGCGATTCCCAGAAGCAGCGCGATCCCCAGGCCCACGGCCGCGGCCTCGATGAATGCCCCTTCGACCACGCCCACGGCCGAGGCCACGTAGTCCAGCCGCTTGACCACCATCAGCGCGTAGCGGTGGCCGCCGATGCGGATCGGTTCGGCGAGCACGAACAGATCGCCTGACAGGCGAGCGACGCCGACCCCAGTCCTGAGTGCCTGTTGCGCCTGGCTGTAGTAGGTGGGCGCTTCAAGGCCAAACGGCGTGCCCGGGCTGATCGTTTGGAGCTTGTTGTTGAGCACCCACGTGCGTGCACCGGTGCGCTGGCGTACGTGCAACAGGGTGAGCTCGAGCTCCTCGCGGTCGGGCTTGCCGCTCTTTTCGTCGATCGTGATCTCGGGAAACTCGCCCTTGGTCGCGTGGATCGCCGTGAACAGTGAGCGCTCGCTTTCGCTACGCAGTTTCTGCTCAAGCGGCGACAAAAGTGCCAACGCCGCGACCGCGAGCGTGACCACGCTCGTTCCCACGAGTGCCGCAAGCAGGCGCGGGCGCAGACCGAGGCTGCGAGTGGCCCGCGCCAAGGCTAGGCTTCCCCGGCGGCCGGTGGCGGGTGGAAGCGGTAGCCGGCACCGCGCACCGTGAGGATCAGCTTCGGCTCCTCCGCCTGGAGCTCGAGCTTCTCGCGCAGGTGCCTGATATGGACGTCGATCGCGCGCGGGTCGCGGTAGGCAGAGTCGCCCCAGATCGCCCGCAACAGCTCTTGGCGGTTGAACAGCCGGCCAGGCTCAGACAGCAACTCAGCCAGCAGCTCGAACTCTGAAAAGGTAAGGCGCACCTCCTCGCCGCGGGCGGCGACCTCGCGGCGGCTTGCGTCGAGCCGCACGGGCCCGACTTCCAACACCTCGCGCTCCGGGGCGCGCGGGGCGGCGCGGCGCAGCACGGCACTGATGCGACTGCGCAACTCGGCCAGGCCAAAGGGCTTGGTCACATAGTCATCGGCACCCGCCTCCAACCCCTGCACGACGTCGGCCTCGGAGTCAAGCGCCGTGAGCATGATGATCGGCACCATGTCGCGTTGTGCGCGTAGGGTACGGCAGACCTCATAGCCGCTTGGGCTGGCGCCGAGCGCGACGTCCAACAGCACGACATCAAAGCGCGCGCGGGCAGCGGCCGCCAGCGCCTCGACGCCCGAGCCAACGGCCTCCACGACATGACCCTCACGCGTAAACGAGCGCGTGAGCGTCTCGCGTAGCGCAGCCTCATCGTCGACCACGAGGATGTTCAGCGATGTTGCGCTCTCCATTGTTTGCAGAGGCTAACGACCGCGCGGCATGTGGGGCGAAGACCCGCTCCCCCAATCACCGCTAATCTCGCGAGCGATGCCAGACGGCGACAGCGCTAAAGCAAAGCCGGGCGGGCGCACGGACGCCGGCGATGGCGGTCAGGCGCCGTCGGAGGCGCAGCCGTGCATGCCCTGCCGTGGCACCGGCAAGGTGCTGGCGACCCGCGACGGCGAGCAGGTACCCGTGACGTGTCCCTGGTGTGAGGGCACGGGGCAGCGGATAGCCGGCATCGAAACGCAGGCGGCCTGGCTGAAGCCGTGATGTCGCTCCAGCGCTTGCGATAGCAGGCCGCTGAGACGCCCGCGCGGCGGTTGCGTCGGCCGCCTCCGGGACCATTGGGCGCCGCGATCCGGGCAGTCGCCCAGCTCAAGCGACAAAGCGCATCGGCCGATGCGACAGCTATGCGACGCCACGTGCGCGAGAACGCGATCAGCGTGCTTTTGGCCGGTCTCGGGATCTGGATTCTCGTTCGGCTTGGGCTGACGGGGCTTCCGCATGACTACTTCTTCGAGGTTCGGCCCGCCTTCGCAGCGCTGATGCGCGGTCACCCTGGGGAGTTTCTGCAGCTCGCACCCGCCTACGGTGGCTCGTTGGTCGAGCGGGCGCCGTTCGTCTTGCCTGTGTCCTTATGGGGTGGGGGAGCGCTGGCTGTCTACCGTGCGGCTGCGTTGCCCTGTCTCCTGGCGGCCGCGGTGCTCGGCATCTGGCTGGCGGCGCAGATGCGCCCGCGTACGTTGGCGTCCACAGGGTCGCAGCGAGCGCCCTCGCCCACAGCGGCTGCACCCGGCGCGGCGGCCGTCCGCTCGCAGCTGTGGGCGCGCGGCTGGGTCGCACGCGCGGTCGTCGTGACGCTGTGCGTAGCCAACCCGCTCACCCTCGCAGCGCTCGAATACGGCCACCCCGAGGAAGTGCTGGGCGCGGTCCTGTGCGTGGCGGCGGTGCTCCTTGCGGCCCGGGGCCACTCCGTCTGGGCCGGTATCGCGCTTGGTTTGGCGATTGCCAACAAGGAGTGGGCGCTTGTGGCCATCGGGCCGACCCTGATCGCGTTGCCGGGGACTTACGGCACCCGACGGGGTGCCGGGCTTCGCGCTGCTCGCGCCGCTGCCCGGGGGGCACTGGTGTGTGCGTGCAGTGCCGGCGTTGTGGCCGCGGGGGTGTTGGCGCCGCTTGCATTGGTGCCCGGGGGAGGGTTCGTGACCGCCGCGCGCGCTGTCGCCGCAACACCGAGCAGGATCTTTCTTCCCTGGTCGGTCTGGTGGTTTTTGGGTAGCCACGAATCCGCCGCCAAGCACAAATCGGCGCTCAACCACGTCCAGCACGTGCACAAGCCGGTGGCCTGGGTCGCCGCCACGGCACCCGGCTATCGCGCGCCGCCTGCATGGGTCGGCCCGATCAGCCACCCATCCATTGTCGTCGCCGGCGCGGTGCTCGCGGTGCTTTTGTGGTGGGCGCGGCGCAGGGACCGGGCGGCAGACTCCGCCGCAGCGCCCGTCAGCCGGCGCCGCGACGCGCTGCTTTTGCTCGCGCTCGTGATGCTCTTGCGGTGCCTCTTGGACACCTGGGACTTCTTTTACTACATGCTGCCATTCGCCCTCGCCGTGCTGGCGTGGGAGTCGCTTGAGCGGCCCACGCGCCCGCCAATTCTGGCTTTTGCGGTGCCGGCGCTGGCGTGGGCAGGCTTCACATGGGTCCATGGAACCGTCTCGCCGGATCTGGAATCTGCGCTGTTTGACGCCTGGACGCTGCCGCTCGCGGCCGGCATGGCTCTTTTGCTCTATGCGCCTGCCAGGGCCACGGCGATAGCCGACGCGATCCGGCGCCCGCGATGGCTCAGCGGTGGGTCCGCACCAAGGGCTGAGCGGCCTGGACCGATCGTCGAGGGCCCCGCGGCGCCGACGTTTTGATGCACCGGCCATGTGTCCAGCGCAACGGACGCTGCTTGAGGTGGTGTCTCCGCTGGCCGATTTTCCAACCAGCAAGCCACTAAACAGCCAGCACCGTGGTGCCAGAGGCACAGCACGTAAGTGCGTAACAAAGCCGACGGCCCCATTGCCACGCGAGACGGACTTCAGCGTGGCAGAGGCCGGTTCGCCGTTGGGCGAGGGACCAAAGCGCTGGCACTTCAGTAAGGAGAAACAATGCTTTACAGACTACGCCAGCGTACAGGGGAGGAGAGCGGTTTCACGCTCATCGAACTTCTGGTCGTCATCCTGATCATCGGCATCCTCGCCGCGATCGCCATTCCGTCGTTCCTCAGCCAGAAGAGCAAGGCCTACGATTCCGGCGCCAAGGCGCTCGTGGGCAATGCGCAGACGGCCGCCGAGACGATCGCCACCGACAACAACGGCGAATACGAAAAGGTGACCCCGGCTGAAATCGCCGCCTATGAATCCACGATTCCGACGGTTGAAGCCACAGCCAAGGCCAACGGCGTGGCTTGGATCAGCGGCACGACTCACTCCACTAACAGTTACTCGATCACGGCGACCGCACCGGTCACGGGCAGCACGTTCACCATCACCCGCTCGTCTACCGGTGAAGTGACACGCAGCTGCAGCCCCGGCGCAAACGACGTGAACGCCTGCAAGGGCTGGTAGTAACCAGCGAGATCTGACCGGGCGCATCTAGAAAGCGCACCGGCCGGCAAGGGCGGTCCCGAAAGGGGCCGCCCTTCGTCGTGTTTGGACGGCCTCCTTGCCCGCGGGCCTCAAGGCCCCACCCCCAGCCGCCGATCATGAGCGTATGGAGATTGCGATCACCGGTGTGTTCGGCGCGATGATGGGATCCTTTCTCAACGTCGTCAGCTTTCGCCTGCCCCGGCATGAATCGATCGTGCGTCCGGCGTCGCACTGCACGTCATGCGGTGCACGCGTGCGCCCCTACGACAACATCCCCGTGCTGTCGTGGCTGCTGTTGCGTGGCCACTGCCGCTCATGCGCGGCACCGATCTCGCCGCGCTACCCAATCGGCGAGGCGATCACGGCGGCGCTCTGCGTGGCGGTGGTGCTCGCGCGGTCATCGGTGTCGGGCATTGCGCTCGGCATAGCACTCGTCCTGATCGTGGTCCCGGCGGCGACGATCGACTTCACAGACTTGATCATCCCGAACGTGCTGATGGCCATCGGCGCGGTGCTCGCGCTTGCGATCGGCACGGCGCTTGACCCCGCGGGTGAGCCCGAACGGCTGATCGCAGGCGTTGCGGCGGCGGCTGCGTTGCTGGCGGTGGTGATGGCATATCCGCGTGGCATGGGTATGGGCGACGTCAAGCTCGCCGGCGTGATGGGGCTGTTCTTGGGCATCGCTGTAATTCCCGCGATCGTGATCGCGGTCGTGTCCGGTTCGCTCGTTGGCGCGGTGGTGATGGCGCGCAAGGGCGTCAGCGCCGGCCGCAAGACCGCACTCCCCTTCGGCGTGTTCTTGGCCTTCGGCGCTGTCGTGGCGATCTTCGCCGGCCACCCACTCATCAACTGGTATTCGAGCCAGTTCCTCCACTAAGCCCAGGCGCCAACCGTGTCTACAACTTCCCCGTTTACAACCTCCATTCGCATGGACATGAGTTTGAGTGTTCGCATTGGATGGTGTCCAGAGGCCACTGGACGAATAGGCAGTCAGGCCAGCCAGCAGTCAAGCGCTGAGCCCCAGCGTCGATGCCCTTCCAGCACATGCCCTCTCTCCTAAAGTCACAGATCAGCCTCAGTTCGCTCAAGAATGCGAAGCTGAGCGACCTCAGGAACGCCAAGCCGGCCTTTTCGCACGGTGCCCCGTCGTTTTTGACTGGACACGTCAGCCTCAAGCGCCGCCGCACGGTCACCGTGGGGCTGGACATCCAGCCCGGTTACGTTGCTGCTGCGCAGGTACACAAGAACGGCAGCCTCGTGATCGACCGCGCCGCAGCTGTTTCGCTGGCCGCAGACACGGTGCGTGAGGGCGAAGTGCTCGATCAGGCGGCGCTGGTCTCGGCGCTGAAAGAGGTCTTCGCGCATTCCGACCTGCCGCGCCACGTACGCATCGGGGTCGCCAACCAGCGCACGGTCATGCGCATGCTCGAGGTGCCGCCCCTGACTGACCCCAAGGAGCTGGCCGCAGCCGTGCGCTTCCAGGCCGAGGATCAGGTGCCCATGCCGCTGAACAACGCTGTGCTCGACTACCGCCCGCTGGGAATCATCGACACGCCCGCGGGCCCACGCCAGCGCGTCCTGCTTGTAGCTGCCCAGCGCGACATGGTCGAGAAACTGCTCGGCGCCGCCAAATCAGCGGGTCTACATGTAGATGGCATCGATCTGTCGGCGTTTGCCCTGATCCGTTCGCTTTACAAGTCCGGCCAAGGCGTCAATGGCAAGACCTCTGCGGAGGGCCAGACAGCCGCGCCCCTATTGCATCTGAACGTCGGCGGCCTGACCAACATGGCCATCGCCGAGGGGAGCGACTGTCGCTTCACACGTGTTCTTGCCCGTGGTCTGGAGGCCATTGCCGCAGAAGTCGCCGAGAGGCGCGGAGTGCCAATCGATCAGGCGCGTGAGTTGCTGCGTCGGGTCAACCTTTCCACGCCAGTGGGCGTCTCCCACGTCGAACCGACCAGTGCCGGGCCGGCCGGGTATGCCCCTCGCCCGCAAAGCGGCGCAGGGGGCGAGGTGGGCGACCAGCCGACGGTAATGATGGCGGCGGTGGCCGACGCGAGCCCGAGCCAGGAGCCGGTCGGCGCCGATGGCCCTGCCGACGCCGATGGCGAGGCGACAACGCACATGGCCGCCTTCACGCAGGCCTCCGAGCACACGGCGGCCGACATGCCGGCGTCCATCGAGCCTTACACGCCAAGGCCCGAACCGTCAGCGAGTGCGCAGGTTGGGCCACCGGCGGTCACGGATGCGATCGTGCCCGCGGCGACGTCGGTAGAGCCGGCCCCGGTACAAACGGTCGAGGTCCAGCCCACACCAGCAATCGAGGTCGCACCGACACCAGCAGTCGAGATCGCGCCGGCACCGGTCGTCGCGCCGACACCCGCGGTCGAGGACCTACCCGACGTCAGGCTTGCGCTCGAGGTCGGCGTGCGCGGGATCGCCAGCGAAGTGCGCAACTCTTTGGACTTCTTCCAGTCCCAGGAACAGGGCCCCGCGGTGTCGAGGGTGTACCTGTCGGGCCCGGCACTCGATATCCCAGGCTTCGGAGAGATGCTCGAGCTCAACCTCGGCGTGCCGGTGCAGGCCGAGAGCGTGGTCGCGGCCAACGATGACGCTCTCCACGGAATCTCCATTGAGTACCTGGCCATCGCCGCCGGTCTGGCGGTTGACGAGGTGGCCTCATGAGAGCTGTCAACCTCATTCCGGCCGAGCAGCGCGAGCGCAGAACGGGCTTTGCGAACCGTTCCCACGGCGCCGCCCAGGTACTGCTCGGGATCCTCGCGGGCGTCGCCGTGCTCGCATTTCTCTACGGGTCCGCGTCGCGCCAGATCGCAGGCAAGCAGAGTGAAGCCAGTCGCGTGGCGGCCGAAGCGCAGAGCACGCAAAGCCGCGCCGCCGGCCTGGCTCCGTACAAGTCCTTTGCCGCGATGCGCGAAAGCCGCGAAAGCACCGTTAAGGAACTGGTGGATTCACGCTTTGACTGGTCGCATGCGTTGAGCGAGCTCGGGCGCGTACTGCCGGCCGGCACCTCGATCTCCTCGCTTACAGGATCAATTGGCGCCGTCAAGTCCGAAGCCCGCGTGTCGTCGAATGCACCGGCCGCGCCGACCGTTGCCTCCGCGACCCCAGCCGGCAGCGTGCCGAGCTTCGTGCTGGCCGGCTGTGCGACCAGCCAGGCTGTCGTTGCCAGGACCGTGACGCAGCTGGAACTGATCGACGGCGTTGCTTCGGTGACGCTGGCGAACTCGGTGAAGGCGGCAGCTGGAAGCAGCGGGGGGTCCAGCACCTCCGGAGCCTGCCCGGTCTCCTTCTCGATGACTGTGACCTTCCAGCCGCTGCCGGCCACACCCACGGGGTCAAGCGTGCCCAGCGCTTCCTCGGCGTCCACCACTGACGCGGGCACCGCGGCAGCCTCAGTTCGGAGTGCAGGATGACCACGCGCGATCGTATGGTCATCTCCGGGGTCGTCGCAGCCGTGGTCCTGGGCGCCGGTTGGGTAAAGGTGGTCTCGCCGGAGCGCAAGAAGGTCACCGCGGCCAATGCCGCGATCGCGACTGCCCGTTCGCAGCTCCAGACCGCTCAGGCGGAACTCTCCCAGAGTCAGCAGGCACAGAAGAACTACGCCCAAGCGTACGCTGCGATCGTGGCATTGGGCAAGGCCGTGCCGACGTCGAGCCAGACGCCGGCATTGCTGTACGAACTCGATCAGGCCACGGGACAGCAACAGGTGGAATTCTCCACCTTCGCCCCCGCCGCACAAAGCGCAAGCAGCGCGGCGGCGGCAGCGGCAGGCGGCTTTCAGACCGTCCCCTTCTCATTCACCTTCACAGGCAACTTCGCGCGACTGTACGCCCTGCTCAACACGCTGCAGGGATTCGCGGTCCAGATGCCTACCGGCAGCATCGAAGTCACGGGTCGGCTGATGACGATTCAGTCGCTCAGCCTCACGCCGGCAGCGGCCAGTGGGTCGGGCTCCAAGAAGCCCGGCGCCGAAGAACTCACCGGCACGATTTCGGCTACCGCCTACGTGCTTCCCGTCAGTGCCGCGCTGCCCAGCGCCGGCGCCGCGAGCGGCTCGACCACGCCGTCCACCGCAGCCGGCGGTAGCTCATCAACAACGACGCCAGCACCCGCCGCGATCAAGGCCGTCCCGTGAAAGACTTTCTGAACTCAGTCAAGGAAGACCTGGTCGATCCGAGGTTGCGCGTGCTCGTCGCCGTCGTGCTCGTTGCTGTCGTCGCGGCGGTGGCCTATGCCAAGCTCGGCAGCTCGAGCCCGACGTCCACCCCGCCGGCGAGCTCGCCGGCGCCGGCCGCAACCACTGCGGCTCCACCAACGGCCGCCGCAGTGCCGGCCGCCAACCCAAACGCGGCGGTCGCTGAGACCACTTACGGCAAGGGCGACCAACACCACGGCAAGCTGAGCAACCCGTTTACAGCGCTGCCGACGGAAAAATCCAAGACGACCACCGTCGCGACCTTAACCAGCAGCAGCGCTACAAGCACAGCCGCCGCACCGGTCGCGCCGAGCAGCCCTACGACACACACCACAACCACGTCGGCGCCGGCAGCGCCAGTGACGCCGGCAGCGCCAGTGAAGCCGGCGACCCACATCGCGTATCGCGTCACGGTTGAACTCGGCCCAGCCCCGGCGACGGCCGCCGAAACCCCGCATCTGACCGTCTACAAGAACGTGAAGGTTGGGCAGTCACTGCCGAGCAAGAGCCATCCCCTGGTAGTGCTCAAGCGTGCCGTCACCAACGGCAAGGCGCTGCTCGCAGGCAAGCCCGATACGAGCAGCGCGACCTTTACGCTCACCGGATTCAACCCGCCCATCGTCAGTGGCCCCGGCGCCTGCCTGCCGACCGCGACTCAGTGCGAAGCGATCCAGCTCGACAGCAATGTCCCGGAGGAACTGCAATTCGCGGAACCCAACGGGCAGACTGTCACGTACCTGTTGAAACTCACCCTGGTCGACCCGGTCAAGGTCACCGGTTAAGCGCGGCCCGCGCCGACGGCGCCAGGGCGCCAAGTAAGCTGAGGCCACCAATGGGTCTGAGTCTTACAACCGCCGGCGAGTCACATGGCCCAGGGCTGACGTGCATCGTCGAGGGGTTGCCCGCCGGCTTGGAGCTTGACCAGGCGCGCATCGACTCAGACCTCGCGCGACGCCAGTTGGGCCATGGTCGCGGCGGGCGCATGAAGATCGAGAGCGACAGCGCGCAGGTCACGGCCGGCGTGCGTCACGGGCGCACGCTCGGCAGCCCCGTGGCACTGCAGGTGCAGAACCGTGACTACGCCAACTGGGAGCAGCGGATGAATCCGTGGCCGGTGCAGGAGCAGATCGAGGAGGTCCATTTGCCGCGGCCAGGGCACGCCGATCTCGTGGGCGTGCACAAGTACGGCCTGACCGATGTGCGCAACGTGCTCGAGCGCGCTTCGGCACGTGAGACCGCCGCGCGGGTGGCTGGTGGCGCCGTGTGCAAGGCGCTCCTTCGGGCCGTTGGCGTCGAGATCCGCTCGCATGTGACCCAGATCGCCGGGGTGCGTGCGCCGGCCCGTGCGCTTGCGCTCGCGCTTGAGGACTTCGACGACGTCGATGGTTCGCCCGTGCGCTGCCTCGACGGCGCGGCCACGGAGGCGATGGTCGCCGAGATCGATGCCCTGCGCAAGGCCAACGAGTCGCTGGGCGGCGTCTTTGAGGTGCAGGTCTTTGGCCTGACCCCCGGGCTTGGTTCTCACGTCTCCTGGCTCGAGCGCCTGGACGGGCGCTTGGCGATGGCGTTGTGCTCGATTCAGGCGGTCAAGGGCGTGACGATCGGAGAGGCGTTTGACATCGCCGGGCGGCCGGGCTCCGAGGCCCATGACGAGATCTTCTACTCAAACGAGCGCGGCTACTACCGCGAGACCAACCGCTCGGGCGGTCTGGAGGGCGGCATGACCACCGGCCAACCGCTGATCGTGTGCGGCGCGATGAAGCCTTTGCCCACGCTCACGCAGCCGCTGAGATCCGTGGACATCGAGACTCTTGCGCCCGCACAGGCGCTGCGCGAGCGCACCGACTCCTGCACCGTGCCCGCGGCGGGGGTGGTCGCTGAGGCGATGGTGGCGTTTGTCCTTGCCGACGCCTACCGGCAGAAGTTCGGCGGCGACCACATCGACGACATGGTTGGCGCGGTGCGGGCCTACGAGCAGCGAATCCAGTGGCGGCGCTAGCGGCTCAGGCGCCGCCTCGCGCACTGATCTTCATCGGCTTCATGGGGTCGGGCAAGTCGACCGCTGCGCGTGAGGTCGCCGCCGCGCTGGGCACGCAGGCACTCGACTCCGACAAGCTGCTCGAAGCGCGCATGGGGCAGTCGATCGCCGACGCTTTCGCTGCTGAAGGCGAGTCCGGCTTTCGCGAACACGAGCAGGCACTGGTGCTCGAGCTGCTGGGCGCCGCCGGGCCCGGGTCAGTGCTGTCGCTCGGTGGTGGCAGCGTGGTCTCCGAGCTCGTCCGTGAAGCGCTGCGCGCCCACCTTGTGGTGTTCCTGGACGTCGATGTCCAGACGGCCTGGGAACGCGTGCGCGGCGCGGGCGCGCAACGGCCTCTGGCCCGCGATCGCGACGCGTTCGTTGCAGTGCATCGCGCGCGCAAGCCGGTGTACGAAGCGCTTGCCAACGCCACGTTGCCGGCATCTGGCAACGGCGTGTCAGTGCGGGCGCTCGGCGCCCTGGCGGCGCTTGCCCGCGCGCCTGCCGGCACGCGGGCGCTGTGGGCAAGCGCGGCGTCCGGCGAGTACCCGGTGCTCGTGGGCAGGGGACTGCTCCGCGACTCCACTACCGCCGCCACGGCGTGGCCGCTGGAGCGCGAGCACTCGCGCGCATTCTGCGTAAGCGACGAGACCGTGGCAAGCCTCTACGGCGAGCGACTCGGCGCCCTTTCGGGCCTGCTGACGATTGCAGCCGGCGAGGTGCACAAGACGCTCGCGAGCGCCGAAACGATCTGGCGGGGGCTTGCCGATGCGGGGATGACGCGGTCTGACCACGTCGTCGCGCTTGGCGGCGGAGTCGTTGGTGACCTCGCCGGGTTCTGTGCGGCCACCTACCAGCGCGGCGTCGATGTGGTGCATGTGCCGACCACGCTCGTGGCCCAGGTCGACTCGGCATATGGCGGCAAGACCGGCTTGGATCTGCCGCAGGCCAAGAACTACGTCGGCGCATATCATCAGCCCGCCGGCGTGCTCGTCGATCCCGATCTGCTGCAGACGCTGCCTGAGGCCGAGCGCAACGCCGGCTGGGTGGAGGTGCTCAAGACGGCCCTGATCGCCGGCGGCGAGCTCTGGCGCCGGATCGCCGCCGACGAGCCCGTGGGGGAGGAGATCATCTTCGCGTGCGCCCAGACCAAGCTCGGAATCGTGGCCGGCGACGAGCGCGACGGCGGGCGCAGGCAGGTGCTGAACCTTGGGCACACCATCGGCCACGCGATCGAGACAGCCACCGGGTACAGCCGCTACCGCCACGGGGAGGCG
>CAJCHW010000123.1 GCA_903970125.1 Chlamydiota bacterium
AGGTAGCGCGTGCGCTCGGCAGAGGGCTCCCCGAACCGCAGCGAGTCCAGCACGGCGATGGGACGAGCGCCCACCGCGAAGATGTCGCGCAGAATGCCACCGACCCCGGTGGCAGCACCCTGGAACGGCTCCACCGCCGATGGGTGGTTGTGAGACTCGACTTTAAAGGCGCACACGAGCCCACCGCCGATGTCCACCGCGCCGGCGTTCTCACCCGGCCCCATCACGACGGCGTGGCCCTCGGTGGGCAGCGAGCGCAAAAGCTTGCGCGAGTGCTTGTAGGCGCAATGCTCGCTCCACAGCAGCGAATACATCGCCAGCTCGACGCGGTTGGGCGAGCGCCCGTGCTTGAGGCACACGAGCTCAAACTCGGTCTCCGTCAGCCCCAACGCGAGCGCGTCGTCCAGCGTCGGCAGCGCAAGCGTCTCAGGCACGCACGCCCTCGATCGCGAGGCGCATGGACTCAAAGATGCGCAGGCCGTCGGTCGACCCCGTGAGCGCATCGACGGCGTGCTCGGGGTGAGGCATCATGCCGAAGACATTGCCACGCTCGTTGCACACGCCTGCGATCGCGGCGACTGAGCCATTGAAGTTCTCGGCTGCGGCGTACCGCAGCACAACCTGGCCTGCGTCGGTCATCGCGTCGAGCGTGGTCGGGTCCGCGTAGAAGCGGCCGCAGGCGTGTTTGGCGGGGATGCTCAGTTGTGTCTTGCTCCCATCGGCGCCGCTGACGCTCGCGCATGCGCGTGTGAAAGCGGTCTGTGCGTTGGAGACCTCAAGCTCGACCTGGCGGCATGTGAAGCGCAGCTTTGCATTGGGCAGCAGCGCACCGGGCAGCAGATGCGCCTCGCAGAGCACCTGAAAGCCGTTGCAGATGCCGAGTACAAGCCCGCCTTCGCGCGCCATCGCGATCACCGACTCCATCATCGGCGCAAAGCGAGCGATCGCGCCCGCGCGCAGATAGTCGCCGTAAGAGAACCCGCCGGGAATGATCACGGCGTCTGAGTCCTTCAGGTCACTGTCGGCGTGCCAGAGCATCTCTGCCTGACCCACGAGTGAGGCCGCGTGCAGGGCGTCGCGCTCATCGCAGGAACCTGGGAACTGGACGACGCCGAACTTCACCTAGGAGCCTGGCGCCCCATTTTGCCCGTCGAGAAGTTGGATCTCATACTCCTCGATCAGCGGATTGGAAAGTAGCTTCTGGCAGATTTGGTCGAGCTCAGCTGCGTCTCGCACGTCGAGCTCCACGAGGCGGCCGACATGGACGTGCTCGACGCCGGCGAAGCCCAGTGCCGGCAGCGCGCGTTCAACGGCTTGGCCTTGCGGATCGAGAATGCCCGCCTTCGGGCGGATGAGCACACGCGCCCGCATCAAGCGCTGGTGCGTGTGAGCCATGCGCTGAAAGGCTCACCAGCGATGCGTTCGTAGGCATCGATGTAGCGCTCGCGCGTCCCCTCGACCACCTCGTCGGGGATCGCCGGCGCTGGCGGCATGCGGTCCCACCCCGAAGCGGTCGCCCAGTCGCGCACATACTGCTTGTCCAGGCTCGGCTGCGAGCGACCGAGCTCGTAGCCATCGGCGGGCCAGTAGCGCGAGGAGTCCGGCGTCAGCACCTCGTCGCCCAACACCAACGGGCGCGATGGGTCGTTGGTGTCGATCCCGAACTCGAACTTGGTGTCGGCGAGGATCACGCCGCGCTCTAGGGCGTGCGCGGCTGCGAAGGAGTAGAGCGCGATCGAGACCTCGGCGACCTGGTGCATCAGATCGCTGTCGCCGACCAACTCGGCTGCCTGCTCGATGCTGATCGCCTCGTCGTGACCGGAGGTGGCCTTGGTCGATGGCGTGAAGATCGGCGGATCCAGGCGCGCGGACTCGCGCAGCCCAGCCGGCAGCGCCACCCCGGAAACCGAACCGGATGCCTGGTAGTCCTTCCAGCCAGAGCCCGTCAGGTATCCGCGCACGACGCACTCCACAGGCAGCATCTCCAGGCGCTTGACCGCAAGGGCTCGCCCGCGCACCGCGTCGGGCACGCCCTCGGTCGCCGAGATCAGGTGATTGGCGACGATGTGAGCGGTGTGGGCAAACCAGAAGACCGAAAGGCCCGTCAGTACCTTGCCCTTGTCCGGGATCGGCGTCGGGTGCACCGCGTCGTAAGTGGAGATGCGGTCGCTGGCCACCATCAACAGCGCCGGCTGCGGCGAACCGGAAAGCTCGTATAGCTCTCGGACCTTCCCAGAGGCGACCAAGGGCAGATCGACGGTGGTGGTGCTCATACTCGTGCGGGACTCTAGTGCAGCGCGTCCAGTCGAGCCACGATCTCGGCCGCATAACGCGTGTAATGGTTGTAGTCGAAGATCTGATCGAGGTCAAAGCCATCGTCGCCAGCGCCATCCAATGCCTGGATCGCCGGCTCGGCTGCCACGACGGCGCGCATGTCGATGCGCTCACTGAGCGCGCGCTGGGCCGCTGCTTGGACGATCCGGTACGCCTCGTCGCGCGCCATACCGGCGCGCACGAGCGCCAGCAAAAGGGAGCTGGAGAAGAGTGCCCCGCGCGTGAGCTCGAGGTTCTCGCGCATGCGCCGCTCGTCGACGACCATACCCTGAAGCAGCGCAGTGGCGCGGTGCTGGAGATAGTCCAGCAGGATCGTCGAATCCGGCAGGATCACGCGCTCGACGGAGGAGTGCGAGATGTCGCGCTCGTGCCATAGCGCCACGTCCTCAAGCGCAGCCTGCGAGTTGGCGCGTAAAACGCGCGCCAAGCCCGAAATCTGCTCGGAGCCGATCGGGTTGCGCTTATGGGGCATTGCGCTTGAGCCCTTCTGCCCAGAGGAGAACGACTCACTGACCTCGCCGACCTCGGTGCGCTGTAGATGGCGAAACTCGGTCGCCAGACGCTCGAGTCCCGCGCCGGCGAGCGCGATCGCTCCCAATAGCTCGGCGTGGCGATCACGGGGTACGACCTGCGTTGATACCGGCTCGCGAGCGAGCCCCAAGCGGTCAAGCACCCGCGCCTCGTAGGCGGGGCCCGTCGCAGAGTACGTGCCCACGGGACCGGAAATCGCGCCCACCGCGACCTGCGCAAACGCGCGCTCCAGGCGGTTGGCGTTGCGGTGGGCCTCGGAGGCAAATCCGGCCAGCTTCAGGCCAAACGTGGTCGGCTCGGCGTGAATGCCATGCGTACGGCCCACGCAGAGCGTGTCCACGTACTCGCGAGCGCGCCCGATCAGCGTGGTCTCGAGCGCGCGTGCCCCCGCCACGATGATCTCGCCGGCGGCTCGCAGCTGGAGCGCGAGCGCAGTGTCGAGCACATCCGAGGAGGTGAGGCCGAAGTGGATCCAACGCCCAGCATCCCCGGCAGCCGCGCCGAGCACATCGACGAAGGCCGCGACGTCGTGGCCCGTGACGCGCTCACGCTCACGGACCGCGGCGGCCGAGGCGGAGGCCTGTGCGACCGCTTCGAGCTCAGATCGTGTGGGTCCGTGCTCGGCGCCCAGCAACTCCGGCAGCTCCTCGCACGCTGCCACCTCGACCTGACGCCAGCTCTCGATCCTCGCCTCGTCGGTCCACAGACGGCCGAGCTCGGGGCGGCTGTAGCGAGGGATCACGCGGCCAGGATCTGGGCGGCGAGGATGGCGGCGTTACGGGCGTTGTTGAGGCCGACACAGGCCACGGGCACTCCCGGAGGCATTTGCACGATCGACAGGATCGCGTCCAGGCCGCCGGCCGCGGTCAAGCGGCCCGAGAGAGGCACGCCGATCACGGGAAGATCGGTGTGTGCCGCCACGGCCCCAGGCAGAGCCGCCGAGATGCCGGCACCGGCGATGACCACGCGCAGGCCGCGCATTCGCGCATTGGCGGCGTACTCGGCGACCGTTGCGGGATCGCGATGTGCGGACATGACGTTCATCTCGTGAGCGATGCCCCGCTGCTGCAACTCGTCAGCGGCGGACTGCATCAACTCCATGTCGCCCTTGGAACCCATGACAATCCCCACGACTGGAGTCGCGAGATCAACTCCCTCAAGCTCGACTTGGACTTCGGTTGCGGTCATCGGTGTGGACATATTCAAGCTTTCTTAGCGATGTCTGATCGCATTTGCATCCCCTCAAATGAGATCCTTTGCGCGGCAGCATACGCTGCTGCGCGGGCCGATTGGGCATCGCTGCCAAGGGCGGTCACACCGAGCACGCGACCACCGGCGGTAAGCACGTCGCCGTCCACGCGTGTGGTTCCCGAATGGGTGACCTCGACGCCGTCGGCGGTCTCCCCGAGCCCGGCAATCAATGCGCCCGTTGCGGGCGTGTCGGGATAGCCGGCGCTGGCAAGCACCACGGTCACGGCCCACTCCGGCGCCCACTCCAGTGTCACGCCCGCAAGCCCCCCGGGGCGTGCCGCGGCAAGCATCAACTCGCCGAGATCCGAGCGCAGACGCGGCAGGATCGCCTGCGCCTCGGGGTCGCCGAAGCGGGTGTTGAACTCAAGCACGCGCGGGCCGGCTGCCGTCAGCATCAAGCCCGCGTAGAGAACGCCGTGAAAGGGCGTCCCTCGGCTGCGCATGAGATCGACGATCGGCTGGTGAACCTGCGCGCACAGCGATGCAACCGCCTCCCCGTCGAGACCGCCGACAGGCGAGTAGCAGCCCATGCCGCCGGTGTTGGGACCCCGATCGTCGTCGAAGATGCGCTTGTAATCACGTGCAGGCGTCATCGGCACCGCTCGCTCGCCGTCGCAAAGCGCGAGCAGCGATACCTCCTCGCCCGCCAAGCGCTCCTCGACCACGGCGCTGGCGCCGGCACCAAAACGCTGGTGCACAAAGATGTCCTCCAGCGC
>CAJCHW010000124.1 GCA_903970125.1 Chlamydiota bacterium
GGCCGCGGGGTTCTCGGGGTCGCAGGCCAGCCCGTAGACGGTGTCCGTGGGCAGCAGGGCCACGCCGCCACTCCGCAGGCACGCATCCAGGCGCGCAGCGTCGGCGGCGCCCAGGCTCGTCGGCCCCCGGGGGGCGCTCGCCGAGAGGCTCAAGCGCGCCGTTCCCCCACGACCACGCGTTCGATGCCCGCGAGGTCGCGTTCGCTGCGCACCGAGCCAAAGCCGCAGGCGCGCATGAGCGCGCCGACACGCTGCGCCTGGCCCGCGCCCACCTCCAGCACAACCACGCGCGTGCGCGTGCGCGACTGCAGCTGCCCGAGCAACCGGCGGATCACCGAAAGACCGTCTGGCCCGCCGTAAAGCGCCAGCTCGGGCTCGTGACCAGAGATCTCCGGCGCAAGGGCGGTCCGCTCGGAGTCGGCGACATAGGGGGGATTGGAGAGCACCACCTCAAATGCGCCGGCGACCCCCTCCAGCAGATCGGCATGCAGCCAACTGACATCAAGACCCAATCGGCGTGAGTTGGCCCGTGCCACCTGCAGTGCCTCCTGCGAGACATCGCTGCCGCTGACATGCAGATCCGGGCGCTCGTCTTTGAGCGCCAGCGCGACGGCGCCGCAGCCCGTGCCGACGTCGAGCACACGCGTTGCACTTGGCAGGCCCAGCGCCACGGCCACCAAAAGCTCGGTCTCCGGCCGGGGTATGAGCACGCTGGGGTTCACCTCGAGCTCCAGGCGGCGAAAGTGGCGTCTGCCCGTGATGTAGGCGACTGGCTCGCGTGCCGATGCGCGCCGCTCCACGGCGCTCTGGAATGCGGCCACGCGGGCATCGTCGGCGCGTGTGTCGGAGTCGCTGAGCAGGCGCGCGCGCGGCCAACCCAGAACGTGTGCGAGCAGAAGCTCTGCGTCAAGCTGGGGCGTGTCGATCCCGGCCGCGGCAAGGCGAGCGGCGGCGGGCGCGAGCAGCTGTCGCACACTGGGGCGCTCGCCCACCTCGGGTCCACCGGCGGCGGAGACACTCATGCAGCGGCCTGGGCCTCCAGGCGCCGGCGGCGCTCGTCGGCCTGCAGCGCAGCGGTGAGCTCGTCCAGCTGGCCTTCGAGCACCTGGTCGAGGTTGTGCGTGGTGAGCTTGATGCGGTGGTCCGTGACGCGCCGCTCGCCGTAGTTGTATGTCCGTACCTTCTCCGCGCGGTCGCCGGTGCCCACCTGCATGCGGCGGTCAGCGGCAAGCTCGGCCTGCTGTTCGGCCAGCGCGCGCTCATAGATCCGAGCACGCAGCACGCGCAGCGCCCGCTCGCGGTTTTGCAACTGCGACTTCTCGTCCTGCATCGAGACCACGATCCCACTGGGCTTGTGCGTTATGCGCACGGCGGAGTCCGTGGTGTTGACCGACTGGCCACCCGGACCTGTCGAGCGGTAAACGTCGATCTGCAAGTCGCCGGGGTCGATCTGGACCTCCACCTCCTCGGCCTCTGGAAGCACGGCAACGGTGGCTGTGGAGGTGTGCACGCGCCCCTGGGACTCCGTCTCGGGCACGCGCTGGACGCGGTGGGTCCCGCCCTCGTACTTCATCACCGAGTACGCGCCGTCGCCCTTGATGGCAAGGGTGTACTTGCCCTCGCCGGCTGACATCAGCTCGGTCGCAAAGCCCTTGCTTTCGGCGTATTTGGTAAGCATGCGGTAGAGG
This sequence comes from Chlamydiota bacterium, assembly GCA_903970125.1. GTDB lineage: Bacteria > Actinomycetota > Thermoleophilia > Solirubrobacterales > Solirubrobacteraceae > Palsa-744. Next base: position 1,689 of record CAJCHW010000124.1, read on the forward strand.
TCCCCGGCCCACAACGAGGCCTCGTCGCCGCCGGCTCCCGGCTGGATTTCAACGATCACGTTCTTGTCGTCGTTTGGGTCGCGCTCGACCATCGCCGCGCGCAGCTGCTCCTCGAGCTCTTCGGCGCGCTCGCGCGAGCCGCGCAGAAGCTCGCGCAGCTCTGCATCCTGTCCGTCCTCGGACAGCAGCTCTTCCGCTCCGGCGGCGTCATCGCGTGCAAGGCGCCACTCCGCCGCGAGCTTCGCGGCGGGCTCAAGCTGGCGGTACGCGCGCCCGACCTCGGCGTAGCGTTCGCGATCGGAGATGACAGCGGCATCGGTCATCTGTGCAGACAGCTCCGCAAAGCGCGTCTCGATCTGCTCGACCAGGTCCTCGAACATCGCGTCAGTCTAGGTCCCTAGGTCCCGCGCAAATGGGCGCTGCTGCCGGACGGCCGCGGATGCGCCTAAAGCGCGCCCGCCGCCGCGCGCCTGGCCGCGCTCAGTCCGAAGAGGTCGCCGGCTCGGCCGCGGAGCCGTTTGAGTGTGCCGCGGGCACCTCGGCGCCGTCGGCGCCGCTGTCATGGGAGCCGTTGTCGGCGACGCCATTTACAGCGATCTCAACTGCCGGCGCCTCTGCGGCTGAAGCCTCAACAGCCGGTGCCTCAACAACGGGTGCCTCCGCAACGGGCGCCTCAACGGCGGGTGCAGGGGCTTTCGCCGCAGACTCACCCAGAGGCCGCTCGGCCTTTGCTTTGGAAGCGCCCGTCCTGCCCGCCCGGCCAAGTGCAGCGCGGCGCTGAAAGCGCTCGACGCGCCCACCGGTATCGACGAGCTTTTGGCGGCCCGTGTAGAAGGGGTGGCACTCGGAGCAGATCTCGAGGTGGTACTCCTCGCGAGTCGCGCGGGTATAGAAGTCGTTGCCGCATGTGCAGCGCACATGGGCAACTACGTACTCAGGATGGATCTCAGTTTTCATAACAACATCAATGTTAGCGAGGGCCCCAAGCGGGTTGAGGCGTGTCCTAGGTGATTTGGTAGAGCGGTCCGTCGCCGCCCTCGGGCGTGGTCAGCCTGCCGCCCTTGGCCGTGATCGCGCCGCATTGGACGCAGTTTGTGTAGTTGACGACGACGTCGACCTCGCCGTGCTCGGGTGCGTCATCGGGGATCTCATAGACCCCAGCAGGACACATCCAGACCCAGGTTTCGGCGATCTCGCGGGGCACGTGCTTGGAGACGCGAATGTGGTTGGGCGCGTCATCCCGCGTGGCATTGCCTGAGATGAACACCGAGGAGAGCTTGTCGAAGGTGTACTTGCCGTCTGGCTTGGGGTAGCCCTTCTTGGTGTCACCGATGAACATGGGCTGCTTGTCGTTGCGATGCCACGACCAGCGCCCACCGGGGAACAGCCCCTTGGTGGCAATCATGGTGCCCACGATCGGTGCGCCTTTGAGGAAGCCGTGCTGGAAGGGCTGGCGCGCGTTGCGCATGGCATACAGCTCCCTGCCGGTCTGGGAGTTCTCGATCGCATCCTCGTAGTCGGTGAGGTCGTTGTCGCCGCGCACAAGCGCCGCATAGATCGCCTCGGCGGCGAGCTTGCCGGAGAGTACGCAGTGGTGAACGCCCTTCAAGGCAGCCGTATCGACCATGCCGCCGGAGTCGCCGGCGAGCAGCGCTCCGGGCATCGACAGCTTGGGCATCGACCAGTAGCCGCCGCCGGGCAACGCCTTGGCCCCCCAGGCGACGCGCTCGCCCCCCTCAAGGATCCCCTTCACAAGCGGGTGCAGCTTGAATTGCTGCAGCAGGTCGTGCGCGGAGGTGGTGGCATCCGCGTACTCGAGATCGACGACCAAGCCGATGGAGACCATGTCCTCGCCGGTGTTCTCGTCCTTCATCGGGTAAAGCCATGTTCCCCCGACGTGGCCGTACTTGGTGGCGATCTTAAACGGCCAGGGACCGAGCGTGTGGATCAGGCGGTCCAGCGGCTTGGGCACGCGCCAGACCTCCTTGACCCCAAGCTCCCACACCTGAGGATCGCGCGCCTCGGCGAGGTCGAACTCCTTGATGGCTGCGCCGGTCAGATGGCCCCAGCAACCCTCGGCGAGCACGGTGGTGTGAGCCTTGATGTCGGTTCCGGGCTCGAAGTTGCCCAGCGGCTCGCCGTCCTTACCGCGTCCCTTGTCGCCGGAGCGCACGCCGACGACGGTGCCATCCTCGACGATCAGCTGCGTCGCCGCGGTTTCGGTGAGGACGTACGCGCCGGCCTCCTCGGCCATGCGCTGCTGGAAGCGCGCGAGCTCAGAGACCGAGATGATCTCGTTGCCGTGGTTTTTGAAGTTCGGTGGCACGGGCACGCGCAACTTGGTGCGCGCGTTGGGCAGCATGTACACGGCCTCCTTGCCGACCTCGCCGTAGGCGAAGCCCTCCTTGCGCCAGTCCTCGCGGGTGAGATCGGGGAAGAGATTCTGCAGTGGCCCCGGGCGAATGACTGCGCCGGAGAGGTTATGCCCGCCGCACGTCTTGGCCTTCTCGACGATCGCCACGGGCACTTCGCCGAGGCGCTCCATCGTCTCGGGGTCGTCGGCGAGCAACTGCAGCAGGCGGTTCGCGCAAGACAGGCCCGCGGTGCCGCCACCGATGATCGCGACGCCGACGTCGATGCGCTCATCCTCGGAGTCGAGCGTGCGCTTGATGAATTCCTTCTGCGAATCCACTGGCGGCGGAAAGTCCGCCGGTGCGACCTTGCCATTGCTGCTCATCGTGACAACCGAATCCGTGCTTGGTCCTGACAACTTGCGCTCGCTGGAGCCGGGACGCGCTACGCGCTCCGCTTGGCTTTGATCGCCTCTGTGAGCTTGGGCAGGATCTTGTTGAGGTCGCCCACGATGCCGAGATCGGAGAATTCGAAGATCGGCGCGTTGGCGTCCTTGTTGATCGCGACGATGTTCTCCGAGGACTGCATCCCCACCTTGTGCTGGATCGCGCCGGAAATGCCGGCGGCCAGATAGAGCTTGGGCGCCACGGTCTTGCCCGTCTGCCCGATCTGTGCGGCGTACGGGTACCAGCCGGCATCGACGACCGCCCGCGTGGCCGCCACAGCAGCGGTGTCGCCGAACGCGTGAGCGAGTTCCTCGCAGAGCTCAAAGCCCTCGGGCTTGCCGAGGCCACGGCCGCCGGCAACCAGGATCTGGGCACCCTCGATGTCGACGTCGGCTCCGCGCTGCTCGCCGCGCGTGATCATCGTCGCCTGCGTCGCTTGCGGGCTGAGTGTCACGTCGATGTGCTCGACAGCAGCGGCGCCGGCGCCGGTCTGCTTTGCCTCAAAGGCGTTCAGCCGGCTGATGATGATCCCCAAATCGGAGCGGTACTCGATCTCGGAAATCGCCGAGTCGCCGAGGATCGGTCGTTCGGCGATCAGCTTGCCGTCGGCAACACGCACGCCCGTGACCTCCATCACGACGCCCGCGGTCAAACGGGCGGCGAGACCGGCACCGATCTCGAAACCGAGCAGACCGCCGCCGAACAGCGCATATGAGTAGTCGCCCTGCTCGATCGCATGGGCCATCGCATCGACGACCGGTTGCGCGAGTCCTTCGGGCCCGTTTGCGACGAGCGCCTTGGAAGCGCCGTAGGCGCCGAGCGAGCCGGCAAGCTCATCGGGGACGTTCTCGCCGACGAGGATCGCATGCGCCTCCCCACCGAGCTCTGCTGCCAGACGGGCACCCTCGCTGACGGCGCCCAGAGAGTTTTTGTTGATGGCGCCCTCGTAGTGGAGCGCGAAAACCAGAATGTTGGCCATGGCTTGGCTGTCCTTTCCTTAGATGAGCTTGCGCTCGGCCAGCCAAGTCACGATCTTCTCGACTGTCTCGTTCGTGTCTTCGTCCTCGATGATCTCCCCGGGCGGCTTCTGCGGCGGAGGCTTGACCCCCGTCCAGTGAGCGCCGGAATTATCACCGCCGACCTTGCTTGCGTCGATCTGGGCGTCGGCTGCGCCGAGTGTCTCCAGTGGCTTCTTCTTGGCACCCATGATCGCCTTCAGTGACGGGTAGCGAGGCTCGTTGATGGCGTCCCCGACTGAGATCACTGCGGGCAGGTTGACCTGCACGGTGTCGTAGCCGTACTCGGCTTGGCGCTCGCAGCGCAGGGCGCCGTCAGCCACGTCCATCTTGATCACCTGTGTCAGCGAGGGCATCGACAGATGCTCGGCGACGACTGCGCCGATCGTGTAGCACTCGCCGTCGTCGGACTGCTGGCCGAGAAGCACCAGGTCAGGCTGCTCGCGCTCCAACGCTTTGGCCAACGCGTAGCCGGTTGCCGCCACGTCGGATCCTGCAAGTGATGCGTCACAAAGGTGCACCGATCGATCGGCACCGAGGGAAACCGCCTTGTGCAGGGCACGCACGGCGCTTTCCGGGCCCATGGTGACCGCGACGATGTCCTCGACGTCAGTGCCACCCTCGCGGATCTGCATGGCCGCCTCGATCGCGTGCGTGTCATAGGGGTTGAGGTTCTTCTCGCCGCCGCGATCCATCCGTCCCGTCGACGGATCGATCCGTTTTTCAACGGCCGCGTCTGGAACCTCCTTGACCAACACGCATATCTTCATCTGCTGAAAGCTCCTTCAGGGTTTTGTTGTGCTTCGCCCGGCGTATGGATCCCGGGGATCTGGAAAGCGCCGCACCCCGGGCGCCCCAGGTACCAGCACATGGTCGCGCCTGGCAACTGGCGGTGCGTATATCCGGTGCGGGAGCGCATCCTACTTGTTTGCCGAGTAACAAGTGTCTGCCGACTGGTTTGCCACTGCCGAGGCGGTCAGCCGCGGTCGCTGACAGCGATCTCTGCAACGATTGGCCGATGCCCATGCTCCCCGCCGAGAGCTACCGTCTGGAGGGCATCTCACCGAAGGCTTACGAGCACCCGGCAGACCGCGCCGCCACCGCGGCTTTGGCCGCGATCCCGCACCTGGACACGGTCGTGCGCAAGATAAGCGAACTGGGCTACGAGCGAGCGCTTCGCGCCAGCTACCTGGGGTCGTCGGTCAAGCTCGGTCCCGACCAGCTGCCGGAGGTGTTCGCAGAGCACGGACGCGCCTACCACACGCTGGACGTCGAACCCGTGCCCGACCTGTACCTCGCACAGCACCCGATCGCCAACGCGCTCACGATCGGCGCGGGCAAGCCGATCGTGGTGGTGCAATCGAGCATGATTGGGCTCCTCGACAGTGCCCAGCTGCGCGTGGTGTTCGCCCATGAGGCGGCGCACACGCTCTCTGACCACAACCTCTACCGCACGGCACTTCTGATCCTGACGCGGCTGCTGAGCACGGCTCCTTTGCCGTTTGGGCTGCTCCCCATCGGCCCGGTGCTCTTGGAGTGGTCGCGGGCAGGCGAGCTCACGTGCGATCGCGCGGCTGCGCTTGTCACGCGCGACCCGATGTCGGTGTGCAGGACGCTGATGGTCATAGCGGCAGGTGCCGAGGCATCGCGCCTGAACCTCGACGCGTTCATGCGCCAGGGTCAGGAATATCGCGAGGGCGGCCGCGGACTGGCGCGGCTGTCACGCCTGCTGATGGACATGGGCGCCACTCACCCCATGCCAGTGCGTCGCATCCACGAGCTGATGGAGTGGGTCCGGAGCGGCGACTACGACCGCATCATCTCCGGTGAGTACATGCGCCGGGGCGAACCGGTGGAGCCACTCGCGGAGGCTTCAGACGCAGTCGACCACTACACCGAGCGCTTCCGCGCAGCGTTTGTGGAGACGGGCAAGTCTGTCGCCGAAACCGGCCAGCAGCTGGCAGAGTGGCTGCGCAAGCGCGCCAGCGATGCCCGCGCAGACGCCGAAGCGGCGTTCGACGACGACTTCGACTTCGATCAGGAAGTCGCCGAGGATCGGGACGACGCCGACGCCTGAGGGTGAGGGTGGTGCCGGGTCAGGCGGCCCGGTGAGCCGGCCAGGTCAGGTCAGGTGGCCGGATCAGCCGGGGCCGGATCAGCCGGGGCCGGGTCAGCCGGGGCCGGGTGTACTGCGGTGCGGATGAAGTCCACGATCGCCTGCGTGGGCGACCCCGGCGTAAAAAC
>CAJCHW010000125.1 GCA_903970125.1 Chlamydiota bacterium
GCCACGACAAAGTCGACGAGACCGGCGCCGTCACTCTGCGCCATCTGAGCCGGTTGCATCACATCGGCGTCGGACGCGCTCACAAGGGCAAGCGCATCCGGCTGCTGATCGCCGGTGAGGACATCCGTGTGATCGATGCCAACGGGCAGCTGTTGCGACAGCTGAAGTTGGACCCCAGCCGCGACTACCAGCCCCAGGGCAAGCGCTGATCGTGTCTACGATGTCGCGAGACATCTGTCTCCGATGTCCTGCGACATCACAAGATGCGGATGAGAGGACTCGAACCTCCACGGAGTTTCCTCCACACGGACCTGAACCGTGCGCGTCTACCAATTCCGCCACATCCGCGCTGACTGGCAGGCAAGGTATCCTAGTGGGTCGCGGGTCGTCGCCGGCTGGGAATCGCCTCCGCTGGTCTCGGCGCCCCACGTGCTAGCCGCCATCGTCTAGGGGACTAGGACGCCGCCCTCTCACGGCGGTAACACGGGTTCGAATCCCGTTGGCGGTACTCCCGAAACGCCCAGGCAAAGCCGACACTGGCCAGAATCGCGCGGGAGTGGGGCCGGATCGGTTGTATCGGGTTTGGAGGTCCACCGGCGCACGTGGTGCTCCTGCGCGAGCTGTGCGTGACGCGCCGGCGGTGGCTGAGTCCGGACCAGTTCGAGCGGGCGATCGCGGCCACGAACATTCTGCCCGGACCCGCCTCGACACAGCTCGCCATCTAGTGCGCTTGGCGGCTGCGCGGCACCCCGGGTGCGCTGGTCGGTGGGCTTGGTTGCATCGTCCCCGGTCTGGCCGTGATCATCGCGCTGGCTGTGGTGTTCCTCGCGGGCTCGCCGCCTGTCTGGATACGCGGAGCTGGGATCGGCGCAGGCGCCGCCGTCGCCGCGGTGGCGGTCCGGGCGGGGGTCAACGTCGCCGGGCCTATCTGGAACGGCACGGCCGCACGCCGCCGGTCCGGCGTCCTGTTCTACGCGCTGGCCGGCGGCATCGCAGCGGCCACAGCAGGCCCCTGGCTGGTGCTCGTGCTGTTGGGCGCCGGCGCCATCGAGCTGACCTGGCGGGGCCTTGCACGCGGCGGCTTGGCCCTACACCTCTGGCCGTTGGCCGCCGCTGTCGCTCCGGCCGGTACGGGTGCGCTGGCGTGGACAGCGTTGAAGGTGGGCGCGCTCGCGTTCGGAGGCGGGTTTGTGAGCGTTCCCCTCACGCAGTCAGACGCTGTCAGCACATACCACTGGATGACCCACGCCCAGTTCCTCAAGGCCGTGCCGCTCGGGCAGGTGACACCCGGACCGGTTGTTGGCACCGTTGCGGTCGTCGGGTACGCCGCCGCGGGCTTCCCTGGCGCGGCGCTGGCCGCGTTTGTCGCCTTCGCGCCGTCGTTCTCCTTCATCCTGTTTGGCGCGGCACATTTTGAGCGGCTGCTGCCCATCGAGCATGTCACCGCGTTTCTCGCGGGGGCAGCGCCTGCGGCCGCCGGTGCGATCATCGGCTCGGCTGCGACGCTGGCGACCGCGCTCAGTCAGACCTGGCAGTACGGGTTCTTGGCGGTGTCCGCTGTGGTCGTTGTTGCCCTGCGCAGGAGCGTCGTGCTCATGCTTATCGCTGCCGGGGTTGCGGGTGCGGCTGCAAGGTTGCTCGGGGCTCCGGTGTAGCGCCTGGGCGACAGCCGCAGCCGTCGTCGCGCCTGCAGCAGTCGACCTTGGCGTCAGCGTCGCAGCAGGTGCCCTCTTGCTCAGGCGAGCAGCACGCATTGGCAGTCTGCGGGACAGCGCTCACGTCAGCCATGCCGACAGCTCCTGAAGCGCATGTGGAATGACGTAGTAATACGCCCACAGGCCACGGCGTTCGGAGTCCACAACGCCGGCATCGCGCAGCTTCTTTAGGTGGTGCGACAGCGTGGGCTGGGAGACGTCAAACAGCGGCACCAACTCGCACACGCAGACCTTGCCGGCGTGCTTGCGCAGGACGTCGACCAGCGCTAGGCGGATGGGATCGCCGAGCGCTTTGGCGACCTCGGCCATTCGTGCTGCCTCATCGCGCTGCACGTCGGGGTAGACGACCGGCTCACAGCAGCGTTCGCCCGCGGCGCGCTTGCGCTTGGGAGCCAGCTGGAAATCGACAGCCATCGATATACATATATCAATAACAGCGACTGATGTCGATGTAATAGGATCCGCGACCATGGGCGGCGGAGACCGGCAGCTGACCAACCAGGGGCACGGCGACGCCCCCGTGCGCTGCGTCCTGTTCGTGTGTAACCACAACGCCGGCCGCTCGCAGATCGCCCAGGCGTTCTTCGAACGGCACGCGCCCGACTGCGCGCGTGCCGAGTCGGCTGGCACCGAACCGGCCGCAGAGATCTGGCCGGTGGTGGTCGAGGTCATGCGCGAGGTCGGCGTCGACCTGACCGGCCGCACGCCCAAGAAGCTCACGCAGGACATGCAGCGGCGCGCCGACTTGGCGGTGACCATGGGGTGCGGCGACGCGTGCCCCTACGTGGCAGCTCCGGTGCTGGCCTGGGACATTCCGGACCCAGCTGGAAGACCGATCGCGGAGGTGCGGAGGATCCGCGACGATCTGGAGGCCGATGTGCGGGCGCTGATCTCGCAGCGCGCCATGCTGACGCGATGATCGGGCCTTTGCGGCGGCGCCTACTTGCCGAGTACGTAGGCTCGGCGTTCTTGGCCGCGCTTGTCATCGGTTCGGGCATCGCCGCGCAGAGCCTCTCGCCTGCCGATGTGGGTCTTGAGCTGTTTGAGAACGCCGCGGCCACGGCGGCGGGCCTGTTCGCGATCATCCTCATGTTCGGGCCGGTCTCCGGCGGGCACTTCAACCCCGTCGTCTCGCTCATCGATGCGAGCTTCGGCGGTATGACCTGGCGGGACGCGCTGGCATACGCGCCGGCTCAGGTGGCCGGGTGCATAACCGGCGCGGTCGTGGCCAACGCCATGTTCGCCCGGGCACTGGTCACCATTTCGACCAAGCATCGCGCCTCCGGCGCCCACCTGTTCGCCGAGATAGTCGCAACGCTGGGCCTCATGCTGGTGATCTTCGCGCTGACCCGCACCCGCCGCGGAGCCACAGCGCCCGCGGCAGTCGGCGCCTACATCGGCGCGGCCTACTTCTTCACCAGCTCCACCAGCTTCGCGAACCCCGCCATCAGCATCGGCCGCATGTTCTCCGACACCTTTGCCGGGATCGCGCCCGCGTCGGTCCCCGGGTACATCGTCGCGCAGCTGGCGGGCGGGGCGGCTGCCGTTGCGTTGCTGAGCGTCCTATACCCGCACGTGACCGCCGCGGAGGCGGCCGAGGTCGTGCTCCCGCACGCCAGCGGGGCTGCCGCAGATTCCCGCTAGGCCTTGTCGCTGACTACGGTGTGCCGCCCTGAGGGCCGAACAGCCTGGGCGCGCGCGTTCCGCCAGGGAAAAAGCCTTGATGAGACGCTTGCAGCCGTCCCATCCACACCGCCTTGGCGCCGAGATCACCGGTCCTGAATGTCATGTAGCCGGCGCCCACTGCCAGCAGCACGAGTGCGACGCGCAGCGCCGCAAACAGTGACTTCGGTGACAGCAGGCGGTCGACAATCTGCAGTCCGGTGGGCATGCCGCCGGAGATCCGCGAGGCCGCAAAGGTGACGATCAGTGTGGCGGTGAAGACGACGTAGATGTAGGCGAGGATGTGGGCTGCCTGCGCGTGTTCGGAGATCAGCTTGGCGGCCGGCCCTTGCAGGCCGAGAGCGGCGCGAAGCGCGGCACCGGCCTGCATCGTCAGGAAGATCGAGCTCATGGCGACGATCGACACCACAGCTAGGGCGATTCCGTAACGCGCAAACCAATCCCGCTTGACCATGAACACGATCGCGGCGATCACTGTGGTTGGGATGAGGACGACGGGCACGTGCACGAACAGCGGATGGGCGGGCAGCCCGCTGTAGATCGTGGTGATGCGGATCGGCACGGTGATGAAGCCCAGAAAGGCGAGCGCCGTGAGGACGAACTCGGCGCGGCGCCAGTCAACGCGGGGCCGGCCGGCCGTTGCGATGGTCTCGGTGCTCACGGCCCCGACCTTAGCGGGGGCCGTAAAGTGGTTCCTAAAGGGTCGATGAGAGGGCACTCATGTTCGCCGAAGCGCTCACTTGGGCATCGGCACGGGCATGGCGCCCGTCGGCGATCAGGGCGGGGCTGTCCAGCTCACGATCGACGGAGCGTGACCGTGACCGGCGGTAATCTGCGCGCCGGTGGCGCCGCCTTGGTCCACCGACACACACCGACCCTTGGGACGACTTCGAGGCATCTGTTACGTGAGCCCTGCAAGACCGTCGAGAATGTCAGCCAGCGCCGGCTCAGTCCGCTCCGGCTCAGAGCATCTGCACGCCGACGGCCAGCTGCCCGCGGTCGGGCGCGTCTTTCCCGCGCCGTTGGCCTCGAAGGTGCCGGACATCATCGTCCTGTTCTGGGTCGTGAAGATCCTCACCACGGCCGGCGGCGAGGCGACCTCCGACTACCTGAAGACGTACGGGAATTTCGGCGGTGGCGGCACTGAGGTCGCGTTGTTCGTCGTGGCGCTGGTGTTGCAGTTTGCCCTCCGCCGCTATCAAGCGTTCGCGTACTGGTCACTGGCCTTCGCCATTGCCATCGCCGGCACTGGGTTCTCGGACTTCCTGCATCTCGACGTCCATATCCCGTACGCGGGGACGACGCTGCTGTGGGCAATCATCCTGGCTGCAGTGTTCTGGACTTGGCAGCGCAGCGAGGGAACCCTTTCGATCCACAGCATCACCACGCAGCGACGCGAGGCCTTTTACTGGGCCACCGTTTTCGCCACATTTGCGCTCGGCACGGCGCTCGGGGACTTCACGGCGACCTCGCTCAACATGGGCTACCTGGCCTCCGGGATCTTCTTCTTTGTACTCATCCTGCTCCCCACGCTGGCGTGGTGGCGATTCGGCCTGAACCCCATCGCGGCGTTCTGGATGGCCTATGTCGTGACACGGCCGCTCGGGGCATCGTTTGCCGACTACATCAGCAAGCCTCACAACATCAGCGGCATCGGCTTCGGAGACGGGCCGACTGCATTGGTCTTCGCCTTGGCCGTGCTTGTCGTGGTTTGTTACCTGGCCGCTGCTCGCCCGGACATTCAAGACGGTGCTCATTTCGAGCGATCGCGCGGCGAGTCTTAGGCTGAGTTAACCCCGGTTGTGGTCAACCCCTCTCGCGGCGCCAACGACGGTGTCGCCGTCTCGGGCTGCCCAACAGGCGGCACAGGGTCCGCTGCTGGGTTAAAGCCGGGGAGCTCCAACTCCATGCGCGCTCCGCCCTCCGGGCTTGCGTTCGCGCGGACCCAGCCCCCATGCGCCTGCGCGATCGCTCGCACGATGGCCAGCCCAAGCCCAGCGCCCCCGTAGGCGCGATTGCGGGCGGCGTCGGTGCGGTGAAAGCGACCGAATACCAACTCGCGCTGATCGACCGGGATGCCCGGGCCGTCGTCATCGACCAGAAAGCGCACGCGGGCATTGCCGTCACGGCTGGGCCTTAAGGGGTCGGCGGCCGTGTGGGCAGCAGATTCGGGTGCCGTGTCGATCACGCGCGCCGTCAGCCGCACGAGCCCGTCCGGGGCGCCGGTGTGCGCGACCGCGTTTGCGATCAGGTTTCGCAGCGCCTGGGCCAGACGGTCGGGGTCGGCGTGCAGGGTCCCTGCGGGGATCGGCCCGAGCTGGAATCGCCGATCGCCCAGGATGCTGGCGCCATCCCAGAGGTCGTTGACGAACGTTTGCAGGTCGACGTTCTGCGACCGCAGCAGCTCGGCGCGCTCGGCTTTGGCCAAGTCAAGCATGTCGTCGACGAGCCGGCTGATACGGCGGATCTCGGCTTGCACAAGCTCTGACACGCGGCGGACCTCTGCTGCCGTTGGGTTCTCGTCCAGTGCGAGCAGTTCCAGCTGGCCGCGCACGACCGTCAGTGGCGTGCGCAGCTCATGCGATGCGTCGGCAACGAACGCGCGTTGGCCCGCGAAGGCGTCGGCGAGTCGATCGAGCATGTGGTTGAAAGCCTCTGCGAGCACGCGCACCTCCTCGGGCGGGTGCTTCAGGTCATGGATGCGCGGGTGCAGATCGCCTGCGTCCACGCGTGCCGCCACAGCGGCCACGCGACGCAGGGGAGCAGACATGCGGGTACCGAGGAGATACACGGCGATCAGGGTGCAAGCCAGCACGAGCACGCCGGCCAGGATGAATGCGCGCGCCGCGCCGGCCTGTGCGCTGTGGGCTGGTGCAAGCGACTCGCCCACGCCGATGGCCAGGCGCTGGCCACCGGCAAGCCTTACGGTGCGGCGCAGCAGCAGCATGTGCCCAACGTCGGGAACCTCGAGGGTGCTGTAGCCGGGGTGCGCCCGCAGCAGCCTCGCAACCGCACGATTCTCACGCGCCTGTTCCTGCGTGCTCTCGCCTTCGTCGGGTGCCGAGCTTGAGTCGAGCAGCTCCGGTTGGTTGGTGACTGGGCGCTCGCCTCTGATCAGTGCGAACAGCAGCGGCGCGCTGCCCGTGTAGGGCTGGTTGGCGACGTAGCGCTTGGCAGTGCCGGTGGCGGAGCGTAGCGACCGGTCGCCCGCGCCGGCCAACGCGCGCGCAAACGCCGACGCGTCGCCGGTGAGGTCGCTGCTGATCTGGTGAGTGACTGCACTCCCGGTTCCCCGGTAAACGGCCGCGAACGTTATTGCGAAGGAGGCGGCGATCACCGCGGTCACCGAGATGGCCAGTCGCCAGCCGAGCGTGCGTGGGAGCAGGCGCCGCCCGCTTCGCCGCTTGGAGTCGCGGCGGCCCGACTGGTCGGCTTCGTTGTGCCGGGACGTCACCGGTCAGCCCGCCGCATCCAGTCTGTAGCCGACTGAGCGAACCGTGTGGATCGGAGCCGGGTTGCCCGGCGTGCGCAACTTGCGCCGCAGGTAGCCGACGTAGACGTCGACGATGTTCGTCGCCGGGTCGTGGTCATATCCCCACACCGCCGCAAGGATCTGCAACCGCGACACGGCCTGTCCGCGGTGGCGCATCAGGTAGGCCAAGAGCTCGAACTCGGTGTTCGACAGCGGCACGGTCGTCCCGCCCCTGGTGGTGCGACGGGTGATCAGGTGCACCTCGATATCCCCGGCTGTAAGTGTTGACGGCGCCGTCTGCTCGGCCGCGCGCAGCTGTGCACGAACCCGCGCCACGAGCTCTGTCAGCGAGAACGGCTTAATCAGATAGTCCACGGCCCCGGCATCGAGACCCGTGACGCGGTCGTCAAGCTCGCCTAGGGCGCTCAGCACGATCACGGGCACGCTGGGGCGCGCGCGGCGCACCGCGGCCAGGATTTCAAGCCCGCCGCGACCCGGGAGCATCAGGTCGAGCACAATCGCATCGAACCTGTCGGCCAGGGCGAGGCGTTCGCCCTCGATCCCGTCACCCACCGCCTCCACGGCGAAGCCCGCCGTTTGCAGACCCCTCTGCAGGAAGTCCACGATGCCCGGCTCGTCCTCGATGACCAGAATCCGCTGCTCCGCTGCTTGGTTCATCGAAGGCGCGCGCGGCGCGCGCGGCTCGCGGCTTGTGGCACGGTCCGCAGCAGTGGTATCGGTCCGCGGCTGCTGATCGGCCGATCGGGCGACAGCCGCGCGGCCACCATCCTCGGGACGGCGCTGTTGCACCTGCTTCACGTGGGGAGCATAATCGCCGCTCGCATGGCCGCCTGGAGGTTCGGGCTCCCGTGAGAGCACTCTCATGTTTTTCTGAGAGAACGCTCACGCGGCGATTAGGGAGCGGTTACGGTTGGTGTCGAACATGCTGCTATGCGAACGCGAAGCTCTGCGTCGGCAGCCGCTCATACCCCTGGCACCCGAGACGCGGCGCTTCGGCGCCTCTCGGTCTGCAACCGGTGGCTGGTCGCCGGCTGCACGGCACTGACTGGCGCCTTGACGGCGGTCGCCGCCAGCGCGTTTCCGGGCAAGACGATCAAGGTGGGCAAGGCCGCAACGGCGACGCACTCTCACGGCCGACTCCACAGCGCGACCTCATCCACGTCACGCTCGACGAGCACCCGATCGCTGCAGCCGCCGGCTGAAAGCCCGCGGGCGTCGTCGGGCTCGGCCGAATCGGCGGGGTCCGGCGCGCACGCGACGACGACGCGCGAAGCGGGCGCAGCGACGGCCAACGAAAGCACTGCCCCCGCTCAGCAAGCGGCGGCACCCGCGCAGGAAGCCGTACCCAGCCAGCAAGCCGCCCCGGCGGAATCGACGGGCGCGTCGAGCACGAGCACACCTGAAACACCGGTCGTTTCGGGGGGCTCGTGACCACCGAGCAGTGGGAGACGCTTGGAACGAGCGTCGTCCTGAAGGTGACCGACGCCGCAGCGATGCCGCAGACCCGCGCGATCGTTGAGGCCGACCTCGCTTGCGTGGACGCCGCGTGCAGCCGCTTTCGTGCCGACTCGGACCTGTCGAAGGTCAACGCGGCGGCTGGCCGCACAGTGAGCGTTTACCCGCTGCTGATCGAGGCTCTGGAGCTTGGGCTGTGGGCGGCCGCCGTCACCAACGGCGACGTCGATCCCACGCTTGGGTCGGCTTTGCAGCTAGCCGGCTATGACCGTGACTGGCGACTGTTACAGCCGCCCGTCGGGTCCCAAGCCGGGCAGGCTCGGTCTGGCGCTTCACGCCCGAGCCTGGTCCTCAGCGCCCGTTTGACCCCGGGATGGACCGCCATCCGCCTTGATCGTGCTGCCGGCACGGTGGCGGTGCCGCCCGGCGTGAGCATCGATCTTGGAGCCACCGCTAAGGCCTGGGCGGCCGATCGCGCCGCGTGCGCCGCGTACGACGCCACGGGCTCCGGGGTGCTGCTGTCCCTCGGCGGCGACATCGCCACCGCAGGCCGGGCGCCGGAACAGGGGTGGAGGGTGCACGTCACCGACGATCACCGCTCGCCCCCCGATGCGTTGGGCCAGACGGTGGCGATCGTGTCCGGCGGCCTTGCCACCTCCAGCACGACCGTCCGGCGCTGGTGTCATGGCGGGTCCGACAACCACCACATCATCGACCCCCGCACCGGTGTCCCGACGCAGAGCCCCTGGCGCACGGTCAGCGTCGCGGCG
>CAJCHW010000126.1 GCA_903970125.1 Chlamydiota bacterium
CCACAACCTCCGCTGCGACCACGACAACTACGACCATTGCGACGATGACGCCGACTACGACGACCACGACGACGACGACGACGCCTACGGCGACGCCTACGACCACGACAACCTCCGCTGCGACCACGACAACTACGACCACCGCGCCGATGACGACCGCTACGGAAGGCAGCACGGGGGTTGCAGCGCTGCGCAACCTCTTGGCGGAAGTGCGGGCGTCTTCGGTACCCGCGCCACTTCGTCATCGGCTTGTGGCGCTGCTGACGCAGGCTTTGAAGGACCTCAAGGGCGTGTCAGGGTTGCAAGAACTGTTGACTTCTGGGGTAGTCGCTCCGATCTCGTCGGGCACGGCGACACTTGAACCCTGGGCTGGGACGGCCGACCCGCTGCCGGCGCTATGGGGCCCGTTGCCTGCCAATGCGCCGGTCGCCTACGCCGCTTCAGCCGGCACGACGCGGTCCGGCTGCAGGGATCTGGCCCAGGCGATCAAGCTCATCAAAGCGGCCAAGCGCCACCATAAGATCTCCGCCAAGGTCGCGAAGACGTGGCTGGCGACGGTGCACGGCATTGAGTCGGCGGCCGGCTGCAGCGCCGTGCGGTCGTCGCACCGCGACAGGAAGCGCGGCCATGCCTCCAAGCGCCACGGGCGACGCCCGCGCCGTGGTGCCGGCGGCTGATCGGCCCGCCGTCTCAGGCCAAGCAGACCGCCCCCCTGCCCTCCTTGTCCAGCCACCCTGACAGCGCACGCCGGCGCCGTGGACTTTGCCTCGGCGCTGCAGCCGCCGTTGTGCTCGTGGCCGCTGGAGTTGCAGTCGCGCTGACGGGTTCAGGCAGCGGGCACTCCAATAGAAAGCGTCGCGCCACAGCAACAGCGGGGTCGCAGGCACCCGGCGGCGGTAGTGAAGGCTCAGCAGCCCGAGTGCAAGTGCCCGCCTGGGCGTCTGTGGCGCAGTCGCTGCGGCATGGCACGATGGTCGTGGTGATCGACCGACCGACTGCCGGTCCGTTTGCCGAACAGAACCTTTCGATCGCGCGGGGAGCCACGGTGGCCGTGGATGAGATCAACGCAAGCGGCGGTCTTACCGATGGCACGCGGATCAGACTCCAGGAACAGGATCTGGATGGCCTCGCTACCGGCGCCTTGGAAACGCGCCTGCGAGCGGATGCGGCCGCGGTTTTGATCCTGCCGTGCGACACAAACTCGCAGCTGCCGCTCGCGGCCGCAGCTGCTCGCTTCGGCATGCTGACCTTGGCGCCGTGCGACCCGGACCCCAAGGCGGGCGGCCGCTATGCAAACTACTGGCCCGTCGGGACCTCGGCAACCGACGAAGGCGACGCGCTCGCCGATTACCTGCAGTCCTTCGCGGAGAAGAATGTATTCGTCGTCAACAGCCCTGGGGTCAGCGACGTCGCGTTACAGACACAGGCCTTCGAAAGCGCTGCGGCGCACCGTGGCATCCATATCGTCGGTCGTGCGTCGGTTGCGACGTCGACGACCAACTTCTCCAGCGTCGTGGAAGCAATTCGAGGCGCGCAGCCTTCACCAAACATACTGTTCACCGCCATTCCGCCGCCATCGGTCAACCGCCTGGCGGCTGCCGTGCATTCGGCGGGGATCATCGTTCAGGTGCTGGGGGGTTCGGCGCTTGATACGCCCTCGGCGCTTGCCGGTGACGACAGTGGGCTGGTAAACGCCATCGTTGCGTCCTACGGCTTCGCGCGCAAGACGGCGCAGTCCCGTCGCTTTGTGGCCGACTATGAAGCCCACTTCCACACGCGGCCGGTCGGCAGCTTCCCGGGGTTGGGCTATGAAGCGATCCGCCTGATCCAAGCGGCCGGGAAAGCCGGGCGCTCGCCGCAACCCGCCGCCATGGCGCACGCACTTTCGAAGGGCATCAAGCTGGAAGGTGTGGCGCTCGCCGAACGTACATACCAAGGCGCTGTCGACCACAACGTTGTAGGCCCCATCTCGGTCGAAAAGGTAATCCCAGGCGGCTTTTATCCGCTGGTTGCGGTCACCGCGAGCGGTACGCCTGTGCCGCCGCCGCCGCCGACCTGTGAACAGGAACTCCGCAACGAGGCGCGGATGTCAACCGAACAGCGGGTATCGCTCGAACGCAAGGGCATACCCACCACTGGCTGCGGCTAGCGGACGCGGCTAGCGGACGCTTGGGACGGCCGCCGCATCGCCGCATCGCGCGGGGCGTTCGCGGCGGGCCGGGGGCGCGGATTGGTCTCGCGGAGCGTTCCTACGCCGCGAGCAGCTACTGCGCTTGGTTGTCGCTGTAGACCGAGGTCGCGACCGGCGGCTCGCGCATGAGCACGGGCGGGGTTGTCCCGTTCAAGCCCGTGACCAGCGGCTGTGGCCACGGGAGTACCGCCTCGAGGTAGACATCCAGGGCCGGCCCGGCAAGCGTCTCGGCTTCAAGCAGCGCGTTGGCTAGTTCTTCCAGAACCTGCCGGTTGAGCGCGATCACCTGCTGTGCAGTGTCCTCGGCCTCGCGAACGAACCTGCGCGTCTCGGTGTCGACAAGTTCCTGGGTCGCTGCAGCGACGTTGGACATGTTCGCGAGATCACGCCCGATGAAGACCTCTCCGGGCTTCTCGCCGATCGCCACTGGACCGATCGCCTCACTCATGCCCCAGCTGGAGACCATCGTGTGCGCCATCTTTGTTGCCTCGTCGAGGTCGTTCTCGCCGCCCGTGGAGAGCATCCCGAAGGCATAGTCCTCGGCGGCCACGCCCGCCATCGCGGTGACAAGGTTCTTGGCGAGGTCAAGGTGCGTCAGCATCAGCTTTTCTTCGCTGGCGTAGACAGTGGCCCCACCCCGTCCGCGGCCTCTGGCAACGATCGACAGCTTCTGCAGGGCCGCCGCGTTACCGATCGATCGCGCGACGATTGCGTGCCCTGACTCGTGGACCGCGATGCGCCACAGCTCGTCGCGCGAGAGCACGTGGCTGCGGCGCTCCGGACCCGACAAGACGCGGTCGATGGCCTCTTCGAGCTCCACCTGTTCGACGGCGGGTTTGTTGGCACGTACCGTGAGCAAGGCTGCCTCGTTGATCACGTTTGCCAAGTCCGCACCAGTGAAGCCCGGAGTCTGATTGGCGATGCGCATCATGTCGATGTCTGGCGACACGGGGATCCTGCTTGCGTGCAGCGCCAGGATCTCAGCTCGACCGTGGACATCGGGAACGTCGACGACAACCTGTCGATCAAAGCGCCCGGGTCGCAGCAATGCGCTGTCGAGGATGTCCGGCCGGTTGGTGGCGGCCATGATCACGACCCCGGACTCCGCCGAGAAGCCGTCCATCTCCACGAGAATCTGGTTGAGCGTCTGCTCGCGCTCGTCGTTTCCCTGACCGATGCCGGCACCGCGCTGGCGGCCCACGGCGTCGAGCTCGTCCACAAAGATGATCGCTGGCGCCTCGCTGCGCGCTTGGCGGAACAGGTCACGCACGCGCGCGGCGCCGACGCCGACCAGCGACTCCACAAACTCCGATCCCGACAGCGAGAAGAAGTTTGCCTTCGCCTCGCCCGCGACCGCCCGCGCCAGCAGGGTCTTGCCGGTACCGGGCGGTCCCACAAGCAGCACGCCCTTGGGCGCCCGCGCCCCCAGCAGGGCATAGCGCACCGGGTTCTCAAGGTAGTCGCAGATCTCCCTGAGCTCGATCAGCGCCTCCGGGGCACCCGCCACGTCGGCGAACGTAAATTCGCTCTCCCCCGGCTTTTGGCCGCGTCCGGTCCATTTGGAGAACGCCGCGAACGCCGCTCCGCCCTGGTCGCGCGCAAGCGCAGTGAAGAATGCGAACAAGGTGACCAGAATCAGGATCGGCAACAGGAACTGCACGGTGGCGTGCAGGCTCGCCGTCGTCGACTGCTGGTCGATCGTGGTGGGCACGTGGTCGTGGTCAAGCAGCGCGATCAGCGTGGGCGTGTAGGAGTCCGCGTGGGGGTACGCCGCCCAGAGCTTCTGGCCGTTGCGCGTGTCGAGCTCCAGACGTGCGTCCTGATCGAGCAGCCTGGCCTCGGTCACCTGACCTGCGGAGATCAGTTCGGTCGCGTCCGTGAGGTTGATCTGCTTACCGGAGGCGTGCGGGGAGATCACCGCCAGCCCCACAAAGAAGAGGATCAAAAGCACGCAAGCAGTACCGGCGAGGCCTGCCAGCAGCGGACTGCTTGCCACGAACTCGACGACAATCTCAAGCCCGCGACGGGCAGGCCCGACGACGTACCTCTTGAGAACCGCCCCCACAGCGTCCAGTCTGGTCGTTGCGGTAGTGGGGGTGGGGTCTGGATGCATTCTCGGCCTGAGCGTCGGTCGCGGCGCCTGGACACGGCCCTGATCAACCCCGTCGCCTACGCGGTTGCGTATTTTGCGGTGCGCCGCCGCAGTGAAGGTGAACGACTTGTGAACCGCCTCCTGCGACCGTGCCGGCCGGCCGGTTACGCGGGCAGTCTCTACGGCGTGGTTGCCGCGGCAGGCGACGCGCACGTGACCAAGTCGTGAACGGTCGTGAACATACCGTAAAGGAGTTTGGCGGCGCCACGGTCGAGTGGTAAGGATGCTTGAGACCTTGCTGGTGCAGTGGCAGCGTCCAGTCGCGCTGCCGGGGTTGGGTGGACGTTCGTATCGTCAAGGCTCGATCTCGGGCCATGTACTGGAGGAAGCACATGAGTCATTTGGGCCGGATCAGCGATCTGTCCGTCGTCGGTTGGCGAGCACGTTCTGCCGCGTTGGCGGTCGTCGCCATGTCCACTTTCGCGTTTGCCGGGGTTGCGGACGCGGCAACTTTTCCAGCCGCGACGACGGCACAGCTGGAAGCGGCGGTTAGCAGTGCCAATTCCAACGCTGAAGCTAACAACACGATCGTGCTGTCAGGGACGTTCTACGCCCCCAAGGTCACGCTAACGGTCAAGAAGGCGTTGACGATTGAAGGCCCGACCACATACCCCGGCGCTGAAATCGGTGGCTCCGCCGTTACCCCAGCGGGTGGCTCCCTGTTCATCGTCGAAAAGGGCGACACGCTCACGCTGAAGCGCCTGGGCCTGGCAACCGGCGGCGGCCCCGAAAACCCCGCGATCAACGTCAAGGCGAGTGCGACGCTTTATCTGGAAGCGGCGACGCTTTCGGCCAACAGCGGGACGGGCATATTGACGGCCACGGAATCCAATCTCTACGTGGCCAACTCGACGTTGTCGGACGGCTTGGGGCTGGCCGTGGTCGCCAACGCCCCATCGTCGGAAATCTTTTTCTTCAACTCGACGGTCGCGTTCAACCACGGTGGCGGTTTGGCGGGCGCCGGTGAATACAGTCTCGTCAACACGCTCGTCGCCGACAACACGGCTGGAGGCCACAAGAACTGTGCCTCGAAGGTTGAAGGGACTCAAGATGACAGCATCGATACGGACGGCAGCTGCGGCGTGTCCCACACCTACACGCCGGCGGAACTGAAGCTCGGCGAATACCTGCGCCCGGACGGCGGTCCGACCCTCTTGCACTCGCTGCAGACGGGCAGCCCCGCGATCGGTGCGGGCGATGACTCCGCGTGCCTTCCCACCGATCAGGAGGGGGAGACCCGCGAAGCGGGCCGCTGCGACGTGGGCGCTGACGAGTGGAACGGCACGAAGCCGACGATCAAGGTGCCGGGCAACGTGATCGCGCAGGCCACAAGCGCGGAAGGTGCGAAGGTGACCTATTCGGGAGTGCAGGCGAGCAGCACTGTCGCGACAGTCGACGAACTCGGGTGCTCGCCGAAATCAGGCACGATATTCGCCGACGGCTCCACCACGGTCGTGTGCACGGCAACCGACGGTCATGGCAACACCGCTATCGCTTCGTTTTCGGTTTCTGTGTTGACCAACCCCTCGGCGATCACGCTGAGCACGCTGGGCTCGCTTCCAGTCGGGTTGGCGACCAACTCCGAAGACGATCTCTGGGTCGCGACCGCTGCCAACGGCGCCACCTCTGGCACGATCCAGGAGTTCACAACCGCGGGCGCGTTCATCCGCCAGTTGCCTGGCACGCTGGCGAGTCCGTGCAAGGGATCGATCACCGAATCGGTGGGCCTGGCCGTGGACTCCTCCAACAACCTCTGGGTCACCGACCGCGAAGGAGATCGGGTCCTGAAGTTCTCCCCAGCAGGTGTCTGCGAGCTCGAATTCGGCACCAAAGGCTCCGCTGCGGGCCAGCTGTCCACGCCGCAGGGGATCGCGGTGAGTCCCAAGAGCGGTGACATCATCGTGGCCGACGCAGGCAACGATCGGATGGAGGACTTTTCACCAAGCGGCACCTTCATCCGCACCCTGCCCGTTGGCCGCGGCGAATGGCCGTTGGGGGTTGCCGTCAGCGCCGCCGGAGACGTCTTCGTTTCCGACTTTCTTTCTCGCAACGACAGCCTTCTCGAGTACTCGGAAACCGGCGAACGCCTCGGCACGATCACGGCGCATGGGTTCGAAAACCAGGTATTCGAATTCCCTGCGGGGATGGCGATCGGTCCGGACGGAGACCTGTTCGTGGTCAATTGGTTGAACAACAACGTGCAGGCGTTCGGGGCCGAACGCGAATACCTCGGCCTGTTTGGATCATGCTGCACCGCGACAGCGCAAATGTCGGACCCAATCGCCGTGGCTGTCGACCCGAGCGGCAACATCTGGGTGGCCGAAGAGGCATCTGGCCGCGTCGAGAAGTGGGTCGGCGCGGACCCACCGGCTGCTCCGCTTGACGCGGTCGTACCGGCGGACGCCACTGCCGCTCCGACGCCAGCGGGAGCATCACCGGCAGCTCGCGCAACGGCCGCCGTGCCGCCGGCGTCGAGCGCGACCGCGACCGCGTTGGTCCCCGGAAGTACTCAGAGGCCAACTGCCGTCCACCGGGTGCGGCGGCCGTTGCGGCGGCTACCACATGGCGTGAGGGCTCATCGCC
>CAJCHW010000127.1 GCA_903970125.1 Chlamydiota bacterium
CTCACCGCCGAAGGGCAGAAGCAGGCGGCGGTGTTGGCGGCCGAAGGTGATCGCCAGGCCGCGGTGCTCAAGGCTGAAGGAGACGCCAAGGCGATCGACACCGTGTTCACGGCGATCCACAAGGGCAACCCCACGCGCGACCTGCTCAGCTACGAATACCTGCAGATGCTGCCGCAGTTGGCCGAAGGCGAAGCAAACAAGGTCTTCGTGGTGCCTTCGGAGTTCTCCCAGGCTTTCGGCGGCATTGGCGAAGCCCTGCGTTCGCATAAGCCCGACGGGGGCACAGCGGGAACACTCGACAGCGACACGCAGGTCCACCCGAGCGACAGCTGAGCGCCAGCTCGCGTGGTCGGCCGATTGCGATTACGACGGCGCCCGCCGCTGCGCCAATGGCGCTGTTGTAAGCTGTCCTGCTGGAAGTTTCCAGTTTCACTCAACGGCTCTCAGAGAGGACAACTTGTCGGTAAGGCTCAGGCTCACTCGCGTGGGTGCAAAGAAGAATCCCATCTGGCGCGTGGTGGTCGCCGATCAGCGCTCGCCGCGAGACGGACGTGTGATCGAAACGATCGGTCGCTACAACCCGCAGACGCAGCCATCGACGGTTGTGATCGACTCCGACCGCGCACAGGCGTGGATCGACCGCGGCGCACAGCCCACGAGGGCGGTCGCCAAGCTGCTGCGCATCGCGCTGGCGGACGATTCCACGGCCGCCGCGGCTACGGCCGCTGCGGTGGCTGAGGCACCCGATTCCGGCGCGCCCACGGCCAGTGCGGAGAGCGAGACACCGCCGGCCGACGGTGAGGCCGTCGCGGTGAGCGCCGACGCTGAGGGTGCCCCCGGTGAGGCCGCCCCCGCGGACTCCTAGCGCGGGATTCTGTGAGCGCGCGCGAGCTGCTTGAGCGCTTGGCCTCGGGACTGGTCGATGCGCCCGATGACGTCGTCGTTGAGGAGTTTGCAGAAGACGACGGCACGATCATGCTCGAGCTTGCCGTGGCGCCCGACGACTACGGCAAGGTGATCGGTCGGGGCGGGCGCACCGTGCATGCGCTGCGGACAGTCGTGGCCGCTGCGGCAGCAAGCGAGCGCAGGCGCGTGCTGGTCGACATCGTCGACTAGCGACCGCCGCTGCCACCGGGCCCGAGCGGGCCGCCGCGACCATGGACCTGGACGTCTTCACACTCTTTCCCGAGTGGTTTGACTGGTTTGTCGCGCAACGGCACGTGCGCAACGTGCTCGATGCCGGCACGCGTCTGCGGGCTGTTGATCTCCGCGAGCACACCCCGTTGCGGGGCGGCCGCGTGGACGACACCCCGTTCGGCGGCGGCGCCGGGATGGTGATTCGCGTCGATGTCGTAGACAGTGCCTTGCAGGCCCACTACGGCACCGACCCGGTAACGCTGCGCAGCTCTCGGCGGGTGATCGCGCTGTCACCGTCCGGCCGGCTGTTTGACGACGCGCTGGCCGCCGAGCTGGCGGATGAGCCGGCACTGACGATCCTGTGCGGTCGCTACGAGGGCTTTGACGAGCGCATCATCGAGCACTTCGTGACCGACACCGTCTCAATCGGCCGCTACGTGCTTTCCGGCGGCGAGCTTGCAGCGATGGTTCTTTGCGATGCCGTCTTGCGCAAGCTTCCGGGCGCGCTGGGACATAGCGAGTCGGCCGTGGAGGAGTCCTTCAGCGACGCGCTCGACGGCAACCCGGAGTACCCGCACTACACGCGGCCGGCTTCCTACCGCGGCTGGCCTGTTCCAGAGGTCCTGCTCTCCGGCGATCACGGCCGGATTCGCCGTTGGCGCACAGAGCGGTCGGCCGCACGCGGCGCCGGCGCACGCCCGGCTGACGGCGTTGGGCCGCCAAGCGCGCCCTGAGTGCGAGCTGTTCGCTACCATTGCCGACGGCGCCTGCCCGGAGATCTCAATAGGACCGTTGCTGAACGCGACGTCCATCCCTCTCTTGCGCCCCCCTCCAAATGAGCACCGTGATCGACACACTTGAGCGTGCCCAGCTGCGCCGCATCCCTGCCTTTGCCGCGGGCGATCGCGTCAAGGTCCACTTCCAGGTGATCGAGGGCACGCGGCGGCGGACCCAGGTCTTCGAGGGGATCGTGATCAAGCGCCAGGGCCACGGCGCCCGCGAGACCTTCACCGTGCGCAAGCAGTCCTTCGGTGTCGGCGTCGAGCGCACGTTCCCGGTGCACTCACCCAAGATCGAGCGTATTGAGATAGCCGCTCGCGGCGACGTGCGCCGCGCGAAGCTTTACTACCTGCGCGGGCGCACGGGCAAGCGCGCCCGTGTGCGCGAGCGCCGCTACGTCGGACCTGAGCAGGTGGTTGAGCCGGGCTTGCTGGCCGCGCCCGACGCCTCGCCGCAGCCCGAGCTCGAGGCGCATGCCGCCGAGGCCCCTGAAGGGCCGATGGACTCTGCCGAGCAGTCCGATGCGCCCCCCGCGGAGTCCGAGGGCGATGCGCCCCTCACGGAGGCCGCGGGCGCCACGGACGGGCAGGGAGCCGGCGAGAGCCAGGGCTAGTGGCCGGCGGCTCCAAGTCACTGAGCAGCTCATTGATCGAGCTGGTGGTGATAGTCCTGATCGCGCTCGGTCTGGCCTTCGGGATTCAGGCCTTCGTCGTTAAGCCCTACAAGATCCCCTCAGGCTCGATGGAACCGACTTTGACAATCGGCCAGCGGGTGCTCGTCGATCGCATCGGCCATGATTTTGGCAATCCCAGCGTCGGCGAAATCGTCGTCTTCCATCCGCCCGTGGAAGCCGAACACGAGGTGTGCGGGCCCGATCCCCACCGCGTGAACTATGGGCAGTCTCCCTGTGGGGCACCGGTCACCAAGGAGGACAAAAGCATCAACTACATCAAGCGTGTGGTTGCCGGTCCCGGCGACGAAATCGAGGTCAAGGAAGGCAACGCGTATGTCTGCGCCGCGCGCGCCGATCGGCCCAAGTGCGCGCCGAGCGAATTCATTCGCGAGAAGGATCCCTACGTCAAGGACACGTGTGAGGGTCAGGACGCTCCACCGGAGTGCAGCTTTCCGGTCCCCATCAAAGTTCCGGCCGGACATTGGTTCATGATGGGTGACAACCGTGGCGAATCCGACGACAGCAGGTTCTGGGGACCAGTTCCCACTTCTTGGATCGTCGGCGACGCCTTCTTCAC
The DNA here is from genome assembly GCA_903970125.1 of Chlamydiota bacterium. Classification (GTDB taxonomy): domain Bacteria; phylum Actinomycetota; class Thermoleophilia; order Solirubrobacterales; family Solirubrobacteraceae; genus Palsa-744. The sequence goes on from CAJCHW010000127.1 coordinate 3,168, forward strand.
CTACTGGCCGCCGGACCGGATCGGCACGCTCTAGGCGCGGCCGCCGCAGCGCCGGCGAGCTCGCCGGCCGGCGCCTGTTCGCCTTTGACCGCGCACTGTCGGTGCCGCTGCTTGCCGGTGCCGACGAGGCTGGACGGGGTTCGCTTGCGGGGCCGCTGGTGGCGGCAGCCGTACTCTTTGACTACGCCTCTATGACCGTCGCCGAGCAGGGTCTGCTGCGCGCGCTCAACGACTCCAAGCAGCACAGCCACGAGGCGCGTGAGGCCCTTTATCCGGCCGTGCTGCGCGTCGCTCGCCGTGTCGTCGTCGTTTCCCGCTGCGCCCGCGGCATCGACTCGTTTGGCCTGCACAAAACCAACCTGGCGGCGCTGCGTCAGGCACTGCAACGCGTGACCGATGGTATTTCCGGCGAGCTGCTCTGTGTCGTCGACGGGTTCGCCCTGCCCGGCTTCGATAGGCCGCAGCGGGCCATCATCGATGGCGACGCCACGAGTGCCGCGATCGCAGCGGCGTCGATCGTTGCCAAAGTCACCCGCGATCGCTATATGCGTTATGCCGACGGCCTCTACCCCGACTGGTGCTTCGCCGACAATGTCGGCTACTCGACGCCCGAGCATCGCGCGGCGATCCAGTGCCACGGCGTCACGCCGCTGCACCGACTGTCGTTTCAGTCCCTGGCCTATCAGCAGCTGGCGCTCTGAACGGGCGCCATGCGCGCCTAAAAGACGCCTCGGAGGTATTCGAGCTCCACGAGCTCGTCGTCAGCTGAGAGCAGCACCCTGATCGCGTCGAAGCGGATTTCGCGGGCGCGGGCCGCGACGGCGCGGTTCTCCGCGAGCCACGCCACCGCCAGCCGGCGTAGGCGTCGGCGCTGGGCGGGCGCCGGCCAGCCGAACGCCTGATCGCGCAAATGCCCTGCGCGCGTCCGGCGCGTCTTGATCTCGATGAAAGCGAGCGTGTTGCGATCGAAGGCCACGAGGTCGATCTCGCCGAGGCGCGTGCGCTGGTTGCGGGCGATCGGCTTGGAGCCGAGGGATTGGAGGTGTTCGACAGCGAGCTGCTCACCGAGAGCACCAAGCGCGCGCCTGGGATCGACGGCTGGCGAGGTTTCGATGAGCAGGTCGGCCACGCCCATATGATCGCGGCCGCCTGGGATGGGAGCGAGCGTTGGGCTCCTACTACTGTGGGCCCGAAGATGACGCCACCGAAGCCAACCGGCAGCGCGCCCTTTGTGGCGCTGGCGATCGCCGGCTCTGACTCTGGCGGCGGAGCGGGGATTGCAGCCGATCTGAAGGCATTCGCGCGCTGTGGCGTGCACGGGACGTGCGCTGTAACCGCGGTCACCGCGCAGAACACCCTCGCGGTTGACGCGGTCGCGCCGGTCGCGCCCGGCATCGTGCTCGCGCAGGTGCGCGCGGTCACACGGGACATGGTTGTGGGTGCGATCAAGGTGGGCATGCTCGCCGGCGCTGCCGTTGCCGAAGCCGTGGCCGAGGCTCTACGCGAGCTCGACGACGATGTTCCCGTGGTCGTCGACCCGGTGCTCGTCTCAAGCTCGGGCGCAGCACTGCTTGACGCCGCCGGACAAAGGGTCCTGATCGAGCAGATAATCCCGCGTGCGACTGTGCTCACGCCCAACCTGCTGGAGGCGCGTACGCTGGTCGGCGCGAGCTCTGATGGGCCGGAGCTGTTGCAGGCGTTGCTTGCCAGCGGCGCCGGCGCGGTGGTGCTGACCGGAGGCCACGGGCTCGGCCACGCCACGCCCACAGCGGCCGGCGCAGCGGCGCAGGTGGTGGATCTGTTCGCAACGGCACAGCGCCCGCAGGAGGTCATCGAGATCACGGGTTCCCGCCACTCCGACGCCGCCGACCATGGCTCCGGATGCACGCATTCGGCGGTCCTGGCTGCGCGGCTGGCCCGCGGGGATGGCCCCTTGGCTGCCGCGCGCGCGGCCCGTGCGCTCACCGGTCTTGCGGTCGCAAATGGGCACGCCGAGCTGGGCGCGGGTGCGGGACCGGTGGACGTCCTCGACGTCAAGCACCTCGATCGCTAGCGCGCCGGCCGGAGCCGGCGGCCGGGCGCGTCGCGTGATCTCGGCCGGGGAGTTTGCGTGCGCGTGTAAAATCGTCGCTGATGAAGCTGCTGCGTATGGAGCCTGGTCGTGGTGAGGTGGTGGTGGCAGAGGGGGACGTCACCGTGCCCGAGCAGGCCGAGGAGCTGATCGAGGCCTTCCGACGGCAGCTTGACCTGGGCATGGCCGCAGCGGTGCCCATCGCCGCGGGTGGTCGCCGCCAGGCCGAGTTGGTGCGCAGTTTCGACGAGGTGCCGCCCGACGCCGAGCGTGTGATCTTCTTTCCGCGCGCGGCCGGCGGCTGTCGCTGAGACGCCGTCGATGGCGCTCGCCCTAGGTGCCACTGCGATCGTCGCCCTTTTGTGCTTTTTTGAGCTGGGGCTGGGGAGACTCACAGCGCTTGGTTCTCGGTGCAGCGAAGCCCTCGGCCGTCGGCGCGAGAGCTCTCGCGAGATTGCGCCGCTGGCATACGACCCCGGACGCGAACGCCGCGCCGAGCAGCGCGCGCGTGCGCTGTTGCGATCGTGCGTCAACGAGGAGGAGTGGGCGATGTATCGCGATCTCGGCTTTCTGCGTGTGTGGGGGGGTGGCGGCGTGAACTGCAGCCAGGCATCCGGCGGGCGCTACGGCTACCTGATCTACCCGCACCGGCCGATCGTCGCTTACCTCGCCGACACAGGCGCGATCCTCAACGAGTACTGCATCGCGTTGCATTCACCGCACTGGACCGCCGGGCAGCCGCGGCTGCCGGATTCCGACGACGTCCTGGCCAAGTGGATGATGCTGAGCGCCGACGAGCGCCAGCTGCTCGACCAGGCGAACATGCATCTGCCCGGCCGGCAGGTCGACCCCGATCAGGTACGGCGCGATCTCCTGCGCTTGGCGCAGTGGGAAGACCAAAGTCCGGGCGCCGACGGCTGGGGCTCTGCCACCCAGGCCTCGTACGGGCGTCCGGGCGGTAGTGTTCCGGCGCCTTGAACTCTGAGCCCTTTGACGTAAGGCACCGTAGTCGAGCCCTCACCGAGGGTGTCGAGCGCGCGCCGGCGCGCGCCTACTTGTACGGGATCGGCTACTCCGCCGAGGATCTCGCCAAGCCGATCGTGGGCGTGGCTCACTCGTGGATCGAGACGATGCCGTGCAACTTCAACAACCGCGTGCTCGCGGCGAAGGTCAAGCAGGGCATCCGTGCCGCGGGCGGCACCCCCATGGAGCTCAACACGATCGCGATCTCCGATGGCATCACGATGGGTACGCCTGGGATGCGCGCCTCGCTGGTCTCACGCGAGCTGATTGCCGACTCGATCGAGCTCGTGGCCGATGCCCACTGCTTTGACGCGCTCGTGACGATCAGCGGCTGCGACAAAACAATCCCTGGCACCGTGATGGCGATGGCGCGGTTGGACATTCCCTCGGTGATGCTCTACGGGGGCTCGATCAGGCCCGGCCATTTCCAGGGCGAGCAGGTGACCATCCAGCAGGTCTTCGAGGCGGTCGGCGCCCATGCCTCGGGCAAGATCACCAATCAGCAGCTGCATGAACTTGAGCAAGCGGCGTCGCCTGGAGCCGGCGCATGCGGTGGCCAGTTCACGGCCAACACGATGGCAATGGCCTTTGAGGTGCTGGGCGTCTCCTTGGCCGGTTCCTCGATGGTGCCCGCCGAGGACGGCCGCAAGCTGGCGGTTGCCACCGAAATCGGAGAGCTCGTGATGGGAGTGCTCAGGCGCGGGCTCAAGCCGAGCGACATCATCACCAAGCCGGCACTCGAAAATGCGATCGCGGCGGTCGCCATGAGCGGCGGCTCCACCAACGCCGTGCTGCATTTGCTTGCGGTTGCCCGTGAAGCGGGCGTGGGCCTCGTGATCGACGAGTTCGACGCGATCTCCGAGCGTACGCCGCTGCTCTGCGACCTGCAGCCGGGCGGCCAGTATGTGGCCACCGATCTCTATGAGGCGGGAGGCGTGCCCCTGGTGCTCGCGCGCATGCTCGAGGCCGGGGTGTTGCACGGCGATGCCGTGACCGTGAGCGGACGCTCGATCGGCGAGCATGCACGCGAGGCCACCGAGACGCCCGGGCAGCCGGTTGTCCGCCCGCTGGCGGATCCGCTGCAGCCGACGGGAGGGTTTGCGATCCTGCGCGGCAACCTCGCCCCCGAGGGCTGCGTGGTCAAGCTGGCCGGCCACAGCCGTCGTCGTCACGTCGGACCGGCCCGCGTGTTCGAGGGCGAGCAGGCGGCGATGGCGGCTGTGTTGGCCAAGGAGATCGTTGCCGGCGACGTGGTCGTGATCCGTGGCGAGGGCCCCGTCGGCGGCCCGGGCATGCGCGAGATGCTCGCGGTGACCGCCGCGCTTGTGGGCCAGGGCCTCGGCGAAGACGTTGCGCTTATCACCGACGGGCGCTTCTCTGGCGCCACGCACGGCTTCATGGTCGCTCACATCGCGCCGGAGGCAGCCCGCGGAGGACCGATCGCTGCGTTGCGCGATGGAGATGAGATCACGATTGACGCAGACACGCGGCGGCTCGACGTCGATCTCGCAGATGGGGAGATCGCGGCGCGCGTGGGCGCCTATGAGCCGGTGCCCGCAGCCAGTGGCCACGCCGATGTGGCGATTGGCAAGTACGCAAAGCTTGTCGGCAGCGCCGCTGAGGGTGCGATCACGCGCTAGCGACAGTCGCTGCCACAGCGGCCGGTGCGGGATCCCCAAGCAGCTCCGACAGCAGCCCGTTGAACTCGCCGGAGCGTTCGAACATCGCACAGTGCCCCGTGTCGGCGAAGGTCACCTTGCGCGCGTGCGCGATGGCCGCCGCAAAAACGTCCGCGTGCCTGACGGGGAGCACTGGGTCGTCCTGCCCCCACACCAGCAGCGTCGGACACGAGATCCCCGAGAGGCGCTCGGCGACGCTGTGCATGATCACGCCTTCCATCGCCGGCCAAAGGCCGGGCTTGCCCATGCCGCGCAGCTGCTCGGCGGCGAACGCCGCCGGGATGGCATCGGGCTGGCTGGACACGAACTCAAGCAGACGGTTGCGCAAGCGCCTGCGACGAGCAGCCGGCTCGGCGTTCACCGAGATCCAATGGCCCGTGAGCGCGACGGCGGGGAAAAGGGAGCGCAGCAGCGAGATCCGCTGCTGGCGGTTTCGCATGGCCACGCCCGCGGGGGAGATCAGTCCGAGCCGCGCCACTCGCGACGGTTCAGCGAGCGCCAGCTCGCAGCTGATCAACCCGCCCATGGAGTTGCCCACGAGCGCCACCGTGTCGATGTCCACGGCGTCGAGCAGTTCGCTGGTGGCGGTCACGTAGCCCTGGATGGACACCTGGACCGACGGCAGCGGGGAGTAGCCGAAGCCCGGAAGGTCGAACGCCACGACGCGGTGGTGCTCAGCGAACGCCGGCAGCTGGTGCAGCCAGTTCTGCCACGAGCCGCCGAGCCCATGCACGAACAGGACCGGCGGACCGGAACCGAGTTCGATCACGTTGACCGGCCCGCCACGCACCGAGATCCAGCGCTGGTGCTGACGCCAATCGATCTGCTGCCATGTCTGCGGCTCCATGGCCATACTTTACGGCGCCTGCGCGTGTGAGTGCACGATGGTTGGTGCCGGACAGGGAGGGTTGCCACGCCCACGCGGCGAATGACGATCACGTGGTGTCCGTGAGCCTGAAGGCAGCCGCTGCGACGGGTGCGCCGCGGGTCCCCCGCGCGGGCCCCTGGCGCCAGGCCCTGGCACTGATGGACGGCGATCTCGTGCGTCGCGGCGCTAGCGACAAGACGCGCCGCGCGTACGGCACCGACGCCGAGCAGTTTGCGGCCTGGGCGCACGCTCAGGCGCTTGCACCCGTCGAGATCACGCCGCGACTGTTGCGCGGCTACATCGCTCGACTCTCCGAAGCGGGCACAGCGCCGAGCACAAGCGCGCGCAAGCTCGCCGCGCTGCGGGCTCTCTTCGCAAGTCAACGCGACCACGGACAGTGCCCGGACAATCCCGCAGAGCTCGTTTCCACGCCCAAACGCGCGCAGACACTGCCGCAGGTGATGAAGGCCGCCGATGTCGCCACCCTGCTCGGTGCGATTCCCACGGACGGAGTGCTGGAGCTTCGCGACCGTGCACTCTTTGAGCTGGCGTACGCTTGCGGCCTGCGCGCCGAGGAGCTCGCCGGCATCACGCTGGACGGCGTCGAGCTCGACTCAGAGCAGGTGCGCGTTGATGGCAAGGGTGCGAGGACGCGCTTTGTGCCCGTGGGCGAGATCGCACTGGAGCACGTTCGCGGCTACCTGGAACGCTCGCGGCCGATACTGGCCGCTCGCGGCCAGGACGCGGGGGTCCTGTTTTTGAGCAAGTCCGGGCGTCCGCTTTACACCAGTGACGTGCGTCGCCGACTGACAGTGTGGCTGCGGCGCGCGAACCTGGCGCCCACATTCTCCCCACACGCTCTGCGCCACAGCTTCGCCACACACCTGCTGGACGGCGGCGCCGACCTACGAGCGATCCAAGAGCTGCTCGGTCACAGTAGTGTTTCCTCAACCCAACTTTACACTCGGGTGGAGTCAGCTCGACTGAGCAGCGCGTACTCTCGCAGTCACCCGCGGGCGTGACCAGCCCGGACAAGCCGAGCGCGCGCTGGGTCCCCTGCAAGCGCCTGCCGCGGGCGGTGGGCTGCACAGGTGGACCTTGACAACACGATCGAGGTCCGAGCTGGTCGTACACTTGTAGCGACAGGAGCCCACCCTGGAGACCACGAATGTCAAAGCGATTGAGCTGAAGGATCTGTGGCGCCGCTACAAGGCCGACGGCGACCGCCGTGCGCGCGAGCGGCTTGTGTTGGCGTACTCACCGCTGGTGAAGTACGTGGGCGGCCGCATCGCCGCCAGCTTGCCGCCGCACGTCGATGAAGCTGACCTGATCTCCTACGGGCTCGTCGGGCTGATCTCCGCGATCGAACGATTTGACCTGGGCCGCGAGATCAAGTTCGAGACCTACGCGATCACGCGTATCAAGGGCGCGATCATCGACGAGCTGCGCGCGATGGACTGGGTGCCTCGCAGCGTGCGCACGCGCGCCCGCGAGATCGAGCGCGCCAACGCAAAGCTTGAGAACAAGCTCCAGCGAGCCCCCACAGATCAGGAGCTCGCCTCGGAGCTTGAGATCTCCAACGATGAACTGCAGGAGTCGCTGCTGACGATCTCGCACTCCTCGCTGGCGGCGCTGGACGAGTTGTGGAACGTCTCGGACTCCTCCGGCGACCAGGTGTCGCTGCTTGACACGCTGGAGGATCCCGGCGCGCCGGATCCCGCGCGAGCATTGGATCTGGGAGACCTGAAGGACCGCATGGCCGAAGCGATTGCGCGCCTGCCTGAGCGCGAGAAGCTCGTGATCGGGCTCTACTACTACGAGAACCTGACCCTGCGCGAGATCGGCGAGGTGCTGGGAGTCACGGAGTCGCGTGTCTCGCAGTTGCACACCAAGGCAGTGCTGCGTTTGCGCTCGCGCATGCAGGCCGACGCGTTTGACTGACCGTCTGGCCCGCCGACAGCCCGCAGCCCACGCGTAGTACGCTATTTGCGGATGGCAACCAGGGCAATAGTGACCGACCAACCCGAGGTTGCCTGCGATATCTGCGGCCGGCGGCTGCTGCGCGGGGAGCGGCCGGACAGATTTCTGGGCCACGGCGAGACCCACTCGGTGTGCGAGTTGTGCGTGCCGCGGGCCGTCAGTTCGGGGTGGGTGCGGACAGCTGACGACTCCCTGAGCGGCCCCGACGCCGGCGGGCGCCGCCGACGCAGCAATGCGTTGATGGGGCTTGTGCGGCGCCGTCGTGACGAGGCCGGTGAGGGGTTGCTCGTGGCGCCTGAGCCTGGTGCCCGCGAAGGGCTGACCGGCACCGGGTCTGCGCGCGCGTCGTTTCTGGGGGAAGCATTCGGTGAGCTCGGCGACGGCCAAGCGGCCGACGGCGCCCACTCGGGCGATTCCAGCGGTCCGGATTCGGATGCGGAGACCTCGGCGGGTATGCACGCGGAGCTCGATGAGCTGGCAGTAGGTATCAGCACCGACGAGGATCCCGCGATTGCGTTGGCCATCGACGTCTTCAACAACACCGACCAGCCACGGCGGATCGCGGGCGTTGCGCGCTCATTCGGGCCGCCCTGGGTGACCGTGCGCCGCACCGATCAGTCGCAGTCGGACAAGGTCGCGGGCCACGTTGTCGAGGCGCACGGCGCGCGCATCACCGTGGTCGCCGCGTGGGAGCTTTGCTGGTACCGGTGGGAGATCGACCTCGACGATGACTCCTCGCCGGTCGTGCTCGTCGATCGGGGAACCGAGCTCGATGAGCTTGCCCCCGCGGATCTAGTCGCCAATGCTGCCGCCGACGATCACGGCCGGCTCGCTGGCGTCGCTGCCGACACGGCGGCGCGATAGCGCTCAGCACATCCGCACTGCGCTCGACAGCGGCCGCTATGTGAGCTACGATCAAGCGACGATGATCTACTGTGTTGTGCCAAGGACCGCTCCCGACGAGCTCTTTCACCAGCTCCTTGAGTACTACAAGGACGATACGAACGTCACCGTAATCGTCGATCGTCGCCAGGGTGACAGGCGAGGTCGCGGCGACGCGATCAGCGCCGGCGACCAACGCCGCGAGGTTCGCGATCGCAGGCGCAAACGTGTCGCAGGCGAGCTGTCCACCATGGCCACCGCCAGCGGGTGACAGCAGCGCTGTCGCAGCGCCGCGGTACGGGCGCCGCTTCCGATAGCCGCACGGGACCGTTTCGCGTGGGACTCCGAGCGGGTGAACGACGCTGAAGGTAGTTGTCTACGTCGACGGCGGCTCGAGGGGCAACCCCGGCCCGGCGGCCGCTGCGGCCGTTCTATGCAGCCCCGGCGGTGAGGTCCTGCAGGAGACATCGGAACTGCTCGGGCAGACCACAAACAACGTCGCCGAGTACCGGGCGCTCCTGCTGGGGTTGGAGCACGCACGCGCGTTGGGTGCGAGCGAGGTCGAGATCATCGGCGACTCCGAGCTCATCGCCAGGCAGATCACCGGCGCTTACAAGGTCAAGCATGACGCGATGCGCGCGCTGCATCGCCAGGCGCACAGCGCGCTCACGGAGTTCGGTCGCTGGTCGATTCGCACCGTGCCGCGTGCGCAGAACGCGCGCGCCGATGCGCTCGTCAACGCAGCGCTTGACGGCGCAATCGATGCCCCGCTGAGACGGGCCTAGCTGCCGTGCTCAGCGCCCGCAACCGCGAGCTGCTCGGGTTGCTGCCCGCGGGGCTGCTGGTGACGGGCGGCTTCACCGCGATCTTCATTCAGGCGCAGAACAACACCACGGGCGCGGCCACCAATGCGACCCTGCACAAGCTCTCATCGGTTTCGCTCACCTACGGCGCGCTCTTTTTGGGACTGTGCGTGGTCGCGCATCTGGTGGTGCGGTGGGCGCTTCCGGACGCCGACCCGTATCTGTTGCCCCTGGCGGCCGTGCTCGCGAGTGTGGGCATCGTGATGATCTACAGGATCAATCCCGGCCTGGCGCGCCAGCAGGCCCAGTGGATGGTCGTCGGCCTGGCCGTGTTCGTTGCCACGATCGCGCTCATCCGCCGCTACGGCCTAGGGGTACTTGAGCGGTATCGCTACACGATCGCTGCTATCGGGATCGGCGTGACGATCCTGCCGCGCCTGCCTGTCATCGGCGAGGAAGTCAATGGCGCCTATCTCGACGTGCACATCGGCAGTCTCTCCT
>CAJCHW010000128.1 GCA_903970125.1 Chlamydiota bacterium
GGCGACCGGCGCGACTGGGTCTGTTGGCGCTGCCGGTGCGACGGGAGTAACGGGGGCCGCCGGGGCGACTGGAGCGACTGGCGCAACCGGTACTACGGGGTCCACCGGTGCGGCCGGTTCCACGGGCGCGACCGGGGCCACGGGGTCTACCGGCGCTGCCGGGGTTGCCGGATCCACTGGAGCAGCCGGAGCCACGGGCGCAACCGGTGCCACGGGGTCTGCTGGAGCGGCTGGGGTCGCCGGCGCCACTGGCGCGACGGGTGCAGCCGGGTCTGTGGGCGCGACGGGCGTTGCCGGCGCCACTGGCGCAACCGGAGCAACTGGTGCTGCCGGCGCAACTGGCGCAGCGGGGTCCACCGGTGCGGCCGGTTCCACGGGCGCGACTGGGGCCACGGGGTCTACCGGCGCAACTGGAGCAATTGGAGCAGCTGGCGCTACCGGGTCAGCCGGAGCCACCGGGGCCGCTGGCGCGACGGGGGCCGTCGGCGCTGCCGGCGTCACTGGTGCGACCGGCGTAGCAGGTGCCACCGGAACCACAGGCACTGCTGGAGCAACTGGACCAACGGGAGCAGTTGGAGCCACGGGGTCTGCCGGCGCTGCCGGAGTTGCCGGAGCTACTGGAGCAATTGGTCCCACGGGTGCCAAGGGCGCGACTGGCGAAACCGGTCCCACAGGTGCCAAAGGCGTGACCGGAGAAGTCGGCGCCACCGGCGCCAAGGGGGCGACCGGGGAAACCGGTGCCACCGGCCCCAAGGGTGCTACCGGCGCCGGAGCCACTGGCGCGACCGGTGTCACCGGACCGACTGGCCTTCCCGAGAGCACCGTAGTGGTCTCCGCGACTGCCCAAAAGGTTGCCACGGTGCAGTGCCCCAACGGCGACATCCTCACCGGCGGCGGCGGCCGTAACAGCACGGGCGAAACCCTCGAGGACCACTACACCATGTCGGCACCGATCAACTCAAGCGGTGAAATCGTCACAAGCGGCACGCCGACCGGCTGGAAATACGAAAACTCAAACGACAACAACACGGTCACCGTGTTCGCCGTCTGTGCCTCGTAGGCAACACGCTCCAGCGGCTTATCAAATCATCTCGACTCAAGCGGCGCAGCGCGCCGCGGTCAGCTGCCGAGCGCGTAGGCGCGAATGTCTTCATCAAGCGTGCCCTGCGCGTCGTATTGGCCAATGTGAACGTGGACGACCTTGCCCGCGGGATTGATGATGATGGTCGTGGGCAGACCATCGATCGGCGCCAGTGCAGTCAAGGCTTCAGTCGTCGTCTCGTAGCTGGGGTAGCTCACTGGATGCTCGGCCAGAAAGGCCTTGGCGCTGCTGGCGGTGTCTTCGGCATCAGCACCCAGGAATGCCACGTGGCGCCCGAAGTGCGCGGAGGCCGCCGCCAACAAGGGGAACTCGGTGCGACACGGCGTACACCATGAGGCCCACGCATTGAGCACGATCGGGTAGCCGCGAAGCGCTCGCAGCCGCTGCATCAGCTGCGCCTGCGAGCCGAGAATCTGATCGCTTTGCTTGTGCAGTGCTTCGAGCGGTGCCGGCGAGCCCGCTAGCTGTGCCTGCGCTGCGCTCTCAGTCCCCGGCGCGCTGGGGCCGCGCGCAAGCGCAGCGTCTACCGCTTTGGACAGTGCCGCCATGCTGGGCCAGCCGGAGGTCGACACGTCGTAGTGCCAGAGGATCTGGCCCGAAGCCGACACAAGCACGAACCACGGCTCGTCTTCGACTCCGTAGCCATCAGCCAGGCGGCCACTTTCGTCGATGCCCACCGGGTACGTGAGTGGACTGGCAAGTCCCGCGAGGAAGCGCGGCAAAGCCTGCGGCGAGGGCTCGACGCTACCCTCGTCGACGGCCGTCAGAGCGGGGAGATGATCGGCGGTCGCGTGCGCCGCGTAGCCGCCAAGCATGCCGAGCTCTGAGCCAAGATCGGTGACCTGTGAATCCCAGCTGTCGAAGAAAAGCAGCAGCCGCGGCGATCCGCTGGGGCCGACGTGCAGACTCCCACCTCCCGCTGTCGGCACCGTGGCCGTGGCACTGGGATCGATCGCTGGAATCCGCGCGTACGAGAGCGTCGAGTGCACCGCGGGGTCGCCGCGGAGCAGGCTCGCGGCCGCACGCGCGAGGATCTGGGCCTGCTGGCGGATACCCGCGTAGGCCATTTCTGTCAGGAAGACCTTCGCCAGCTTCCCCTGCGATGAGATCATGTAAAGCGCCGGCGTGTGATCGACAGCGCCCTGTTCGATCTGGACCTCGATGTGGTAGGCGTGCCAGATCCGCTTGAGCGTCCCCAAAGGCCCGGTGAGAAACTCCCAGGCGTGCGTCATCCCATGCACCTGTGAGTACGCGCGCACGTCGCCGATGCTTATCGCTGTCGGATTGGCGTCTACGCCCAGCAGCTGCACTTGTGAGCCCGCCGCGCCAAGCATCGCCTTGGCATCGACCATCTCCGTGGTGGTCAGCGGACAGATCGTGGTGCACTCGGGATCGTTGAACGCCAGGATCACGACCTTGCCACGCAACGACGAAAGTGAGACCCGCCGTCCGAACTGGTCTGTGAGCGTGAAGCCGGGCGCCTGGCCCGAGAGTGCCGTCCCTCCGTCAAGGTCAGGGTTGTCGGCCAGCTGATTGGCCGCAGGCGATGACGATGAGTGCGCGAGGATGCCGATGATGCTCACCACCGCCACCGCCAAGGCCGCCAGCCCAACCGCCTGCCACAGCGTGATTATCCGCCGCCTCATAGGCCGCCGGCCGGTCCTCTCAACCCGTTGACTGCCCAGCGTGTTGCTGCGTCGGATCTTCCGCCAACGGGCGATCATCGGGTTCCTCGGCCAGCAGCCGCTCGCGCAGATGCTCGGTGGTCCCAGCCAGCGCGGCGCGCGCCGCGCGTGCGTCACTGAGCTCGACGCCCCGGTCTGAGGCGAGGTCGAGCAACTTCTGGCGCTCCTCGTCGAGCGCCGCAAAGCGCAAGAACAACCAGCAGATCAAAACCGTGGTCAGCCCCACCTGTACTGCGTCCATGATGCCCCCAGCAAGGTTCTGGTCGGAGATCGGGTTCAGCCCGTGACGGGCATCGCTGGCCTTGTAGATCGGGTAGAAGATCGTCTGCGCCCACAAAAACACGTTTCCAAGCACCGCGCCAAAGCATCGGACGACACAGACGTAGCCAACGCGTCCCCAGCCCTCAAACCAGGCCGGCTTGGGCAATGGCCCCAGTAGCGCCAACCACAAAAGCACCCCGAACCACAGCAGACACGCGTGCTCCAAGGCGTGGATCAGGTCGTGACGGATGGCCAGCTGGTAGAGCAGCGGGACGTGCCAGGTGTAGAGGTTTACCGCCCACAACAACAGGGCGATCAGGGGGTTGGTGAGCACGCGCACGGGCCGCGTGAAGCGCACCTGCAACAGCGGCGCAAGCATCGGTCCCGTCAGCCCCAGCACGATGAACAGCGACGCAACTTCGCCGATGACGATGTGCTGGATCATGTGCACCAGCAGGATTTCGTCGGCGAGCGTGTCAAGCGGCGGTAGCTGCACCGCAACCACCGTGAGCACTGCGCATATGAACGAGACCGCCCGCCAAGACGCCACGGGACGCCCTTGGAGCTTGAGCGTGTTCGCCCGCCGCAGGTAAAGCATCAGATATGCCGCGGCCGCGAGCACCGGCGGCACGAACTCTCCAAAGTGCAGCGTGGCCTCGCTGGAGGCAAGGGGGATCGGTACAACTGGCATGGTCGTGCGTCATCGTTTATACCCCACAGTTCCCCGTTCGCGGGCCACGCTCGTGCGGCCCACACCGAAAAAGGAGCCCGTAATGAGCTATGAGACAGTCATCTGGGAGCAGACCGGCGCCGTGGGGCGCCTGATCCTGAACCGCTCCGACACGTTGAACGCCTGGACGGAGCAGCTTGGCCGTGAGCTCGGCGCGGTGATCGCGGGCGAGGCCGCCGATGAGTCTGTACGCGCATTGCTGGTCACCGGCGCCGGGCGAGGCTTTTCCTCGGGTGCCGACCTCAAGCAGCCACCGGCAGCCGCCGCCGACGGCATGCCCGACATCGGGCACGAGCTCGAGAACATCTACCACCCCGTGATCGCCGGCATTCGGCGTCTGCCAAAGCCCGTCGTGGCCGCGATCAACGGGCCGGCGGTCGGCATCGGGGTCTCGCTGGCACTCGCGTGCGACCTGCTGGTCGCGGCCGAGTCGGCCTATCTCGGGCTCTCGTTCGTCAACATCGGCCTCATGCCCGACGGTGGCTCCACGGCTTTCGTGCCGCCGGCCGTGGGCAAGGCGCTCGCGTTCCAGATGGCGTTCCTAGGCGATCGCGTGCCGGCGCCACAAGCGCTCGAGTGGGGCCTGGTGAACTGGGTGTACCCGGACGCGCACATGATGGACGAGGCCGAGGCGCTTGTTGCGCGTCTGGCGGCGGGACCCACGTTGTCCTATGCGGCCGCCAAGGACGCGCTCAACCGTTCCATATACCCCGACCTCGACGGCCAGCTGCACCTCGAGGCACAGCTTCAGCACGCGCTCGCCCGCACCAAGGACTTCCAGGAGGGCGTGGTCGCGTTTGCGAGCAAGCGCGCCCCGGTATTCAGCGGCTCCTGACTGGGGGCGCGGGCTACTGGCGCCGCCACCGCCGTTCGGCTCAGTGCCTCCGCGATCAGGAGGGCTTGGACACGAGCGTCACGGTCGCAGCTGACGAGCTCGGCTCAGACCCCGAGACGCCGATCGCGAGCGTTGCCCGCAGCTTGCCGTGCCTGGCCGCCAACAGCTTCCGACCGGCACCACCCAGCGGCAGCCTTACCGTCGCGCTCGCACCCGACCTGATCGTGTAGGCGACAGTACCGATCAACGTGAGCTTCGCGCGCTTGGAGTGACCCTTGCCCTTGGCGCTCTTGACGCTCAGTGTCAGCGTCCCGGAGCACGTGCCGGGGCCCTCGCAGCGAAGCTTTACGATCGCGTGACGACCCAACACGGCGAGCTTGGTCGTGATTAGGGAAGCCGCTCCAGATCCACCGCGGGCCGATGCTGTGCCCGTCGAGCTCGACTGCGGCGTCGGAATCGGCTGTGGCGTCGAAGTGGTTGAAGTGCCAGTCGAGGGTTGTTTTTCGTTGCCGGGCTGGCCACTGGACGACGCGCCGACCGTCTGGGTGATCGCAGCCGACTTGACCGGCTTGTTGGCCCCGTCACCGCTGTAGTCGGCCGTGATCGAGTTTGGCCCGGGAACCAGCGTCCTTATGGTCATGCTGGCCTTCCCGTCCTGCAGCACCCCCGCGCCTTCTCCGATCGGATCGGCGCCGTCGTAGAACGTGACGGTCCCAGTTGGGCTTGAACCTCCGCTGACGTCTGCCGTAAACGTGACCGCCTGGCCGTAGTTGGAGTTGAGCACCGAGGAGGAGACCGTGACTTCTGGCGTGCTGAGCGACGGGGGAACGGCGCATTCAAGTGTTAGCGACAGGTTTTCGACGGGCGGCGGAATGGTCAACGCCGCGGTTTCCTGTGGTGCCGGATTACAGCCGGACTTGGTCGCGGCAATCGTGTAGTAGCCGGCCAGTACGTCCCAGCCGAAATGCCCGTCAGCGGTCGTGACACCGGGATTGAGCCTGTTGGCCGGCGACATGATCGAACTGCCGTTTTCGACGACAGTGAAAGGCCCGCTTTCCAGGTAGCTTGACTCCAGGGTGACAGTGGCGGCCGCGAGGGGCGCAAGCCCGCCTTCGGCGGTCTTCACAGACACGGTGCCGCTCGGGTCCTTGTACATGTCACCGGCTTCAACGGCTCCGGCTTCTTCGGGGTCGCCGTTTTCTTCCCTGTTCTTAATTTGGGTTTCGGTTTCGTGAAGTACGGTTTCGACTTCTTCGAACTGTTCTTCCCGTTCTTCGATTTCGTGCTTGATTTCGTCGATTTCTTTGTCGTGTCCCCCTTCCATTTCCAACTGCTTCTGTTCTTGCGCCAGATCGGACACTTCTTCGGCCAGTTGTTCCTTCTCGGCTTCGTACTCTTCTATCGATTCCGCGACTTCTATTTCAGCGAGAATTATTTCGGCAGCGAGTTCGGCGACGATTTCGCGGTCGGCTTGAAGCGCTTCTTCGATCGCCTTGGTTTGAGTTTCGTCTTCGAGCTTCCTTATTTCATCTTCGGCCCGCTGCTTTTCTTCTTCGTCGCGCGTCTTTTCCATTTCCGGGCCAATCGGCTTTTCTTCTTCCGAGTTCACGCCCTGGTAGCAACCCTTCCCGGCCCCTTCGGCCGCTACTGCGTCGCAGCCGACAAGCGACACCGGGATGTCGGAATCGCCGCTGGAACCACCACTGACCTTGAGGGTTGCGTGGTAGTACACCCTGTCCGGGTTGGCGTCTGCCGGCGGCGTGAACCGGACAGCGATGCCACACTCCGAAGCCGGAGAGGGACTTGAGGACTGTGACAGGGTGGCGGCTGACGAACCACAGTCCGTGGAGGTCTCGGGTGTCCCGTAATCGCTGAGCGCAACGATCTTGAAATCGCTGGCATCGGGGCCCGTGATGGTGGCGGGGCCGATCGAAATCCCGCTGGGATTGCCGTAGTTGATGAAGTATGCCGGCAGCGGATCCGTCGACGGTTCGCCGGTGGAAGGGTAGATCTCCGCGAGCACCGGAGTGCTCGCGACGCCTTCGATGGGAGCCTTGGGCCCGCGCAGGACCCGGTAGTTGACCGTCGTCCGAACCTCACCGTGCATTGGGTAGGCCTCCGGCATGTTCACGGTCAGCGGTTGCTTGCCGAGCACAAGACCCGTGGGCAGTCCGCCAACGGCGCCGCCGACGTCCACGACTTTGGTCATCGGTTCATCCGTGAGTCCGTTGGTCCCGTGGACAACGACCTGGGTGATCAGCACGCGCTTGCCCTTGGGGAAGAGGCTAGGGCCAAGCTTGAGCTCGTACGGTTCGGCTGTGTAGCTCGACGGATCCGCTGTCTTGGACGTCTGTTCGCCTCCGTCGGTGAGGACCGTTACGCCTTTGGCAAGCTTCGCGGTGGTCCCCAGAGCCAGATCGAGACCCGTTACGCCGCCCGAATGGGGAATGGTCACGGGGCCGACGCGAGCTTCGGAGGAGTTTGACGCTGAGCCCACGCCACCGAAGGGCGGCGGCGTCGCCGTGAGCTCATAGCGCGCACCCTCGACCGGGGGAACGCCAAACGTAAAGGCGCCATCACTGGTCGTGCCGGTGCGCTTGCAGCCGCCGCCACCCAGCTCACAAGCCTGCACGCTGGTGCTTGTGGTCACGGGAGAGCCCTTGAACGTGACGGTGCCGCTCAATGGCACAGCCACCGTGGTGTTCGCGCCTGGTTCGGTGGAGTCCGATGATGTCGCGAGGTGTACTTCACCGGCCGATGGAGTGCCCACGCCATTGATCGTCAGTTCAACTTCGTCGCCAGCTTTGATGTTAGCGCCGAGATAAATGGTCACCGTCGCACCGCTCACTTCCACGCGTTCGGCCTGGAAGCGGACGCCTGCGCCCCCCGGGACAGTCGCGGTGAACTCGTAGTCATCTTCGGCGGTTGGAAGCGTCGCCGAGTCGGGAGCCATGAACCTGACGTACCCCGGCGCGTGGGTAAAGTTTCCGGTCGCGGCGTCGGACACGCTCGACGTCGCCACAAAATGCTCGTTGTAGCTGCCGTCGAACAGTTCTGAGCGGAGGTTGCCGATCGACGTCGCCGCGCCGATGACAAACTGCGCCGATCCCACGATCGAATCCGCGGTGGTCCGGACCGACAATTCCCCAGACGGCACGGGCGCGGTCGGGTTGGCGACGCCGTATGCCTGTATCCGCACCGCCTCTCCTGCGGTTAGGTTCGCGCCGCTGGGCAGGTACACATCGACGACGTTGGAGCCTGCCCCTTCCGGGGATACGACGACGTGTGATGCGAATTCCGATTCGGGTCCCGCGCCCAGGACCACTCGATAGAGTTCTTCAGCGGCTGAAAACATGGTGCCCGCTGGAGCGGTGAGCCGGATGAATCCCGCGAATTCGTGGTCGTCGTCGGGGTCGCCAGTCGCCAACGCCTGCGTGGCCTTGAAGCCAACTTCATAGACGACGTCCTTTGCGCTGGCGGAGTAAGTGTTGGCGCTCGCCTTGACTTCGCTGACGGCACTCGCCGCGCCGATCGCCAGAGGCACGGAGGCCGGCACCGTGTCAGAGGAGGTCGAGACCGACACCTCGCCGGTGGGCACCGCAGAGGTTGGGTTCTTGACTCCGTAGGCCTGGACGTCGACGGTGTCGCCGGCATCGACGTTGAAATCGGGGATGTACACGTCGACGACGTTTTCGCCGGCGCCGCCAGGGTTGACAGTCGCGGATGCGGCGTCGCCGGTGTGCGCGCCGTCGATCACCGCGTAATAGGCGCGATTATTCTGAAAGACCGTGCCGGTCGGAGCCTTGAGCTGGACGAATCCCGGGAATTCGTTGTCGTCGTCTGGGTCGCCGCCGGTCAGTGCGTGTGTCGCCTTGAAGGAGGCCGCGTAGAGCACATCACTGCCGTCGGCCGACGTGGAGCTGGCGCTCGCCTTGAGTTCGCTGACGGCGCTCGCCACGCCGATCGCCAAAGGCACCGCGACCGCCGCGGTGTCAGACGAGGTCGAGACCGACACTTCGCCGGAGGATTCCGCAGCGGTTGGGTTCTTGACTCCGTAGGCCTGGACTTCGACGGTGTCGCCGGCGGCGACGTTGAAGGCGGGAACGTAGACGTCGACGACGTTTTCGCCGGCGCCGCCAGGGCCGACGGTCGCAGACGCGGCCGCGCCGGTGTGCCCACCGTCTGTCACGGCGTAGTAGGCGCCATTGCTCTGAAAGACCGTGCCCGTGGGGGCCTTGAGCTGGATGAAGGCGGAAAATTCGTTGTAGTGGTCGGGGTCGCCGCCGCTCAGTGCGTGGGTCGCCTTGAAGGAAGCCGTGTAGAGCACGTCGGTGGCGTTGGCGGAGGTGGAGCTGGCACTCGTCTTGACTTCGCTGACGGCGCTCGCAGCGCCGATCGCCAAAGGCACCGCGACCGCCGCGGTGTCGGAGGACGTCGAAACCTCAAGTTCGCCGGAGGATTCCGCAGCGGTTGGGTTCTTGACTCCGTAGGCCTGGACTTCGACGGTGTCGCCGGCGGCGATGTTGAAATCAGAGGTGTAGACGTCGACGACATTGTCGCCGGCGCCGCGAGGGTCGACGGTCGCAGACGCGGCCGCGCCGGTGTGCCCACCGTCTGTCACAGCGTAATAGGCGCCGCTGCTCTGAAAGACCGTGCCCGTGGGGGCCTTGAGCTGGATGAATTCCGTTTCTTGTGCCAGAGCGTGTTCGGCCTTGAAGTCGACCGTGTATACGACCTGGCTAGCACCCGCTGAAGGCGCATCGGCGCTCGCCGAGACATCCGTTACCGAGGTGTCCACGAGCGGGACGATGAGCGCGCTGCCCGCGTCCGCGGTGACCAACGCCGAGGACGCTGCGTCGGCAGGCGCCGTCACTGCAAACAGGGCCACAGCGACCGTCACACAGGCGCCGATGACCAACGCGGCGGCCCTCTTTGGGCTGGTCAGCCTGAATGCTTGAGGCACCCGCTACTCCTCGCTCGAAATCCGCGCAGATACACCCTCGGACAGCCTGCCTGCGCGCCTTGTGTACGGCATCGCGACCCTATCAAACGCCTGTAAACCGAGCACGGCCTCACACCGATCGGCCGGTGCCAAGACTGCGTCGTCAGTGATCGCTCCCAGCGTCCTCAGTTACAGCCAGGGCGGCTGCAGCGACCTGGTCGTTCAGTCGAGCTGGAAGCGCCCGTCGCCGTAGATCACGCGCTCTGAGCCGTCACGCAGACGCGCCGTCACGGTGCGGTCGGTGGTGGACACGATGTCCGTGTGTACCGTGGAGTCGTTGAAGCCCAACTCGGCCCAGCGCTCCTGCGTCACCCCAGCGGGGTCGCCGTCGTAGCAGTCGTGGTAGGACTTGCCAAGCGCCAGGTGCGTGTTGCCGTAGGCGCCTCCCACGTTCTCGTCGTAGAGCGTCTCGGCCATGAATTTGGTGATGCGCGAGAAGCGGGAGTCGGTCAGCGAGTACTCGCCCACCTTGTCGGCGTTCTCGGTGGCGACCATCTCGGTGAGCACTCTCTCGTTGCGCTCCGCGGTCGCTCTGACCACCTTGCCGGAGGCGAACTCCAGACGGATCCCCTCGATCAGATTGCCGTACCGGTACAGCGGCTGGTTAAAGCGGATCCAGCCCTCGGTCCCGCGCCAGTCCGGACTGGTGAAGATCTCAAAGCTTGGGATGTTGCGGCCGCTGCCACCAACCCATCGGCGCTGCTCGCCCAGAACCACGGTCAGATCTACGTCGTCGCCCTGCACATGCACGCTGGAGATGGGCAGCGCAT
>CAJCHW010000129.1 GCA_903970125.1 Chlamydiota bacterium
CTAGCCGGAGGTTGTCGCCGGCGCTCGCAACGACCTGGTCGACCACGTCGGCGGGCACGAAGCGGGAGAAGAGGTCATGTACGCGCGCGCGCTCGATCGACTCAGCGAGGTAGAGCACTGCAAGCGTCCCCAGCGTCCCCAGCGCAAGCGCGAGCAGGGGATAGACGTAGCTGACGATCAGGCCGTCGTCGAAGGCGACCTGCACCGCCGCGGTAAACAGAATCGCGAGCCCCATCGCGCCCAGCAGCACGCGCCACTGGCGCAACCGCAGGCTGCCAAGCGGGATCACGATCCCGAGGATCGCGATGAGCACCACGTTCAGGGCCCCGGGCGCGAATCGCAGCGGGACGCCTTCCAGCAGCGTGGCGGCGGCATTGGCCCAGATTTCCGGTCCCGGCGTGATCTCGCTGAACGGTGTCGCGTGCAGGTCTTGCAGAATCGGCGAGGAGGCGCCGACGATCACCAGCGCGCCACTGAAAAAGCCCGACGGGAAGTCCCCTCGGCGGACCTTTGCGTAGGAGATCGATCGAAATGTCCCCGGTGGACCCGCGTAGTTGATGGGCAGTTCGTTGTGATCGAACGTGGATGCTGAGATCGGCTGTCCTGTGAACAGCTGCACGGCGGCGACGGGAAGGCTGACCAGGTGGCTGTCTTCGTAGGCAAAACGCCGCATCGACCCGTCGGTGTCCAGATTCAGGCGCACCTCGGCGGGCGTGATCCCAAGTTCGTGCAACAGCTCCGGTGAACCGCCGAAGATCTGCGTTTCGCCGTGGGCGCCGACTTCGCTGGTGCCGAGCACGACCGAGCCATGTGCGTGCGCGATCGCTTCCGCCAGCGCCTGGTCTTCGGCTTCACTTGTGCCCGCATGAATGAATTCCATGTCCATGGCGATCGTGCGCGCGCCGGCGCGGTGAAGGTTTTCGACGACCTGCGCGTCGTATTTGCGTGGTAGGGGCGAGCGCGCTTCGAGTCTCTCGGCAGAGAGTTCCTGTTCGGCTTCCTTGCTGATCGCCACAAAGACGATGTCACGCGGCGGCGTGTGCGTGCCCCGGATCGAGTAGCGGGCGTCGATGGTTTGCAGTTCCGAGCGCCGCAACAGATCGGTGGCGTCGGCTACCAGGCCAACTCCGACAGCGAGCACCGTGACCGCGACCAGAAGGGCATGTTTCTGTCGTTGTACTCGCGTCCTGCCCATCGCATCGGCTCGATCGAGATCTCCGGCGGCCCTTCGGGGGGATGCTACTCCACGGGGACCGTTGCGTCGGTAGACTTCCGCGCCACGCATCCGCGGAGAGACGGCATCGTCACTCACGCCGCGCGCGCGGGGGTTCAGCTGTCAAACCAAGTGCACACCGGCGGAGGAGGTCGGCGGCGCAGCAGCCGTCGCATATGTAGTTGCGCCCTTGCCCTCATCGCGCCGTCGGCCGTGATCGCCTCGGTCGGCCTGGTAGCTGCGCCCAACGCGGCCGCCGCCGAACTCAACCTGACGGGCGTGTGGTCAGCGACCTATCACTGCGAAGTCGGGCCCTGTGCTGGCGACAACTATCCGGCAACGGATGTGCTGCGCCAAGCCATTGGTTCCGACGTGGTCACGGGCTACAACAACGCCGAAGAACTGTCGGGGACGCTGACTGGCAACACGCTCGTGCTGCACACCACGGACGGGCCTTACCAATCTGAAGCCACGCTGACCATCTCGGCCGAAGGCCGGTCATGGTCTGGCCCGGAGCATGACAACAACGGCACCAGTGGCACCGACACCGCCACGCTTCAAATGGGCACCCCAGGGTCGCTGTCGCAGCTGCCGGCGCCTGACAACTGCGTTGGTGAAGTCTTTGACAGTGCCTCGGAAGGTGCCAAGTGCGAAACGCTGGTCCCCTTCGGGCTGGACGTTCCGTTTCAGATCGTCGTCAGCCCGGACGGCAAGAACGCCTACTCCGTTGCCGTCGATGGAACGCACGGCGCGGTCATCGAGTATCAACGCAATCAGGCTACCGGGGCCCTCACGGTGATTGGCTGTCTGACTTCGACCGCTGAAGCGTGTGCTTCAGAAAACGTCGAAGCAGAGGTCCTTGAGCTGGAAGGCCCGTCGGCGATAGCGGTCAGCCCCAACGGCAAGCACGTCTACGTGACTGCGGTTGGTCACCAGACCGTCGTTGCTCTTGAACGCAACGAATCAACTGGCCTGCTCTCAGTGCTGCATGGCGGCCACGGGTGCGTAACCCGTGAAGTGACTGGAGAATGCGAACAGAAGGAAGACGCGGGGATTCATGAACCGTATGGCGTCGCGGTCAGCCCGGGCGAAGAAAATGTCTACGTGACAAGCGTTCAGGGGGAAGCGGTCGCCGAGTTCGACCTCGAAGCGTCCGGGGAAATCAAGCCGCTTTCGGGCCACGAATGCATTGGTGGAGCATCCAGCGGCTGCCCTGTGCACTCGGCTATCGGCATGTTCGAACCGATCGGCCTCGTCGTCAGCCCCGACGGCAAGGACGTGTACGTCGCGGCTGGTGCAGGCAACGTTGAAGGCGCGATCGTAGCGTTCAAGCGCGGCAGTGAAGGTGCCCTGGAACAGCTTCCGGGCAAGGAAGGATGCATCAGCGAAATGAACGCTGCATGCGAATCAGGCATCGCGGTCGACGGTTCCGAGGACTTGGTGATCAGCCCCGACGGCAAGAACGTGTATGCGACCTCGTACCGCAAAAGCGCCCTGGTCGAGCTCGAACGCAACGAAAGCACGGGTGCGTTGAGCCAGCTGGGCGCCGAAAACGCGTGCATTACCGGCGAAGCGTCGATTGCAGGATGCACGACGGTTAAGCGGCTGGAAGCTCCGCGTGGGGTGGCGATCAGCCCAGGCGGCGAAGACGTGTATGTGGGCAGCTCCAACGAAGGCTCCGTGGCCGCGTTCGCGCGCATTTCCGGAGGTGCGTTGCAACAGCTGGCGCCACCGTATGAATGCGTGACTTACAACTCCGCAGGGTGCGGGGCCGGATCCAACGAAGTTCTGGGCCTTGGCGGGACACGGCGGTTGACCGTGAGTCCCGACGGGACCAACGTCTACGTGGCCGGGCAGGGCGCCGATGCGATCGCCGAGCTCCGGCGGGCCGTGGTGCCGACGGTTTCGAAGGTTGAACAAGCTCACGGGTCCGAAGACGGTGGCACGGTGGTGACCATCGAAGGCAGCGGATTCGTCGCTGGGGCCTCAGTGAACTTCGGGGTCGACTCGGCGACGCACGTGACCGTCAACTCAGCTTCGTCGATTGCTGCGACCGCCCCGGAAGCCAGCCTGGGAACGGTTGACGTAACAGTGACGACCTCCGCCGGGACATCAGCGACGAGCGCAGCGGACGAATTCACCTATGTGCCCCCGGGCTACATAGGCGGCATTCCGAACTCCATCGGGTACTGCGAAGCGCTTAGCTATCCCGGTGACCCCTCGCTCAGCCTGGCCGCGATCACGCTGCATCGGGGCGGTGTTTCGGGCCCCGACTGGGCGTATGAAAACTGGGCCTGCGTGAAGGCGGACGGGGAAGAAGTGGTGTGGACCACCGCGGGCGCTGCTCCAAGCGAGAACGGGGTTTGCCACACCGAATACCCCACGATGGAAACCTACGCGCTGCCAGAAAACCCCAACAATGCGTTTTCGTGGGCTTGCTTCGGAGACCCTACCGTGGACGAAATCTCAGCCAAGGAAGGGCCAGCGGTCGGAGGGACGGTGGTCAATATCACCGGCACCAACTTCTCGCCGGCGTCAGCGGTCAGCTTTGGCGCTGCGAGCGGCAGGAATGTGCACTTCAACTCGCCGACCTCGCTGACGGCGACGGCGCCACCCGGCTCTGAAGCCGTCGACGTGCGGGTGACCAATTACAACGGCTCCAGCCCCACGGGCTCAAGCGACCGCTTCACGTACTTCGCGCCGGCGGTCACGTCCATCGAACCCAGTTCCGGGCCGACCACCGGCTCAACCGACGTGAAGATCAAAGGCACCCACTTTCTCGCCGGCTCCGTGGTCACCATCGACGGTCGTGAACTGACAAACACCGACGTGGCCTCCACCGAAGAAATCCTTGCCAAGACGCCGGCCGCGCCCGCGGGCACCTATGAAGTCGTGGTGAGCAGCGCAGACGGGACGTCGACTGCCGGCCCGAGCTTCACCTACGTCGCCCCGGCGGGCTCCGGCGCCCGATCTGCGTCGCCGGCGTCTGGCGTCACGGGCTCGACGTCGGCGTCGACTTCCGCCACCACCTCGGGTCTACCCGCACCCGTCCTGGCCCACACCGGCAACGTTGCCCCTGTCTCGGGCACGGTGCTGGTGGAGTTACCGGGCACGGACACCTTCGTCCCACTCTCCTCGCTGCAACAGATCCCATTTGGCACGGTCATCAACGCGACCAACGGGCACGTGAGCGTGACCGTGGCCACATCCCATGGCACCGAGATCGGCGAATTCTTCGCCGGCGAGTTCATCCTCACCCAGGGAGCCAATGGGATGGTGCTCGCCACGCTGACGGGCGGAAACCTCGCCGTCTGTCCCACCGCGCAGGAGCGCAGCCATACCGCGCGCGCACGCGTCGCGTCCGCGTCGCCCAAGCACGTGGTGCGCAAGCTTTGGGCAAACGCGCACGGCCAGTTCTCGACCAAGGGCAACTACGCCGCGGGCGCCGTCGAGGGCACTGAATGGCTGACGGAGGATCTCTGCGAGGGCACTGTGATTCGCGTCACTCGCGACAAGGTGCTGGTGACCAACCTGGTCAACCATCACCGCCTGATGGTCCACACCGGCCACCAGTACCTGGCAAAAGCCCCGTAGCGGGGCGGCGCCCAGGGGCGGCGCCACACCCACGCCTACCCGGCAAGAGGCCAGTGGGCGCCCAACCGCAACACCGGTCGGAACAAGGGAGCGAGCACCGCCGTGCGGTTCCGTCCGTTGCGGCCCATATTCTGCCAGTGCAGTACGAACATGTGTTCCCAACGGAGCGCACACAGCTAAAGGAGCCCCAGGAGATGTCCAGCAACGAGAACGGAAAGGCCGCCGGCAACGGAGCCACTGCCGCAGCCGGCGCCACACAGGCAAAGGCGATCGCCGAGAGCGAGAAGGCTGCCAAGGCGCGCGACACAGCGCTGAAGGCCACGCTCGGGCAGATCGAGACCCAATTTGGCAAGGGCGCCGTGATGCGCATGGGCGATGAGAGCGCACAGGTGCAGATCGAGGCCGTCCCCACGGGCTCGCTGACCCTGGACATAGCGCTGGGCATCGGCGGGGTGCCGCGCGGCAGGATCGTGGAGGTGTTCGGCCCGGAGTCCTCCGGTAAGACGACGCTCGTCTACCACGTGCTTGCCGAGGCCCAGAAGCGCGGCGGCGTGTGCGCGTTCATCGACGCCGAGCACGCCATGGATCCCATCTACGCCAAGGCCATCGGTCTTGACATCGACGAGCTGCTGGTCTCACAGCCAGATTACGGCGAGCAGGCGCTTGAGATCGCCGACATGCTGGTGCGCTCCGGCGGCGTGGATGTCGTGGCGATCGACTCGGTCGCGGCGCTGACGCCGCGCGCGGAGCTCGAAGGCGAAATGGGCGACCAGTCAGTCGGCCTACAGGCGCGCATGATGTCGCAGGCGATGCGCAAGCTCGCAGGCAACCTGCACCGCACGCGGACGCTGTGCATCCTGACCAACCAGATTCGCGAAAAGGTCGGCGTGATGTTCGGCTCACCGGAGACCCAGCCAGGCGGTAGGGCGCTGAAGTTTTATGCCTCTCAGCGCCTGGATATCCGCCGCATCGAGACCCTCAAGGAGGGCACCGAAGCGGTGGGAAACAGGGTGCGCGTGAAGGTGGTCAAGAACAAGCTCGCGGCGCCGTTCAGGCAGGCCGAGTTTGAAATCGAGTTCGGCAAGGGCATCTCGACGATGGGCTGCCTGATCGACCTGGGTGTCGAGCACGGCGTGATCACGAAGTCCGGCGCATTCTTCTCCTACGGCAAGGAGCGACTGGGGCAGGGGCGCGTGAACACCAAGGCCTACCTCGAGGAACAGCCGGCGATGGCACGGGAGATCGAGTCGCGGATATTCACTGCGCTGGGTATGAGCCGCAGCGGGCCGCTGCGGCCAGTCGCGGCCGACGCGCCTGCCGGTGAACCGGCGCAGGGCCAGCCAGCCGCCGCGGCACCGGTGCCAAACGACGCCGTAGCGCAGGCCGCTTAGCTTCAAGGGCGGCTGGGGGATTGACACCTCAGCCGCCCTTGGGGCTCCGGGCATGTCGGAACCGCGAAGCGCTACCGCGTAACCACGTTGGGGTGCGCAGCGGCCGCAGTCGTGTAGGCGTGAGACGTTCGGCGAATGCCCGCAGCGCTCAGGCTCGACGCAGCGCGCGCAGGGTCATCAGCGGCTTGGTGGCGACGCGCGGGACGACTGCGAGGGCAAACAGGAGTGTTGCCGCCAAAGGCCTCAGGTGGGGTCGTATCCGGCGGATCTTGCCTTGCTGGTCTAGCTCAAAGACCATTGCGTCGTCGATGCGCATGCCGAGGATCTTGGCGTGGGTGACAGCGAGCCGCGTGGGGCCGTCACCGACCGGGGCCTCCCAGCCGACGTCGCGCAGAACGGAGTAGACGGCTGTGAGAATGGATCTCACGTCGTCTCCCTTGAAAGTCATGCGGCCAAAGAGCGGAGACGGGAGCTCGACGCCGCTGGCGAACGTGGTGGCCATCGCCTCCATATCGCCCGCCTCAGTCGCCGAGCAGTAGCGCGTCACCGCGTCGTCCACGTCGATATTATGCCCGTCCCTTCGTGCGGGATTGCGCCCGGTGAACAGGTTGGACGCGGCGAGGTGATCGACCAGGTCCGGCGCGGGCGGTGGGGTTGTCATCGAGCCGCCGCCGGTGCGGTCATGCTCGCTTGAGTCGCGAGGGCCTACCCTTCTCGTGAGAGAAGTGCTGACCGAGGCGACCTATATGCAAAAGCGCTACCACGTGACCACCTTCGGGTGCCAGATGAACGAGCACGATTCCGAGCACATGAAGGGCATGCTCGAGTCGCTCGGCTATCGACAGGCGCCGGCACGCCAGGAGGCCGACCTGATCATCTTCAACACCTGCTCGATCCGCGAGTCCGCTGACAGCCGTTTTCTGGCCCACCTCGGCGAGGCCAAGAGGGTCAAACGCGAACGTCCCGAGGTGGTGGTTGGAGTGGGCGGCTGCTGGGCGCAGTCAGTCAAGGAGGAGGTCTTCGAACGTTTCCCCTTCGTGGACGTTGCCTTTGGCCCTGGCCAGGTGCACAAGCTCGCGGAGTTCTTGACCACCGACTCGCTGAGCGCCCAAGGCTACTTCGAGTTCGAGGGCTTCACGGGCCGGCTGCCGGCGCTGCGCGAGCGGCCGTTTCAGGGATGGCTACAGATCAGCGTCGGCTGCAACTGCCGCTGCTCCTACTGCATAGTCCCTTCCACCCGTGGCCGCGAGGTGAGCCGCCCCTTCGACGAGCTTGTCGATCAGGTGAGGGCTATGGCCGTCGACGGCGTCAAGGAGATCACTCTGCTCGGTCAGAACGTGAACTCCTACGGCCGCGACCTGCGCGACGGTGGGCCGCGGAGCTTTGCCAAGCTTCTGGAGGCTGTCGACGCGGTCTCAGGGATCGAGCGCATTCGCTACACCAGCCCCCATCCAAAGGACATGCGCGAGGACGTAGTCCGTGCCCACGCCGAGCTGGAGTCGGTGTGCGAGCACATTCATCTGCCCCTTCAGTCCGGATCGAGCGCGGTGCTCAAAGCCATGCGCCGAACCTATGACCGCGAGCGCTACCTCGATCGTGTCGCGTTGATTCGCGAGCATGTACCGGACGTGGCGCTGACGACGGATGTCATCGTGGGCTTTCCCGGCGAGAACGAGGCTGACTTTCAGCAGACCTTGGACGTGGTAGAGCAGGTCGGCTACGACGGGGCGTTCACGTTCATCTTCTCGCCACGACGCGGCACAGAGGCTGCGAGCATCGAGGATGGGGTTGTTGTCCACCCGGTCAAAGTCGCCCGCATGGAACGCCTGCTGGAGATCGTGCAGCGTCGCGCCCGCGAGCGCGCACAGCGGTTCGTGGGCACCACGCAGGAGGTGCTTGTGGAAGGCGTTTCGCGGACAGACCCAGACATGCTTCGGGGCCGCACGCGCCACAACAAGGTGGTCAACTTCGCCGGTATAGCGAACCCGGGTGAGATGGCGCAGGTGACGATCGAGTCTGCAACAAGCCAGACACTGGCCGGCACCGAGCTGTTGCTCGCACGC